>JAOUCZ010000034.1 GCA_029859505.1 Lysobacterales bacterium | reverse complement strand
TAGACACCGTTAACGGTGCGATCAAAATACGAAAAAACTGATCGGTCACACAGTTAAAATCAAAGCCGGCGGGTTCTTCTGCCGGCTTTTTTGTGGATGAAATGAATCTGATTGTTGCCGCGGACCCGTCACCGGATTGCCACAGGTGACAAACTGAAACAGATTGTTATTGTAAAACCATTCTTCAAAAGACTATACTTGCAGTGATATATCAGAAGTATATTAACTCAAGCAGGATGAAAATATAAATGAATACAGATAGTTGGCAGGGTGTATTCCCGGCAGTAACGACCAAATTCAAGGCCGATATGAGTCTTGATCTGGATGCAATGGCCAAACACCTGGAGTTTCAATTGGAAGCAGGTGTACATGGTGTAATTATTCTTGGCTCGCTGGGTGAAAACCCGACCTTGAGCATAGATGAAAAGCTCCAATTGACAGAGTTTTTTATCAAGCAGGTCAATGGCCGCGTTCCTCTGTTGGCTTGTATTGCTGAATCCGATACCCGCCAGGCCTGCTATTACGCAAGCCGTGCAGAAGCCATGGGTATCGATGGATTTATGTTGTTACCCCCGATGCGCTATCCCAGTGATCAACCCGAAACCATGAGCTACCTTGAGGAAGTTGCTGCTGCCTCAGGGGTACCGATCATGCTGTACAACAATCCCGTGGCCTATGGTACAGACCTGACTCCTGCTGATTTCAAGGCACTGGCTGGAAACCCTAAATTTGTCGCCATCAAGGAATCCTCGGCTAATACCCGCCGGGTTCCGGAAATCCGGCGCAGGACCGGTGACCGCTATGCCATCTTTTGCGGTGTTGACGATCTGGCTTACGAGTGTTTTTCCCTTGGTGCCATCGGCTGGGTAGCTGGCCTGGTGGTGGCATTCCCGAGAGAAACGGTTCGTCTCTACGACCTGATGTGTGCCGGTGAATGGGCCGAGGCAAGAAAGCTTTATGAGTGGTTTTTACCACTGTTAAGCCTGGATATCGGTCCAAAGTTTGTTCAACAGATCAAGCTGGTTGAAGAAATTATGGGTGTTGGTTCGGCACGAGTTCGTTCACCAAGGCTGGCTCTGAACGAATCAGAAACCCGCCATGTGCGTCAGGTGGTAGAGCAGGCACTGGCAAACCGTCCAGCGGTATGAATGCAGTTCACGGGCCGTCATCTGAGCACGGCAGCCTGGCCGAGCAGGCCTATCGCTTGCTTGAAGAGCAGTTGGTCACACTCAAACTTGCACCTGGAGAGCTGGTAGCCGAAAAAGACCTGATGGAAAAGGCAGGTATAGGCCGTACACCGGTAAGAGAGGCAATTCAAAAGCTGTCGGCAGAGGGGCTGTTACAGGTATTGCCACGTAAGGGCTTGATGGTTACGCCGCTGCGCCGCTCAGATCTGGGCCAGATTATCGAGGCCCGGCGGGTGATGGAGCGGTTGTTGGTGGTCAAAGCAACTGAGCGTGCGACACCTGATCAGCGCCAGGCGATAAGGATTCTCGGCTCGCAAATAGAAGTTGCAGACACTGATGTGGAGACATTCTTTCGTCTTGATCAGCGTCTGAACGAGTTGCTGGAAGCCGCCTGCAGCAATCGTTTCCTGGTGGATTCACTTACTGCGATGCATGCCCAGTGCAGGCGTCTGTGGTATCTGCACCGCAAGCAATTGAACCTTCCTCGTGCTGTACAACTCCATGGAGGACTTGCCAGGGCGGTGGCTGACGGAAATGGTGCTGGTGCGATAAGGGCTTTGGATGAGATCATTAGGACATTGGAGGAATTGCTGAATGAGCTGGATGTGTTGAGCTGAAATGAAAGGACATTGTGTCGTCATCGGTGCCGGCATTGTAGGCAGTAGTTGCGCCTGGCATCTGCAGCGCAAGGGTCTGCATGTAACCTTGATAGACCCTGAATTACCGGGTCAATCATGCAGCTACGGTAATGCATCCTGTATCGCGACTTCCGGTGTGGTGCCAACTTCCTGGCCGGGTATGGTAAAAAAGGTGCCTGGCTGGTTACTGGATCCCCTGGGTCCGGTGAGAGTACGGCCCTGGGATTTTCCCGCCCTGGTGCCCTGGTTCTGGAAATTCTGGCGTGCCTGCAACATGCAAAGGCTTGAGGAGATCGCCGGCGCACAGGCCTTGCTGATGCACAGGGTTCTCGGGGATTTCGATACTATTCTTGAAGAAACGGGATCAAGCAACCTGAAGCGTTCTCCGGGTGCCATACACGTATTCGATACTGAAAAGGAATACCTTGCCGACCGATGGCAGTTCGACCTGATCAAGCGGCTGGGTTTTGATAGCCACCGCCTCGGTGCAGATGATCTGAACTCCATGGTGCCGCAACTGAAACTGGAAAAAGGCGTAGCCTTGTTAATGCCTCAATGGCACCACCTGCTGGACCCGGCCAGGGTCACCCGACGAATCGCGGAAGATTGTTTTCACAACGGTGGCAACTGGATTCAGGACCGGGTCACAAAGATCGATGCAAACAAAGCGGGTGTGAAGGTTCAAATGAAATCGGGAAACACCGTCGAGGCGGATCAGGTCGTGGTTGCCGCCGGTGCATGGTCCAACGCAATTGCAGAACAACTCGATTACAAGGTGCCTTTGATTGCGGAGCGCGGTTATCACTCTCAGATCAGCAATCCCGGTATCGAGCTTGATCATCCTGTGATGTCACTTAGCCGCCACTTTGTCATGACCCCGTTACAAGAGGGTCTGAGGCTGGCCGGGACGGCAGAATTTGCGTCACTGGATGCAAAGCCCGATTTCAGACGTGCTAAAGTCCTGTTGAAGCAGGCCAGTTACTATCTTGACGGTCTTGAAACCCGTGATGTAACCGAGTGGATGGGGCACCGACCGGCAACACCCGATTCACTACCGGTTATTTCCGGGTCACCTGGCCATTCAAATGTGTTTTATGCATTTGGTCACGGTCACTACGGTCTGACCCAGGGCCCCACGACGGGGCGTATCATTGCAGACATGGTGACCGAAACGGAATTGAATCTCGACATGTCCGCTTTTCGTTTTGATCGGTTTGCTTAAGGAGACTCTGATCTATCCATGAAAAAACCAGCCGCAACAAGTTTTCAATGTATTGACGCGCATACCTGTGGCAACCCGGTACGCGTGGTCACAAGCGGAGCCCCGCATCTGGATGGTGAAACCATGTTGGACCGGCGTGAGCACTTTATGCGCGAGTTTGACTGGATACGCACTGCCCTGATGTTCGAACCGCGTGGGCACGCAATGATGTCCGGCAGTATGTTGTATCCCAGTTCCCGGGACGATTGCGACACCGGTGTCTTGTACATCGAGACCTCGGGGTGCCTGGCCATGTGTGGTCATGGCACCATTGGTACCGTGACCATCGCCATTGAAAAAGGACTGGTGAAGCCACGCATTGCTGGTGAGCTACACCTTGAGACCCCGGCCGGCAAGGTGGTCGCTAGCTATACTGAAAGAGATGGCAGGGTGAAATCAGTCAAACTAATCAATGTTCCTTCTTATCTGCATGCCCGGGATTTAACAGTTAATTGTCCGGAGTTGGGTGGTGAGCTTACGGTGGATGTGGGTTATGGCGGTGCGTTCTATGCCATCGTCGATCCACAAACCCACTATCGTGACCTGGAAGACCTGAGTGCCAGTGATGTTTTGCGTATCAGTCCACGCCTGCGAGAGCGCCTGAATGCCAAGTATAGTTTCATACACCCTGAAAACCCGCGTATTTGCGGGCTTTCACACCTGGAGTGGACCGGTAAACCAAAAGTGTCGGGTTCAGATGCCCGTAACGCAGTCTTCTATGGAGACATGGCCATAGACCGCTCGCCATGTGGTACCGGCACGTCGGCACGCATGGCGCAACTGGCGGCGCGTGGCAAGTTGGCCAAGGGTGAACGTTTTGTACATGAGAGTTTTATTGGCAGTCAGTTCACGGGTCGAATCGAAGATGTCGCGCGGGTAGGTGATTACGAGGCTATCATTCCATCAATTGAAGGCTGGGCCCGGATTTATGGTGAAAACACCATTACGGTGGACCCACAAGATGACCCCTACTGGAAAGGGTTCCTTGTTTCCTGAGAATTCAGAAAGGTATATCTAATGAAAAAACTCATCCCTCTGCTCGCTATCTGCCTGTCATTCAATATTTTTGCAGGTGAGGATAGTGAAGCTTTTCATGCCCTGTATAAAAAGGAGTGGGAGTTTCGGGTTACTGAGTTTCCCAACCTGGCACGTAGAAATGGCAGCAAGGAAAATGCCGGCCAGATTACGCATGTCAGTGAAAAAGACCAGCTCAGACGCTATGAGTACTGGAAACAGATCAGGCTTGAATTGGCTGCGATCTCCTGCGACAAACTCGAGCGCGAAGAATGTATTAATTACCGCATGTTCGAAAGGCAGATTCACCAGTATTTGGCAGACTATGAAACCAGGGCTTACCTGATCCCTTTCAATAGTGATTCGGGGTTTTATATGTCGTGGACCCGATGGGGCGACGATAGCGACATAATTTCTGCACAAGACTACCGTGACTACATTTCACGGCTTAAAACACTACCCGTTGTGATGGATGAGTACATCGCATTAATGCGCGAGGGTCTGCGTACCGGTATGAGCCAGCCACGTGTGATTCTTGCCGGGCGAGAAGAGCCGATCAGAAAACAATTGGTGGAGAGCCCTGAGCAAAGTACTTTCTTCAAACCGTTTTTACATATGGGCGAAGATATCAGTGGAGAAGAAAGACAAGCACTGATGGCGCAGGCACGCGCTGCTGTTATGGAAGGTGTCGTACCGGCATATGAACGTCTGCTCGACTTTTTCGAGGACGAGTATTTCATCAATGCACGAACCACGTTGGGTGCTTCCAATCTGCCGGAGGGCAAGCGTTTTTACGACGAGCAAATTTATCGTTATGCAACGGTAGATATGACGGCTGAAGAAATTCATCAACTTGGTCTGTCCGAGGTGGCCCGGATTCGCGCTGAAATGGAGACCATCATCAAGGACCTGGAGTTTGAGGGTGACTTTGCAGCCTTTATCCAGTTTTTACGTACAGACCCACAATTCTATGCAAAAACCCCTCGGGAACTACTGGCGGAGGCTTCCTACTTCGCTAAGAAAATTGATGGCCGTTTGCCGCAGCTATTCGGAAAACTGCCGCGTCAACCATACGGCGTAGCACCGGTGCCGGATAATATTGCGCCATTTTATACCGCCGGGCGTTACGTGGGATCGCCATTGGATGGACACAAAGGTGGTTACTATTGGGTCAATACCTATGCACTGGAAAGCCGGACGCTTTATACATTGCCGGCACTGACTTTGCACGAAGCCATGCCGGGCCATCACCTGCAGTTTGGGCTTGCAATGGAGCAGGGCGAACAACCGGACTTCAGACGTAATGACTATATTTCGGCCTATGGTGAAGGCTGGGCGCTTTATGCTGAAAAGCTCGGTATCGAGATGAATATTTATGAAACACCCTACGAGGATTTCGGCCGACTTACTTACGAGATGTGGCGGGCCTGCCGTCTGGTCATTGATACAGGCGTTCATGCCAAGGGTTGGAGCAGGCAACAGGCGCTGGACTACCTGGCGGGAAACACTGCCCTGTCAATTCACGAAGTTACCACTGAAATTGATCGATACATCTCCTGGCCGGCACAGGCTTTGAGTTACAAACTGGGTGAATACACCATCTGGCAGTTGCGCCGCGAGGCCGAAAGTCGCCTGGGTGCAGATTTTGACTTGCGTGATTTCCACGACTTCATACTGGCACTGGGTTCTGTGCCATTGGAAATATTGAAAAGTGAGGTCACGCGGTGGGTGGCTGAACAGGAATCGGCCTGATCAATCGCCAGGCTGCCCACATGATATGAGCCTTTTATGCCGTTCCTGAATGATGACTGGTGGAATGAAACAATGAAAGTGAAATCAGAATCCTACCCGGACAAAATCCGTCGTATCGCCAATGACCTGGCCAGGCTGCGGAAGCAGTATGACGTGGATCAGTCCGTTGAAAAGCTTCATAACATCGCAAGCGAGCTTGAACATAAGCTAAAGAAGCCACCTCTTACCAAAACCTGAAACCGGTTTACAAATATGATTTATTTGTTCAATTGATCAGCCATATCATGAACAACACCCAGCTGATAATCAGCATCGGGCCCAGTAAGCCGATCAATATTCCGCCGGGACGTAGATCGCTCGTCTGGAGTTCACCTGTGGCGTAGGCAATTGCATTAGGTGGAGTAGATACCGGTAACAGGAGGGCACAAGAGGCGCTCAAACCGAGTATCAGGCACATTTCCAATTCACGCCCGGGTAACAGGGCGACTGCCACCGGCAACACGATGGAGACGGTCGCCGTATTACTCATGACATTCGATAGCATGATGGTGATCAGGGCAAGCCCTGCAAAAACTACAACATCCATATTTAAACCGGTGAGAAACCCCAGGTGGGACGCGAAATTCTCGGCCAGGCCGGAATCCACGACAGCCGACCCCAGCGACAACCCCCCTGCCACCAGCATGAGTGTGTCCCAGGGCAGTCTGCGTACATGGGCCGCACCCATCACCTGTGTCATTGTCAGGCCAACAATGGGAATCAGGGAAATAGCGACTATGTGAATGCCGTGAAAAGGTGTGGTCATCCATAGGGCAACGGTGGTAAGCGATATGACGGTAACAATAATACGGTCACGTGCCTTCGGAAGCTCGGGTTCTTCGAGCAAGTCCAAATCAAGCTTGATGTCAGTCAGCACGGTTGGATAGCGCTTCACCAGGAAAAACCATGCAATCACTACCAGTGTTATTGCAATCGGCACACCCAGCATCATCCACTCGAGAAAGTTTATGGGCTCACCGGCTTCCGCGGCCACACCCGCTGCGATCGCATTAGGAGCACTACCGATAATCGTGCCCATGCCTCCCACCGAAGCTGCCACCGGAATGGCAATTAACAGAGCCTTTGAAAATGGTTCTTTGCTTCCCATTTGACGGACCAGTGGTAAAACTGCACCAACCATCAGAACTGCGGTGGAGGTGTTGGAGATAAACATGGATGCCACGGCGCTGGTTAACATGATGGCCAGGAGCGCCCGGTCAGGACGGGTGCCAGCGGGCTTGATAGCAATTGAGAAAAGCTTCCGGTCCAGACCCGTTCTGGATAAACCTTCCGCCATGAAAAAGCCACCCAGCATCAACCAGATAACCGGGCTTGACCAGGTATTGAGGTAGGGGTTTACGTCCCAGGGCTCGGGCATTATCAGCGGGGTTCCCAGCGCGAAAACCAGGTAACCCATTATTAACAGACCCACCGCGAAAGCGGGCACCGCCTCCGTGATCCATAGTCCAACAGCCACCAAAAATAATAACAGAACAGCCCGCTGCTCGGGGGGCAGGGATACGGTAACGGTATTCCAGATTGCGACTGCCGCGAGCGTAACGGCAACAAATAACAGGACTCGTCTTAGTGCAAATCTCTTTCCCGGGTTAAGAATGCGGGAAGCAGCGCGGCGACTGTCACGGTAGCCAATTTTTATCGATAGATTTCTTTCTTTCTCTGACACTTGGAATTCCTGCTTTGGACCCGCTACTCAGTGTTGTGTCTTGATGTCTACTCCGCTGAATCGCTGTTCAGCGAAGCTTCGCGAATGGCGCGGAACTCATTGCCTTCATACCACTCGGGCCAGCCGTCACCAGTGGCGACCTGGTGACCAATGCGGAAAAACAGCTGCAGGTCTTCTATTGCTGCATCCAGATCCCAGTCATCCTGAATTTCATCACCAGGCGCATGATAGCGTTCGGCAACATACTCGGCATTACGTTGTTTTACGTATTCAGCACCATGTTCGCGGTCTGTTGTGCCGCCTTTAGCATACAGGATAGGAACACCGTTTTTGGCGAAGTTGAAATGATCCGAACGGTAATAAGAGCCTTTTTCCGGCGTGGCTTCCGGTGTGAGTGTGCGGCCCGCTTCTCTCGCCACGCCTGCCAGGATATCCTCCATTTCCGAACCACCATAACCGACGACCACGATGTCACTCATCTTGCCCCTGAAATTGAGCACATCCATGTTGATGCCAGCAACGGTTTTGTTCATCGGGTAGGCCGGTTTGGCCACATAAGCCTTCGAGCCCAGCAAACCGGACTCTTCAGCGGTGACGGCAAGAAAGCCAACGGTTCTGCGTGGCGCTTCCGGTGTGTTAGCCCATGCTTCGGCGACTTCCAGTAAGCCGGCTGTGCCACTGGCGTTGTCTTCAGCGCCGTTATAGATAAAATCGCCTTCTTCACCATCTTCATGAGCCGTGGTGCCCATGTGATCCCAGTGCGCCATATAAATAAACAATTCATCCGCGGCTTCAGTACCGGTGCGCACGGCCCCTACGTTAAAGGACTCGGCAAAGGTTATGTCGTTTTCAATGGATATGTTGGCATTGAGGCCCAGTGGAATAGGTTTGATTGATCCCTTCGCAGCCTGGGCTTCCAGAGCATTCAAATCCTGTCCGCCACGCGCCAGTATTGCCTCGGCCACAGGATACTGTAACCAGCCTTCAACCTTGACACGGTGCATATTGTCGTTATCGGCCGCCAGGTGAAACTGAGGACCCTGTCTGCCGTCTTCGATAACATTCCAGCCATAGGCCGCAGCGCCGGTTTCATGGACGATCAGTATTCCGGCCGCGCCCTGGCGGGCAGCCTCTTCGTATTTATAGGTCCAGCGGCCATAGTAGGTCATTGCATTGCCATTAAATAGTTCCGGATTCTGGGTCGCATAACCGGGGTCATTGACCAGCACAATCACGGTTTTACCGGTTACATCAAGACCTTCGTAGTCATTCCATCCATATTCGGGGGCAATGATTCCGTAGCCGGCCCATACCAGCTCACTGCTATCCAAACCGGTTTCTTCAACCACACGGGTTGTCCAGACGGCTGATTCCGGTCCATTGGCGTAAGACAGTACCGGCTTACCCTCAGAGTCTGATACAGCCAGTGTTAAATCGCCCTTGGTCTCAATTGCGACCAGTGGTACGGGTTGCCGGTAGCTATCGCCGAACATGGGGTCAAGACCCATTTCCCTGAACTGTGACTCCAGGTAGTCGAGTGTTAATTTCTCTCCCTCAGACATGGGCGCGCGGCCACCAAACTCATCCGATGAGAGAGTGCTGATGCGCTGCAGCAGCCCTTCGGTTTCCATTAGCTCAATGGGATCACCCGTAAAGACAGTAGTTGCGGTTTCTGCAATTGGATTAGGCTCGGTTGCAACGGTGGGTTGTTCCGCAGGTTTGCAGCCAAAAAGAAGTACCAATAAAAGAAAACTGACGAGCATGGTTCGCAGGTTCACAACAAACTCCGGTAGGGGGTGAATAAGGCGAGCAACTTACGCTCTAATCTGCTTGTTTTCAAGCGAAAATATCTAATCCATGTGGGGTGCGTAACGGGTCACGCACTGTGTCTTAGGCCTTATATAATTTTACTGTCAACAAAATATCGGGTCTTCGATTGGGGCGCCAAGGCTGCACAGTACCTCTCTTCAGGATTCGCTTGAACACGTACTGTGGCGCTCGATACTCGACTCTTGTCTCGTACGATCCTGAAGAAAGGTACTGTGCATCCTCAGCTGTGTGGGTGATCAAAGAACATTGGTTTCAGAGATATATATTTGCGGAAGGCTGAAGCTGGGGTGGGTATTGTCTTACCAGGACCGTACGTGGCAGGAAGCCGAGTCCAAGCGCCACATGGATGTGACTAGCGAGTCCTGGTAAGACAATACGCGCCCCAGCGCCCCCCACTGCTAAATTATTTGAACCAACAAGCCCAACCCGTGACAGGGTTCCCCTGTTTGATGAGATCACGTGGGTAACGAGTTACCCACCCTAGGGTAAAACCTCTCCAGGATGATAGGTCTTGGTGGCGCGCTTTAAGACATCCTCTTTGTAGTAAGCAACATCCTTAAACTCACGATACACATAGCGTTGCGCCTGGTCATCAAAGTGCGGTGATTCAGGGTCACCACTCTGACCACCGGCCAGCAGGCTCTTGGCTTTCACCTTGTCACCAAATTCAACCACCGCGACAAAACTGTTGCCGGAGTTGCCGTAGATTCGTTTTGTCCCCGGATATGCCCGCGCTCCAAAAGAAGCCAGTGCACCCCACCGTCCCGAAGCCATACCAACCGGCAGGCTGGGTGCATCGTCATTAAAAGGTTGATCGATATCGCCGGTTATTCGCTGAAAGCGGTTGATCTCACCCCAGGGCGTTCTCCACAAACCCACTTCATTTGCGAGGCTTGCAAGTGTTGCAGCAAATATCTGCAATCGCTCCACGTGGGGAGAACTACTACCAAAGTAATTAATCAGGTCCATACCTCTTAACTCATTCGGATTGGCGCCTTCTATTTCATAGCGCTCACCGTAAGACTGCACCAGCAACCTCACTCGCGGGTCTTCCGATACATCCAAACCACCTGTGCGCAGTAGGTTGATGGCAGATGTCAATTCAGAAAAGTCCTCGCCGGACTCATCAAATGCAGTTACCAGACCCGGAATGAGCTGTTCATATCCCTGCGTTTCGGTTCCATCATCATCAAAGAGCTGCTCATTGTTGTCGATATAGTATTGGACCTGGCTATTTTCACCCTGGGGTGCATCCCATCGGCCAAAGTCTGCCGAGAGGCTTTGCAGAGTTGCTGCAAAAATTTGCAGTCGCTCCGTGTGGGGAGACGCGGTACCGAAATAGTTGATCAGGTGCATGCCGCTCAGTCCATTCGGATTAGCACCCTCATTTTTGTAACGCATAGCGTAAAAGTGAGCCAGCGACATCGCGATAGAGTCTCTCGACACTTTTAAATCCCAGGTGCGCAACACATCGATAGCGGGTGACAATTCATCAAAGTCTTCGCCGGATTCATCAAAAGCCATTATCAAACCGGGAATCAGTTGCTCGAATCCGGGCAGGTAGGGGTCATAGGAAATTTCGATCAATTTGTCGAGTGTCATATCAGATATACCGGTGAGCACATTCACCGCATGGATGCCGCGAAAACTCTCCGCATCGGGTGCCATGTAGACCGGATAGTCTTCACGTTCAGGGCTGAATTCGGCTGCTGCTGTAAACGGGGTCGAATTGCAATTCTGAAGCCAGCCGTTTTCAGGGTTCAACAGGGTGATGGTTTCATCAACCGTATGCAGACCTTGCCAATCAGTTGCCGGATTACTGCCATCGACCGGTTGAGAGAAATCGAACTGTGAGTCGCGCCGTGGCACGAAATTTCCATGGTAGTAGGCAATATTGCCCTGGCTGTCGGCGTAGACCGTATTGTTGGAAGAGTTGGTCCGGATATCCATCATTTCCCGGAAACCGTCATGATCATTCTGCTTGGTTCGAATATAGGACTGCCGCAAAGCATTGACCGGATCCCAGTTGATCTTGGTGGCCACCCACTTACCATCAAGCATATGGGTTACCGGGCCGTGATGGGTGTGATACACCTCGAAGCTGCGCTCTGACATGTTGTCGCCGTCTTTATATTTGAGTTTCACTTCGGAAACTTCGACCGGAAGCTGTTCATCGCCAAAGCGATAACTTAATTTTCCATCATTCCGTGAAATGTCTTCGATAAACTCGTCTATGAAGTCAACATAGGTTGAGGTATGCATCCAGCCGGTGTTTTCGTTGAACCCCTGGTAGACAAAAAACTGTCCCCAGGTGACAGCGCCATAGGCATTCAGGCCTTCCTCACTGACCACGTGTACCTCACCGCGAAAGTAGAATGATGTGTGAGGGTTGATCAATAACATGGCGTTTCCGGACCTTGTCAGTTTTCCGGCGATGGCAAAGCCATTGGAACCGGTGGGTTCCCGGAGATCACCTGTCCCTGATTGTGTTGCAGCAAGGCTCTCAAGTGAGCGGTTCTCACCATAAAATGCCTCTATGCCGTCCAATGGAATTTGCTCGATGTCACCGCCAATGGAGCCCTCGGAGAAGAACATGGGCATCCAGGGCTCGAACCGGGTTAATAGTTTTGGTTTTACATCAGGATATGTTTCCAGGTAATAGTTCAACCCGTCAGCCCAGGCATCACACAACTCCTTTAACCAGCCCGGCGCGCTTTTGTAAGCCGCTTTTGCCTCGTCTATGGTCATGAAAAGCCGTGCGCGCAGGTCACTGAAGATGGCTTTCTCGCCTTCTATCTCCGCCAGCCGGCCGATGGCCCAAATGTAGTTGCGTTCTATGCGATTGAAATCATCTTCCGCCTGGGCGTAGAGCAAACCAAACACGGCATCTGCATCTGTTTGGGCATAGATATGCGGCACACCAAAATCGTCGCGAATAATCGTGATGTTCTGTGCCCGGTCAGCCAGGCTGTCATGTGCTGGAACGGTTGCCGGGTCGGGCTCACGCGAACAGGAAGCCAAAAATACAAGGGCGAACAATATCGATACATTCAGAAATCGGGTCATAAGCTTCATAGGTCCACTCTGTTGGTTGTTGCGCCCGGATTGTTGGTGCAATCAGGCAGGTACCAAAAATCCAGCAGGTCGAGTGTAGACACATCATAATGCAAATTCGATAATAATCGTTCTCTTTACCTGTCCGTTTGGCGCCAAGCCAGGAAACCATAATGAATAAAAGATTCGTTTTACCGTTTGCACTGTTGTTTAGTTGCATCTCCCATGCTGATGGTTTCGATTATTTTGCGGCCAACCGCATCATGATTCGTAATGGAGTGCAGGCGGTTCTGATGTGCAATGGCTTATTCACATCGGGACGCACACTCGAACAGGTGTTTAGCCAGGAGCTCGCTTATTTGTCTGATCCGGTCGGAACGGTTAATGGAGGAGAGTTCCTTATTAATCATGAGTTGAAAGCTGTTGAGGTTGGTGGGCCGGCGTCAGGTCAGGTGGCGCGTGCGGCATTTCGCGAGGGGATCGGTTGTGTTGTCATGGCACCGGACCAGGTTTTTTCCGATATTGACTCGCTGCCTGTGCTGGAATTGCCATACCTTGAAGGCGACCCGGCAGTGATTCCCTGGCCGGATGGCGATGTAGTCAAAAATAGGCCACTACCGGACGGAATAGACCCGGCAGCGCTTAAGGCAGCGTCCGACTGGGCTTTCGAGCGTGACTCATCCGAGCAGGTCACGATAAGCCTGATCGTGCTGCACAAGGGTGAAATTATTCATGAGCGTTACGCCGATGGTGTTGATATGAATACGCGTACCCGTACCTGGTCGGCGGCTAAAAGTATCGCCTCAACCCTGATCGGCATGCTGGTTGACGACGATCGTCTTAAGCTCGATGCGCCACTTGGGATCGAATGGCTGCCCGATGTCGGAAATGCCGATGATGATTCCCGTAAAGACATCACTCTGCGTCATGTGCTGAATATGTCCAGCGGCTTGTATCCAGTTGACAGCTTCGGGATGGAATACGCCACCGGTTCCGGTCTTGCCTACTGGGCCGGTGCCAGTTCTGTTGATGGTGCACGCAGCCGCGCTCAGATTCGTGAGCCGGGTACCACCTGGGATTATGAGAATTATGACACCCTGCTCGCTGTTTACGCGATGAAACTTGCGCTTGGTGGTGCTGACGCCTATGCCGTGTTCCCCCGCAGAGCCTTGCTCGACCGGATCGGTATGCGCAACACTTTGGTCAGCACCGATCGCTTTGGTGACTTCATTTTCAGCAGCCAGGTTTATACCAATGCCCGTGACCTGGCGCGCTTTGGCCTACTCTATCAGCAAGGTGGCAGGTGGCATGGAGAACAATTGATATCCGAGGAATGGATAGCGTTTGAACGAACGCCCGCGCCCGCTACTGCCGAACTTGGAAACATGTATGGCGGCCAGTTCTGGCTGGTGCCCGATGACCGTGATGATGTGCCAAAAACAGCCTACGCGACCGCGGGTAACCGTGGACAATTCGTCATTATAGTACCCTCTCACGACACGGTTATCGTGCGGCGCGGTCTTGATTATGGCAAGCAGGGCTTTGATCGTTGGGATTTGACCCGTGAAGTACTCAAGGCAATTGAGCCCGGTCAATCTGATTGATCAAAGACAGCATGGTTGCATCACCGGCCACACAATCGCTCATCTAATAAGAAAATCTTGTTTCAATGGTTTGACGTCAGGCTAAAAAATAGTCCAATCCTCGCATAAAAAAAGGGTGCCGCGCATGGCACGGCACCCACTCCATTTACAGTTTTCCGGCCGAAGCCGGTAGCTGCACACGAGGAGACCAATACTCCTGAATATCACTTGCGAATAGTGCTCCTGCTAACCTTAACCTAAGCTTAAATTCATCTTAAGCCTAGGTTAAGTTTGTACTGGTTATCCTTCGCGCGACGTAATTGAACTTACGTCGTTAAACACGAGGAGATAGAAATGAAAGTTAAACCCATGACCGCATGGCGTGCGGTTCTTTTCAACGCGACAGTACTTACACTCTGCTTAATGCTGATCCCTACACTGAGCATGGCTAAAGCCAGAGGCATCAGCGGCTACGAGAAAAACAAACTCGTCACCGTTAATGATTTTATTGAATACGCAGAATCAACTGAATGTGACATTCATGATCTTTTCTTCAGCATGCGTGAGTATGAAGGTACGCAGTCCTGCTTGATGTGCCACGAAACCGAAGGTAATGAAATGCTCAATACTGGACATTTCACCTGGGCAGGTAAAACTGACCAGGTTGTCGGACTTAAAGGACAGACTATTGGTAAGAACAACCTGATCAATAACTTCTGTGTCGCGGTTCCGACTAACGAGCCGCGTTGCACACAGTGCCATGCCGGTTATGGATACCAGGACAAGAACTATGATTTTAGCAATCCTGAAAATGTAGATTGCCTTGTTTGTCATGATCAGTCAGGTACTTACAAGAAAGATCCCAAGAAAGCCGGCTTGCCTCTTGCAAGCGTTGATCTTGAAGTTGTGGCCCGCAGTATCACGGTTGGAGTAGAACCCACCCGTAAAGCCTGCATCAGCTGCCACTCACACGCCGGCGGTGGTGACAATGTCAAACACGGCGATCTGTCAAGCGACATGGTTAGCACTACACGCCAATATGACGTACATATGGGTACTGACGGTGGAGACATGAAATGTACTGCATGTCATGCTGCAAATCATGATCCGGTGACCGGCGATGTCAATCACGGTATCGCAGGTATGTCACTGTATTCAATCAATGAAGGTGAGATGAGACAGTGTAACGATTGCCATGGCAATCGTGACCGGATCCATGCCGGTAGCTCTGTTGAGCCTTTATTTGTCGAGGGATACCATGACAATCTGGCCTGCCAGGTTTGCCATATTCCAGCGATTGCACGCAAGATATCCACCAAGACCGAATGGTATTGGTCAGACGCAGGACAGGACGTGAGTCCGATTCCTACAGATCCGGTTACCGGCCGTCCGACCTATGACAAGAAGAAAGGTACTTTCGTCTGGTCACTCAATGTCAAACCGACACTTCGTTTTTCAAACGGAAACTGGAATCGTCCGGTCATTGGCCTAAGTGACACCTATGACTCTGTTCCGATCGACCTGGGTTCACCTGTGGGTGACTGGACTGATCCGAATGCCATGATCTATCCATTCAAAGAGATGATTGGCAACCAGCCGGTTGACCCGATTACGAAGACCGTCCTTGTTCCGCATCTCTTCGGATTGCTGGGTGGACCGAATCCATATTGGGGCAAATACAACTGGACGCTCGCGATCGAAGACGGCGCGACTTACACCGGCCAGGATTTCAGCGGCACACACGCCTTTGAGCCCACCACCATGCTGCTTTCCGTGAACCATGAAATTGCACCGAAAGAAGATGCACTGGGCATGGATACCAACTGTGGTGATTGCCATGCAAGCTCACATATCGATTGGCAGGCACTTGGCTGGTCAGCAGACCCGTTTGATGGCGGCGAACGTTTGATTAGCATGCCAGCTGAGGTTGAGTCCAAATCAGTCGAGTGGAAACCACCAATGCTTCTCAATGTAGGTCTCAAGTAGTTTTAGGCTGTATTAACCAAGAGCAGACTCCATACCCGATTATGGAGTTAGTTAGGCCCGGGCTTCAACGTCCGGGCCTTTTTTTATCTGCCTGGTTTCAGGGCAACACCGCCTGCGCCAGGTTGTTGGTATCCGTCCCAAACCAGAGACTGTTGCGCTTTGGATCGTAAACCATATGGCGAACGGAACCGGCACCACTGGGAATCGGAGTAACACTGAAGAAGGTTCCGGCCTCCGGGTCAAAACCGACCAGGAGGTTGGCCTCAGGCCAGGTTTCAACAAACCAGATTCTGCCATTGGAATCCGCTGCCATGGCATAGGGGCCGGACCTGTCGCTGGGAGTTTTCCACTCGGTGAATTCACCGGTTTGAGGGTTGTAACGACCGATGTATCCCTCACTGTAATCGGTGTACCAGACGGCATCGTCTGCCGTAATGGCCAGCCTGCGTAACCGCGCTTGCTCGCGTGGCAGATAAACCAGTTCCAGTTTCATGGTGACAGGGTCAACGGTGGCCAGGGCATTGGTGCCCAGCAACGCAACCCACGGACGCCCTTTCGAATCCATCTTGATACCGTAGGGACGTGCCTGTTCGGTTTGCATCGGCACCAGGTCTACCTGGCCGCTCTTCTTGTTCAGACGACCGATGAAATTGCTCCACTGCATGGTGAACCAGATTTCATCTCTGCCCGAAAACACCAGGGTATGCGGATCGCGGGCCATATCATCGGGCAGGTTGAAGCGGGTCAACTCGCCAGTGACATAATTCATGCGACCGATAAAAGCCTGCCGGTTTCCAGCGATCCACAAAAAGCCGTCCCAGTCGATGATCAGGTTGTGAGGTCCGGTGCCGGGTGGTAAATCCTTACGCCTGAATTCCCCGGTTGCAGGATCAAAACGTGCGGCGTAATCGCCACCCTGGCCAACCAGCCAGATGACACCATTGGGTGCGACATCAGGATCGCGCGGCCGTGTGTCCTTCCACGGAACGGGCCACTCGGTGATCTCCACTTGAAGCGGATTTTCGACAATAGGATTGATAAGGGTTTCCTCTCCATCAACGGGCATCTGTGCCATTGCGGTGACAGTGAAAAGAGCCAGCAGTGAAATAGGTCCAAATTTTCGCATCGCATCCGCCTGTGATTGATTTCGTGGTAATGAATTGTGTGACTTATTCATGCATAAACCATAACGCACAAATGACGAAGACGCAGCTACTGTTTGCAAATGCATGTGGAGGTTATAATGCTGATTTTCCTGCCTCTATAACCGTGACCCGATACCGAGAAATTTATGATTGCTGAAAAAGACAAGGTTGTAAACTTTCACTACACGCTCACAAATGCTGAAGGTGAACAAATGGAGTCCTCACGAGAGGGTGACCCGATCACCTATCTGCATGGGGCCAACAACATTATCACCGGTCTTGAGAAAGCAATGGAAGGACATGCGATCAAGGATAGTTTCAGTGTCACGCTGGAGCCGGAAGAGGCATACGGTGTGCGCAATGAAAACAATATTCAACGGGTTCCGCTGAAACGTTTGAAAGGCCTGGGGAAAATCAAAGTCGGGCAGATTCTCAATCTACAGACCGATAAGGGTCAGGTTCAGGTAACGGTCCTTAAAGTCGGCCGCTTTAATGTCGATGTAGACGGCAATCATCCGCTGGCGGGCCAGCAACTGACTTTTGACGTGGAAATTGCTGACATCCGGGAGGCCAGCAAAGAGGAGCTTGAGCACCGCCACGTGCATGGACCGGGAGGTCATCAGCATTAGATAAGCTGTCGGGACGGCTGCGGCCAGTTCCCGACTTTAATGTCCGCTCCAGGCACCCTCTCCTGCCTGCACCTTCCATAAGCCTGCGTAAAGACCATCATCCGCAAGCAGTTCCTTGTGGCTACCCACTTCGACTACCCGGCCCTGATCAAGCACGTATATCCGGTTGGCGGCCACGATAGTAGACAAGCGATGGGCAACAACGAGTGTGGTCCTGCCACGGGTAATGACCTGCATGGAGCGCTGGATGGCTGCTTCGGTTTCATTATCTACAGCGGAAGTCGCTTCATCCAATATTAAAACCGGTGGGTCTTTAAGCACGGCCCGGGCAATAGAAACTCGTTGTCTTTGGCCGCCGGACAATTTTTGACCACGTTCGCCGACGATGGTGTTGTAAGCCTGGGGAAGTTGCAGGATGAACTCGTGTGCTTCTGCCGCTTTGGCTGCCGCCTCGATGTCAGCCTGGTCTGCTCCCGGGCGGCCGTAGGCAATATTCTCTGCCACCGTGCCGTGAAACAGGAAGACGTCCTGGCTGACCAGTCCAAACGCCCTGCGAAGATCGGGTATTTTGAGCTCGGTCAATTCGGTTCCGTCGAGCTTGATACAGCCACTGGCAGGTGAATAAAAACGTAACAGCAGCTTCATCAGGGTGCTTTTTCCTGAGCCGGTCTGCCCAACCACCGCAACAGTTTCACCGGGTGCTATGGAAATATTGATATCGCGTAACACCTCGGCACCATTGGGGTAAGAAAAGTTGACGTCCTCAAACCTCAGTTCACCCTGAACGTTTTCTACCAGCAACTCCCTGGAACCGCTATGGGTCCGGATGGGTACCTCAATCAGGTTAAGGATGCGGCGGGTGGAAGCCATCGCTCTTTCAAACAGGTCTACGGTTTCCGCAAGACGGGTCAGCGGCCACAATAATCTCTGTGTCAAAAATACCAGTACGCTGTAGGCGCCTGCGTTCAACTGTCCATCGAGTGTCAGCTTGCCACCATAGATCAGCGTGGCCACAAAGCCCACGAGTATGGCCATACGTATGATTGGGATGAAGGCAGAGCTGATGCGAATAGCGCCGCGGTTGGCGACCACATAGGCGCTGCTTTCCATTTCCAGTTTTTCCAACTCGTGCTGTTCGCGGGTAAAACTCTTAATGGTGGCAATACCGGCTATATTGTTAGCCAGGCGGGTGCTGAGTGAACCGACTTTTTCACGCACATTTGCATAAAGCGGCTGGGCTTTACGCTGAAACCAGAAAGCCCCGAGCAGGATGACCGGCACCGGTGTGAAAGCCATCAGGGCGATTTGCGGAGATACATAGAAAAACACGGCACCTACTGCGATGACCGAAGTGGCAACCTGGATCAGAGCGTTGGCACCGCCATCGAGAAAGCGCTCCAGTTGATTGACGTCGTCATTCAGGATGGCCACCAGTCCGCCGGTGGAGGAATCTTCAAACCAGGCCATATCCAGATTCTGCACATGGCCGTAGGCATCCAGTCTCAGGTCATGTTGCAGGCTTTGAGAGAGGTTGCGCCATAAAATCTGCAGAAAAAACTGGAAAAGAGACTCAAACGCCCAGACAGCGATGGTCAGAGCACCCAGAAACAACATCTGGTTAAACGGTTCAAGAATACCAAAGTCAGCCAGGAACGATTGATCCTGTCGTACGACCACATCGATAGCCATACCGATCAGAATTTCGGGCATCACATCAAATAGCTTATTCAGTACGGAGCAAAGTGAAGCCAGCCAGATGCGCTTGCGATAACCGCGAGCGTATCGCATTAGACGCAGGAGTACGCTGGTGGAAGAGGTAGTTTCAGTCATTGCCTTAATCTTAGAGCAAGTGCCGCAGATCAGGCAGATACTTTTCCAGTGAGCCTGTATTGAATGCCACGACACTGTTGCCGGGCTGAATCAAGCCGTCTTCAAGCAAGCGTGGTATAGCGGCAAGGCAGGCTGCGCCTTCAGGGCATACCCACCAGCCCTTGGATTTCCAAACAGCACGGAGTGCAGTGTTGATCTCATTTTCGCTGACTGCGATAGCCGCACCATTGGACTCCCGGATAATTGACAGCACTTTAAAATGACCAACCCCTCCCGGTACATTGACCCCATAGGCAAGCGTTTCACCTGGTTCCACAGGAGCAACCTCGATCGCGTCACTCTCAAAAGCATTCACCAGCGGCTGCGTGCTCTCACTTTGTACACAGATCATTTTTGGGCGGAACTCGTCGATCAGACCCAGGGCCTCCAGTTCGCTCCATGCTTTCCACATTCCCAATACCCCGGTGCCGCCGCCAGTGGGATAGATCACTACATCCGGTAGTTTCCAGGGATCTCCGGCTTGTTTGGGTTCTGCCAAT
>JAOUCZ010000221.1 GCA_029859505.1 Lysobacterales bacterium | reverse complement strand
ACCTTGCCCGCCTCGACCTATAGACTACTACTTAGGGAAGCTTGGGCAAACCTCGGGCTATAAACCTTATCAAGGAAGATTGAGTATCATCGAGAAATGTCTGGGAGGAGACGATGAATATTCAAGAGGATCATTATGTTATCGGAGATCCCGCTTTTGCAGTTGACCGGCATGGTTCAATTGTTCTCTGGAATGACGCTGCGGAACAAACATTTGGCTACCCGCACGCTGAGGCATTGGGCAAAAAGTGCTGGGAGCTAATGTGTGGACATGATGTCAACGGCAACCGCTACTGTTTTGAACATTGCCCATTGATTGAAATGGCTTTTCTGCATGAACCTGTGCATGCATTTCATACCTCTTTTGAAAACGCATCCCACCAGCAAAAACCATTCTCGGTCAGTTGTCTGACAGTTTTCAGAGATCCCGGTGAAGAGATGTTGCTACACATTTGTCACCCTGCACAGATATCACAGGGAAAAACCGAGCAGGATCAATCACCGGTCAACACTCCTTCAAACGACCTGTCGCAACGGGAGATAGAAGTCCTGATGCTATTGGCAGAAAAAGTGAGCACTCGAGATATTGCCAGTCAATTGTCTATCAGCATCCGGACGGTACGCACTCACATCCAGCACCTGATGTACAAACTGCGGGTTCACAAGCGTCGTGAAGCGATCCTTAAAGGCAAGCGTCTTAATATAATCTGAATGAATCGCTGCATTAGTTAGGATCGGGTTGGTTCAAGTGATGTGAATTCACGATCGATAGGTAGCGATTAAACTGATCTCAAAGTCAGGCCGCCATTTCACTAACCCTGGTGCTATTCAATCTTATTGCGGTTAGAATTCAGCGACGAGCCCTGAACAACCCGTCCCGAATGACCGCTTACTATTTCAGGGGCAACCTTATTACAACAGCAACCCCGGTGACTTATGTTTAATCTCTCCCGTTTATCCTTATTGATTCTGCTCATTGGTTTCTCCCAGCCAGGTTTAACCCAGTCTTCGGACGTGCAAGCCGTGCTGGACCAACTCATCCAAACCTATGGTGGTGAGAGCAACCTTCGAAAGATGGACAACATGGTTCAGGAGTGGGACATGACGGCCCTGATGGGAAATCGCCAGGGTACGGATACGAGGAGCATACGCGCCCCCGGCCAGCTCAGGGTGGAACTGAGCTACCCCAAGAAATCTGAGACACGCGTGCTCAACGGCGAAAGCGCTTTTGTCATTTTTGAAGGCGTTGAGCCCAAGGAAGTCTCTGGCATGCAACGTGACGCTATGCGACTTCAGTTAATGCGGTTGTACTCACCGTTAATGCTGCGTAATAAGCTCGACTCGGTAAGCCTGACCGAGGAAGCCGGGCATATGGCTTTGTCACTGGTCGAAAATGGCGTTCATGTGCATTACATGATCAACAAAGAGAACTGGCACATCGAGAAAGTCGCGGGTTCACTTATTGTAAAAGGACAAGAAATACAGTTTCTAACCGAGTATTCAGACTTCAAGATCATCGAAGGTGTTCTTATGCATCAAAAGGAAAACAAGTTCGCGGCTGGTATGAACACCGCCGTCCTGCAGTTACGTAAAATAACTTTCGATGCGAAGATTGAAGACAACGAGTTCACGGTTTTACCGTCAATAGGCGGGCATCAGTTTTCTAATTGAACAGAGTACCAATCAGAGACATGCATCCCAATATCGTTTCATCTCCCGAGAAGGCCGCAGAGGGTCAACAAAAAATAGACTGGGTCCGTCGTAATATGCCGATTTTGCGACAGCTTGAAACCGAATTCCGGCAGCAACGTCCATTTACCGGAAAAAGAGTAGTAGTCTGTGTGCACCTTGAAGCAAAAACTGCATACCTTGCCTTGGTAATCGCCGCAGGCGGTGCATCTGTTGCTGTCACCGGCAGCAATCCCGGCTCAACTAAGGATGATGTGGTAGCAGCACTCGACGCGCTGGGTCTGCACGTGTACGCCAGGCACGGCGCGACACTGGAGGAGATGGAGGAGCACATGAGTTTGGCGCTCGATATCCGTCCGCACGTGGTAATAGACGATGGTGGTGACATCGTTGAACTCTTACATGGCAGTCGCAGCGAATTGTCAGCAGATGTTCTTGGTGCCTGTGAAGAAACCACCACCGGTGTATTACGGGCTCAAGACCGGGCCAGTGCAAATGAACTGGATTTTCCTGTCATGCTGATCAACGAGGCGCAATGTAAATACCTGTTTGATAATGTGCATGGTACCGGCCAGTCAGTGTGGGATGCGGTGATGAGGTCGACCAACCTGGTGCTGGCCGGCAAAACCATTGCAATTGTTGGTTTTGGCTGGTGTGGTCGAGGCTGCGCATTAAGGGCAGCCGGCCTCGGGGCCAAAGTCATCATCTGCGAGGTGGATGCTGTCAAGGCCGCCGATGCTGCCATGAACGGCTACCAGGTGATGCCGTTGCTCGAAGCCTGCCGGAAATCGGATGTTGTTCTTACCGTTACCGGTGTGCGTAACACCATAGACCGTGCGCAATTCGAGGCCATGAAAGATGGTGCTCTTATTGCCAATGCCGGACATTTCCGTAATGAAATCAATGTCGATACCTTGCAGGATCTCGCCGTTGATGTGGCAGCCATGCGAGACAATGTCGTCGGTTACAAAGCCCCGTCGGGGGCCTGGTTATACCTGGTTGGAGACGGCAATATCGTTAATATAGCCTGTGCCGACGGTCATCCCGCAGAGATCATGGACACCAGTTTTGCCTTACAGGCCCTGAGTGCACGTTACCTGGTGGAATTTCACGAAACGCTTGAGAATGGTGTTTACCATGTGCCGGAAGAAATTGACCAGCAGGTGGCAAGGATGAAACTGGCCAGTATGAATATCAGCATCGACCAGCCAGTTAAAAACAGTTAAAAAACGAAGGGTGCGTAAACCCATACACACCCTTCGTTTCATTCTTAACTGATGGTGCGTAATCCGTTACGCGCCCTACGTACCTGCCACATGATGTCCGGAAAGAATGGGCTTTTCCTTCTTGCTCTGCTTGTCCTTGATTTCGTCAAACTTGCCCCTGGTCATTGCCAGGTTAATCAAGGCTAACAAGGCTCCACAAACCATCAGGCCGGAAGCAATGTAGAACGCCAGGTCTTCTTTACCGGTGATATCTTTGGCCATACCGGCAATACGCGGCAGGATGAGACCGCCAACACCCCAGGCCGTGAACATCACACCATAATTGAGGCCAAATGATTTTATACCAAAGTGATCCTTGGTAGCTGACGGAAAGAGTGCCAGGTTGGCGCCATAGCAGGCCCCGATCATCGTCACTGCAAACAGCAGAGCGATGGAATCGTCACCATAGAACACGGGAATCAACACCACCCCACCCTGTATCAGGAACGCGAAGAACAAGGTCAGTTGACGACCAATGATGTCCGATACCACACCAGCCAGCACGCGCCCACCGGCGTTACCAACCGCCAGGACCGCCACTGCAACAAATGCTGACGGTCCTAGTGCCGCCTTGGACATACTGGCAGCCGATCCAATCACCATTAAACCTGCAGCTGCACCAAACACATACATGGTCCACAGCATCCAGAAATTAGATGTTCGGATCATCTGGCGCCAATTCATATCCACGGGAGGTTTGGCCGCTGCGGTTGTCGTGGGTCTTATATCAGCCTTGGCGTCAAACGGTACGTAACCGGCAGGTGGATTTCGCAGGAACTGTGCCAGGGTCACCACAATCACAAAAAAGGCGATACCAAAAATTATCATGGTTTGGGAGACACCGTAGGCCCCAAGCAAATATTGTGCAGTCGGGGCGATGTAAACAGACGCCAGACCAAACCCGGCAACCACGAGGCCGGCGATCATACCGGTCTGGGACGCGGGAAACCACTTGACTGCTGCCGGTGTGGCCGCGGCATAACCAAAGCCAATACCGATACCGCCAAATATGCCGAAACCGACGACGAACCCGATATAGCTGGAACCGGCCAGGCCGGCAATTATGCAGCCGAGAGCGACCGCCGCGCCGCCGATAGTGGCAACCCAACGGGGACCAATTCTGTCCTGCAACCGTCCAGCCGGAATCATCGCAATCGCAAACACAAAACAGGCAATTGCATAAGGATCAGATTTTTGTGCTGCAGTCCAACCCCATTCCTCGGGAATGGCTGCTTTGATTACCGACCAGGTGTAGAGAACTCCGAGTGCAAGATTGATACCAGTGCCTGATAAAGTGACCAGCCAACCTTTTTTATTTGAAACTGCGTTTGTCATTCGTACGGTCTCCTCAATGTACGAAACGGCTTTAGAACCGTAAACATTTAGAAGGCTCAGTAGATTTCGAAAATCAGCCTGGATTTGGGAAATCCACGAGCGCTATTCGATTACAGAGAATGTTAAAAATTCCAGGCGTACTCCCTTTAGATGTACCTGTTGAACATGGCACGTATGTTACTGATTTTTCGACGAATAAAAAGCACAACAAATACTCGGTTGAAGATAGTGATTTTAACATTAATTCAATTACTTAACCCACATAGCTTACACCTTTCAAGACCCTGATTGACACAGATCAATTAGGGTGGCTTCAGGCATCTCGCCGGCCCTGATTAATGGCCATTGGTGGTATGATTTACATTACCGATGAGGAAGGTTTCCACCTACCTGAACGGTATAGCTTCCGTACAGGTGAGCGAGTCCAGATTATGAGCAGTCCCATGCTTGTCGAGATCACAGGAAAAAATCATGAATGACGAAAATCTCTCCACGATGCATCGCGGTGTCAAAGTTCTGCATGACCCCATACGAAACAAGGGAACGGCATTTACAGAAGCCGACCGTAGAGCGTTAAACCTGACCGGCTTACTCCCTCCCCGCGTTCATTCAGCCGCTGAACAGGAATTACGTGTACTTGGTAATGTGCGGGACAAACCAACCGATCTTGCGCGCTACCTTTATTTGATTTCATTACAGGATCGCAACGAGACGCTTTTCTATCGAGTGGTAATGAACAATATCGAAGAAATGATGCCGTTGATTTACACGCCCACCGTGGGAGCTGCGTGCCAGGAGTTCCAGCACATCTACCGCCGGCCCAGGGGGTTTTATGTTTGCTCCAACAACCGGGGGCACATAAAGAAAGTTTTACAGAATTGGCCACACAAAAATGCCCGCATCATCGTCATTACCGATGGCGAGAGAATTCTCGGTCTCGGTGACCTGGGTGCTGACGGCATGGGTATTCCCATTGGCAAACTGTCACTCTACACCGCTTGTGCGGGTATCCACCCCACAGAATGCCTGCCGGTCATGTTTGACGTTGGCACCAACAACGAAGAACTGTTGAATGACCCGCTTTACAACGGACTGGAGCAACACCGTGAACGCGGTGAGAGTTTCGACTCACTATTGGATGAGTTCATCGAAGCTGCGCGGGAGACGTTTCCCGGTGTTTTGATTCAGTTTGAAGATTTTGGAAACATCAATGCATTCCGTCTGCTGGATAAATACCGTGACAAGATATGCTGCTTCAATGATGACATCCAGGGAACCGGTGCCGTTGCCCTTTCCGGCATTATTGCGGCAATGAGAATTACTGGTGAGAAACTGGCTGATCAGCGTTTGTTATTCCTGGGTGCAGGTGAAGCCGGCATCGGAACCGCAGATACATTTGTTGCAGCACTGGTCGAAGAAGGCATGTCCGTCGAGGATGCCCGCAAACGCTGTTGCTTCTTCGACACCGAGGGTTTGCTGACCTCGAACCGTGAAAGGATTGCGGATCACAAGCAACGTTTCGCCAGGGATATACCACCTATGAATGATTTCCTTGAGGCGGTAAAAACACTGAAGCCCACGGCCATCCTGGGGCTCTCCGGTCAACCCGGGAGCTTTCCGAAAGAAGTAATCGAGACCATGGCCAAAATCAATAAACGTCCAATCATCTTTGCACTGTCAAATCCAACTTCCAAAGCCGAATGTACTGCCGAGGAAGCGTATCGTTGGAGCAAGGGACGGGCGATTTTTGCCAGTGGCAGTCCGTTTTCTGAGGTGAAATACGGCAACAAGACCCATGTTCCGGGACAGGGCAATAATGTATACATCTTCCCGGGAGTCGGTCTGGGCGCTATCGTGAGTGGCAGCAGAAGGGTGACAAATGAAATGTTCCTTGCCGCATCTCATTCGCTGGCAAAACAGGTAAGTGAATTCGACCTTGAACAAGGGTGCGTTTATCCGCCATTGTCCCGTGTACGTGAAGTGTCGGCAAAAATCGCCTATGAAGTGGCAATGATTGCTTTTAACAATGGCCTTACCGACCGTGAAGCACCGGAGGACCTCATGGCTGAAATCCGTGAGTATATGTACCAACCGGTTTACCCGCATTACGCCTGAAT
>JAOUCZ010000220.1 GCA_029859505.1 Lysobacterales bacterium | reverse complement strand
CGAAGCCCTGGACGGTTTTCTGAAACAGATCAGGGCTGTCCCGGTGCTGGTCGCCGAAGCCTACAAGCATCTTGATGATGTTGCAGCCGATTATGCCGATCTGGCCATCCATAATCTCAATGCAGCCGACGGCGTCGGTCACGGCTATCCTTATCGCACCCGGCCACCGGCGGGGGTGCTGGGCTGGTACGACGATTTACTCGATCGCGCCGGCAGCCAGCCCGCCTTGCTTGAAGATATCCGCACCGCGCGTGCCGCAGTGCAGGATTTTGAGGCCTGGCTAAAGCAACAGCGCCCTGCCTGGACGGCCGCCGCAGGTGTCGGCGAAGCCGCATTTGACTGGTACCTGAAACACGTAAAACTGATGCCGTGGAACTCGGCCGAGATCGTCGTGCTTGGGCAGCGCGAGCTGGATCGCCTGTGGGCAGATTATGCGCTCCAGAGGCATCGCAATCGTGCCTTGCCCGAGCTCGAGCCGGCTGTCAGCCTAGAGGATTACCAACAGCGCATCGATGCAACAGATAAACACATCCGTGCATTTCTGGAGCAGCAATCGATTATCACGGTGCCCGAATATATTGGCGAACTGGATACCAATGCGCCGTGGATCGTACGCCCCTCCGGACGAAATTTTTGGGAGCAAATCCAGTTTCGCGACCCGTCACCCGATCACCTGCATGCGGTGATACCCGGCCATCGTTTCGACGGCATACTGGCATCCCATATTGATCACCCGGTGCGCGGAAAGATTTATAGCGCAGCGCGTGTCGAAGGCTGGGCAACCTATCTGGAAGAGGCCATGATGCAGGCGGGACTGTTTGACGAACTTCCGAGGGTTCGCGAACTGATCCAGATTTTCGGTATTTTTCGTGCCGCGAGGGTGCCGGCCGATGTCTGGTTGCAAACCCGGCAAATGGACGTTGAACAGGTCATCGATTATTGGCTGCCGCGCGTACCCTTTCTGGATAGAAACGTTGCCCGCGTCGACGCTGAGATTTACCTGCGCCGCCCACCGGGTTATGGCATTGGTTACACCATTGGCAGCCTTCAAATGCAACGCTTACTGGCAGACAGCAAACGACAGCAGGGAGATGATTTCGACTTAAAGCAATTTCACGATACCTTGATGAGGTCGGGACGGCTGCCCTTATCGTTATTGCGCTGGGAAATGACAGGCCTGGATGACGAGGTCAAACAGTTCTGGAAGCGGGACCCTATTCCGGACTAAGCGCGTAGTTCAAGAGTCAATCGACGAAAGCAAAAAAAAGGCAGCCGCATATTTCCACAATTGCAATTGCCAAGCCTGTGCCGTTGGCCTGACCTCTTATAAGCGAACAACTGTTAAATCACCAAGGAATGTGATTGCCGTCCCAGTTTACAAACTCACCACTATCCTCCGCCTGCCTGTCACCGAGCACCCCGAGGATACGCCGGGCGGTTTCGGCAGGTGTGTAAAGCTTGCCTGGCTTGACATTGGCCTGAAAAGGACGGGACAAGTCACTGTCGGTAGTGCCCGGATGAATTGCAGTGACACAGAGCTGCGGATAACTGCGCCTGTATTCGATCGCAAGAGTCTTCATAAACTGGTTGAGTGCCGCCTTTGACGCACGGTAGCCATACCAGCCACCCAGGCGGTTATCACCGATGCTGCCAACCATCGCAGAAAGCACAGCGAAATGGCATCTCCGATTACGCGGCATTAATGGCAGCGTAGATTTCGCCAGCATCAGGGGACCGATGCTATTGACTAGAAACAAACGGGACAGGGATTCTTCACGACACTGACCGAGAGATTTCTCTGGCTGTAAATCGCCTTCATGCAATATACCGGCACAGTTGATGACAACATCTGGCCGATGCTGCAAAGCTTGTAACTCGCCTGCGAGCGCCTTCAAACTGTTAGCGCTGGTGATATCAACTTTTACCACCTCAAGTCGTCGATCATTGATGGCCAGCAAGTCTTCCGCAGTATCCTCTTGCCTGAAGGTCGCACATACTCTCTCGGTCGCCGAGTCAGTCAGCAATTGTTGAGTAAGGGCGAGGCCAATCCCCCGGCTGGCGCCAACAATGAGTGCCGTCTGGCTGTTAATCGGCATTGGCCACAATGTCGTTACCCAGAAATTCAATTTGACGGACTTCCAGCTCAAACATGCCGGATTTGCTATCCGCCAGCAGAAACCCGACCTGTTCTATTTTTGAGGGAACAACCGGCATGGCCTGCGGCACTTTTCTGCCCCGCCATACAGGCACAGTGTGGTCGAGGGAAATTTGAACAGTTTGCCAGTCATCGCTGGTTGGGAATGAAGCTCGCCAGGAGTCGACATCCATACCGGGATTAACAACTGCTACCAGGGCCATACTCATTACAATTTGGTAAATCAAAATACTTGAACTCTTTTGTCGCTGTAAAAGCAAAGATGATTTATTATACCTATCTTATACAAAAAGTCTATTAATCCATTTTTTATTGACTTTTATATTATACAATGCTTATACTTATCGTGCAAAACATACCAGTGACAGGTCCAAATACCTGGCCCTTAATCACCCGGTTGATGAAGGAGTTAACTATGAAGCACAAAACCAAGGTCGAAAGACGCACCTTCCTGCGCAAAGCGCTTACGGCAAGCGCGGTCATTCCCTTGGCAGGTATACCAATTATATTGAGAGCAGACCATCACAGGGTAGATGAGGCCGACCCCTCTGCGGTTGCACTCGGTTATCGGCACGACGCAGCAAGCGTGGATACCAAAAAGTATCCCGTACGTGGCACACCCGAAGGTAAGAAGCAGTTCTGCAGCAACTGCAAGCTTTACCAGGCCGGCAATGACGGCTGGGGTGGTTGTGCAATATTTCCAGGCAAGCAAGTGAAAGGAAAGGGCTGGTGCGGCGCCTGGATCAGTAGCTGACCTGGTTTCAGCCAGGAAGGAGGTAAAGAAAGTCGTTAAATGACGCCCAAAATTTGGGGTCAGGACAGAAGCGAAACCTAGCGCCTTAATCTCAATGGTGGTTGAACTTCCGAATGACCCCGAATCCTTCGTACTCTCAAAGTTACCAGGTGAAACTCGACCACCTCTGCCCATCCACAGTAATATATCCGGCCCCTTTTTCCGGAAATAGTTTTCCGCTGAGTCTTTCAGGTAGCCTGTTTTGCTCTGCCGCTACATCCAATTGAGCGATTAGGCTGTGGGAATTAAGTAAACTGTCCGCCGAATGCCGATAAGGAAGTTTCTTGACTCAGGTCAATGCGTGCGAACTTCATCAGACACACCATAGACTTATGACCCTATACCATGGGTGACCGGGTTGGGAAGATCATGATCAGTGTAAAGCTGAAATTCGCTATGATTTTATTGTCAGCGGCTGGCATGCTGCCGACTGCGGCAGCGCAGGTTATCGAACGCATCAGCGTGGACAGTAATGAGAACCAGGCCACGGGCAACAGCACGATTCCGCAGTCAACCCGAGTGGTGAGTAACGACGGGCGCTTTGTTGTATTTTCATCCGATGCCACCAACCTTGTTCCTAACGACAACAATGGTGTCAGTGATGTATTTCTTCGTGACCGCATTCTCGGCACAACGGTTCGTATCAGTGTAAATAAAGATGACGGTGGCGATGCATCGGGAGAAAGCCACACACCGTCCATTGACCGCAATGGACGATTCATTGCATTCGCTTCGCTGGCCGGTGACCTGGTTGAAGGTGACGACAACGCTTTATTGGATGTTTACGTCTATGACCGAACTACCAGCCAGATCGTTCGTGCCAGTGTCGCGGCCACCAACGGCGAGCCGGATGGCAGCAGCAAAGATCCATACATTAATGCTGACGGACGTTATGTAACCTTCAGTTCCTCAGCAACCAACCTCGTAGCAGAAGGTGCTAACACTAATGTAGATATCTATGTTCGCGATCTTTTTCTGGGCGTTACCAGAAAGGTCAGTGTTCGCCCGGCCGGTGTCTTTACCGAATTGAACTCCTGGAATCCGGCCATCAGCGCTGACGGTCGCCACGTGGTTTTTACCTCGGGCGACAATGGTCTGGTGACTGGCGATATTGATGGTCCTCAGGACATTTTTGTTCGCAACCTCGATACCTGGGCCATTGAGCGGGTCAGTGTCAGCACAGCGGGTGGCGAGAGTAACGAACGCAACGGGGTCGCTGCCATCAGCTCCGATGGTAACGTGGTTGCATGGTGGTCCCGTGCCGACAACCTGGTGGAAGGCGATAACAACGGGCTTGATGATATTTTCGTTCGTGATCGCGTGGCCGGCACAACCAGTCGGATCAACGTGTCAACGGCGGGGGAGCAGGCAAGCGGCGGGGGAAGCTATCATGTTTCGGTCACAGACAGCGGACGAATGGTGATTTATCTGTCGGACGCCAACAACCTGGTGCCCGACGACGAAAACGGTTACGGCGATATTTTTTCATACGACCGAATCACCGGAATCACCCGTCGCCACAGCCTGACTCCGGACGGTACTGGTGGCGATGACTACAGTCGCAGACCATCAATATCAGCAAACGGAAAGTACATCGCCTTTGAATCACTCGCTTCAGATTTTGTCACCGACGATGACAATCTTTTTCAGGACGTGTTTCTCGCGCGGGGTCAGGAAGTGATTTTTACCAGTGGTTTCGAATAGAGTTCTGCACCAATATGGGCGGGAGCGGAACGCAATTCAGCTAATTTGACCGGCGTAGCTTCTGCTATGCATTGACACTCCCTAATGCTGAAAATGAAACTGATGCACAAAGTTGCACAACAACTATGCGGGCGTGGAATCCTTCGCGCAGACGAAGACAGAATCCTCGGATATCAGGGGACAGTTTACTAAGATGATTTTCCGATAGTGTTTCAGGTGGCCAGTTTAACTCTGCCGCTACACCCAATTGGGCGATTAGGCTGTGGGAATTAAGTAAACTGTCCCCCGAATGCCCCCTGTTTAAGCCAACTGTCCCCAGATAACCAAAACTGAAAAAACTCCGACCCCAATACCTTCACGACATCAACCGTCATCTGAAATATCATCGCCCCATTCCGCGTAAACAACCACGCGTAAAATCCACAATTCAGAATAACCGTCACCCAGAAAACAAAATGGAAGTCTGTCTTTTGAGATTCATGACGAAGTGTCTGTTGTGCTATAAGCGCGGATATGCACAAACACCTGTTTGGTGTCCGTTTCAGGCTGGATAAAACCGTAGCCTTTGTCTTCGTTCCAGTACGCGATCTTTCCCTGGTTGCGCATTTCAGAATCTGCCGGAAGTACGAGTGGCTATAGTTTATTACAAGTCATAGCAAATCCATATGCGACTGGACTCTGATCACAAAATTTCCTGTGCATCGTATACTTAGCGCAATCAAATAATAAAGTCAGGGGAGTTGGGGATGATACTCCGGCGATTTAGCCAGCATTTAAAAGAACAGGACTGGTTCGCAGTTGGACTGGAATTATGTGTCGTCATTGTCGGTATCTTTCTTGGCATGCAGGTTAGCGACTGGAATGACGACCGGAAACAGCGTGAAATTCGGCAAGGAATGTTAAGTGCACTGAAAGCCGAGTTGCAATCATCCAAGACGGCGTTTCAGTCTGCGCTGGAGTGGAACATGACGAATCGGGATCGAGCAATAACCACCCTGAACGCGCTTAAACGATGCGAAGCGCTTCCGGGTGAAGAGCAGGATATCGTTGAAACTTTCAAGAATTATCAATCCATTTTGTCCATATCCATTAACCGCGCGTCATTTGATGAAATGACGGCGAGCGGACAGTTTGCTGCCATTGAGGATCGTCTACTAAAGAATACAATTTCTGAAATATATTTCAGATTTGATCAGCTGGAGCAATTCCAGGTATATATGCGCCGTGATCTCACCACAGCATCCCGGATCATCTGGGAATATGTGGATTTGGGGTTTGAGGATGAAGCCAATGAGGATGGTTGGTTAGCAGTTACCGCTTCGGTCAATTTACTCGACCACTGTGGAGAGAGGGCTTTCAGAAATGCTGTCTGGGAAGTCGCTGACTCATATCAAGACTGGTCATTAGTTGCATTACGCGTTCTGGAAAGTGTAGACCTGGCCATCGAATTGCTTGACCAACAATGATAATGATGGGGACAGAGCATCAATAATAATGGGCCGGATACATTTTTCAATTAAATGTATCCGGCCGCTTCTTTTTGGGATCAGGTTTTTTCGGCCGTCACCGTGATTGACAACACATGCAGATCCTTGCCCATTGCCTCTTCCTGCTGCTCGCTGGTCAGCGACTTTGCGATCAGTTCGGCCGGCACATGAATTCGCTTTTCATTTGCTATGGCAATGTGACTAAAGCCGGTTTGCTCGATCATCTTCAAATAGTCTTCTTTTGGAATCGCCCCCGATACACATCCTGCATAGGCTTCA
>JAOUCZ010000219.1 GCA_029859505.1 Lysobacterales bacterium | reverse complement strand
CAACGGCTTTTATCCGCTGTACGCAGCCTGTTCCGCTGGATGCTGCGCGAAGGGCTCGCAGAACATAACCCTGCCACACCGGTGAGAGCTCCCAAAAGCCCCCGACATCTTCCGGCAACACTGGATGCTGACAGCATTGGTCAACTACTGGAAATACCCTGTGATACGCCCCTTGCCATTCGCGACAAGGCCATTATGGAGCTGTTTTACTCATCAGGTTTACGCCTGTCCGAGCTGGCAGGTCTGAGATGGGAGCAGCTTGACCTGGCCTCCGGTATGGTGACGGTTACAGGCAAAGGCAATCGTACCCGAATGGTACCGGTTGGCCGCATGGCTTCAGAGGCTCTTCTGGAATGGCGTAAAGCACGCGTAAATTTCGCTTCATTTGAAGAACCGCACGTTTTTGTAAGTCAAAGGGGTAATCCTATAGCGGTCCGCACGATTCAGACCCGCATACGTCACTGGGCAAAGCACCAGGGCATTCCACAGAATATTTACCCCCACTTATTGAGGCACAGTTTCGCCAGCCATATGCTGGAATCATCCGGAGACCTGCGTGCTGTGCAGGAACTACTCGGGCACGCTGACATCTCGACAACACAGATATACACCCATCTCGACTTTCAGCATCTGGCAAACGTTTACGACAAGGCACATCCGCGGGCAAAGAAGAAATAACCCCCGCGCATCACTTCGAACTCAAGCAATCGCACCGTCATCACCGCTTGCGCGGAGATGACGGTGCTGGTTGTTAGAACTGCAGATGTTTTAAGAAATAAGCAGCTATTCTTCTTTCTCAAACCACTTGTAAATAACCGCTGCAATGGCCGCACCTGCCATCGGGGCCAGCCAGAACATCCACAGTTGCTTCAGTGCGATACCACCTTCAAGCAAAGCCGGGCCGGTGCTACGCGCCGGATTAACCGAGGTATTGGTTACCGGGATACTGATCAGGTGAATCAGAGTCAAACCCAGGCCAATGGCGATAGGTGCAAACCCGGCGGGTGCACGTTTGTCAGTTGCACCCAGTATGATCAACAGGAACATCAAGGTCATAACAACTTCAGTGGCAATACCTGCACCCATGGAATAACCCTGGGGAGAGTGTTCGCCGAAACCATTGGATGCCAGGCCTCCGGCAAAACCTTCTGCACCGCTTGCTATGTAGAACAAAACGGCAGAAGCCACGATAGCCCCCAGAACCTGGGCAATCATATAAGCGGGCATGTCCGAGCTTTTAAAACGACCGGCAACCGTCAAACCAAGTGTAACGGCAGGATTAAGGTGACAACCCGAGATATGACCGATAGCAAACGCCATTGTCAGAACCGTCAGGCCAAATGCCAGCGCGACACCCGCGTAGGCGATACCTACATCAGGTAAGCCTGCAGCCAACACAGCACTGCCACAACCACCCAAAACCAACCAGAATGTGCCGATAAACTCGGCAGCAGATCGTTTACTCAAACTCATCATTTTCTCTCTCTCTCTCTCAATTTAAACTTCACTGTCAAAAATATCATGCTTACTCTCTCAACATTGAGAATAGGCCTCTAATTCTCTAATACTAACTCACAATTCAAATCTTCAGATTACAACTTGTGAACGACGCTCTATCAGTGCCTGTGCCAGCTTCAGTCCAGCCCAGTACCCTGCATAAGCCATCAGGAACCAAATCCAGACCTGGTTCGTGTCTATTCGAGTAATCCAGTAAGCCGGCCAGGCCATGGCGGTAATGAAATTTATCAAAGCCTGAACAAGCATCTCAACGATGACATTAAAATTGAGCTGTTTTAAAAAGTCAAAAATCCCGCCGAAATTTGAAACCGTGGAAATGATTTCGAGCACCTCTACAACAATATAGGTAAAAAAAGCCACGATACCGTAAAAACCACCCCCAAATTTGGCCCACTTTCTTTGAAGGGGATGTAATTTTTTGGATTCCTCTTTTTTCTCTGCCCTGGTTTTCTTTTTACTACCCTTTTTACGACCCTGGGACATCGCTTTCATTTCACGCTTCAATGCGTCGACATTCGACGATTCCTTGAAATGCCCGCCCTGAAGAGCCCACCAAACCAGTGCCAGGGTAAAAATACCTATCGGTATTCCCACCATTATCAGTGCCCAGAAAAATTCAATCAGAAACCCCACACGCAGTCCTTCCTGTTTATTAGCAGGTCTGTAGTGTACGACATGCTTGCAATCTACTATAGGTATCCCCAAATTTGAGTCACGCATTCAAAAGGAGTAACGCGTGGAACAATATCGGGGAACAACCATTTGCTCGGTCCGCAGGGGCAACAAGGTGGTCATGGGTGGAGACGGCCAGGTCACACTTGGCAATACCGTTATGAAATCCAATGCACGCAAGGTTCGGCGCATGTATAAGGACCAGGTTATCGCCGGATTTGCCGGTGCCACGGCTGATGCATTCACATTGTTTGAACGCTTTGAAGGCAAGCTGGAAAAATATTCCGGCAACCTGGTTCGGGCTGCAGTTGAAATGGCAAAGGATTGGCGTACTGACCGTATGCTGCGACGTCTGGAAGCCCTTTTGGCAATTGCCGATAAGGACAACTCTTTACTGATCTCTGGTAACGGTGATGTCATCGAGCCGGAAAACGGCCTGATTGCCATCGGCTCGGGCGGCCCGTTTGCACAATCCGCCGCAATGGCCTACCTGGACGGTACGGAATTAGACGCAGAAGCCATCGTCAGAAAGTCTTTGAAGATCGCCTCCGATATCTGCATCTATACCAATGACAACATCATTATTGAAACTCTGGATACCGAATAAATGTCACAAATGACCCCACGCGAAATCGTCCAGGAACTGGACGAACATATCATCAGCCAATCGGACGCCAAACGTGCGGTTGCCATCGCCCTGCGGAACCGCTGGCGCCGGATGCAGGTAGAAGAGGACCTGCGTAACGAGATCACACCTAAAAACATACTGATGATTGGCCCGACCGGTGTTGGTAAAACCGAGATCGCCCGGCGCCTGGCAAAGTTGGCCAATGCACCATTTATCAAGGTGGAAGCTACCAAATTCACCGAAGTCGGTTATGTCGGCAAGGACGTTGAATCCATTATTCGCGATCTTGTAGATTTCGCCATTAACATGCTGCGGGAACAGGCAGTATCAAAGGTCGGCGCACGCGCAGAGGACGCGGCCCGTGACCGCGTACTGGACATTTTGCTGCCAAAGCCCAATCCAATTGGTTTCGCAAACGAACCTGAGCCGGTAGATGACAGCCACTCATCGACACGCCAGAAAATGCTACGTAAATTATTGGCTGGCGAATTGGATGACCGCGAAATCGAGTTTGATGCGGCATCACAGATAGGTGTGGAAATCATGACACCGCCGGGCATGGAGGAAATGGCCAGCCAGTTGCAGGGAATGTTCCAGAACATGGGTGGTAATAAGCCACAGAAACGCAAAATGCGTATCAAGGATGCCATGCCATTGCTGATCGAAGAGGAGTCAGCAAAACTGATCAATGATGACGAGATCAAACAACAGGCACTGGAAACAGCCCAACAAAACGGCATTGTATTTATCGATGAGTTGGATAAGGTTGCCAAGCGTACTGAATATGCCGGTGCTGACGTATCACGCGAAGGTGTGCAACGCGACCTCTTGCCCCTGGTAGAGGGCTGCACGGTTTCTACCCGTTATGGCATGGTTAAAACCGACCATATGCTGTTCATTGCATCCGGTGCATTTCACCTGGCCAAACCTTCGGACCTTATACCTGAATTGCAGGGCCGCTTGCCGATCCGTGTAGAGTTACGTGCCCTTGATGCCAATGATTTCACCCGCATACTAACGGAGCCCAAAGCCTCATTGACCCAGCAGTATACGGCCCTGATGGCAACCGAGGGTTTTGACCTGAAGTTTGGAGAAGATGCCGTAAGACGCATCGCCGAGATTGCCGAGCAGGTCAACGAGTCCACTGAAAACATTGGTGCGCGTCGTTTACATACCATTCTGGAACGCCTGCTAGACAGCTTGTCTTACGATGCACCGGACCGAAGCGGAGAATCGATCCTGCTGGATGCGGATTACGTCAACCAGCATCTTGATGCCCTGGCCGGAGATGAAGACCTGAGCCGGTTTATCCTCTAGCCTGCATATTTCATCAGTATCCCGGAATTTGGCGCCGGACATATGCGGGCTAGGGATTTCGCCACGTTAATTCGCGGTGGGGGTACAATAGGCATTCTTATCTAACGGGTCTGAAGAATGGAACAAGCAGATAAAAAGCCCGATTCGGGCGGCACCACCCACTTCGGCTATAAGGATGTAGCCGTTGAAGACAAAACCGGCATGGTTCGCGGCGTTTTTGAATCCGTGGCCGGTAAATATGACCTGATGAACGACCTGATGTCTTTTGGTGTTCATCGCTTATGGAAACGTCACTTTATAGCGATCAGCAACATCCACCCGGGCCAAAGGGTATTGGACCTGGCCGGTGGCACAGGTGATATTGCTGCACTGATGTGCAAGCGGGTCGGTTCAAGTGGCAGTGTTGTCCTGAGTGACATCAACGAGGCGATGCTGGCGGTTGGCCGGCAGCGTATGGAGGACCAGGGTCTTGCAGGTAATATTGAGTACTCGTTGGCGAACGCGGAGAAATTACCTTTTGCTGACGCTGAGTTTGATGCCGTGACCATTGCTTTCGGACTGCGCAACGTAACCGATCAGCCCGCTGCATTGAGAGAAATGCTCCGTGTACTCAAGCCTGGTGGCCGCGCCATGATCCTTGAGTTCTCAAAAGTCGAATTTGAAGGTCTCAAGAAAATTTACGATGGTTATTCGTTTGGAATTCTACCCAAGCTGGGCAAACTGGTCGCCGATGACGAGGCCAGTTATCGATACCTGGCAGAAAGCATTCGCAAGCACCCCGGTCAGGACGAACTCGCGGATATGATGGTGGATGCCGGCTTCACTAAAGTTACCTACCGCAACCTGACTGGCGGGGTCGTTGCCATACACAGTGGTCATCATGCCTGAATACATCACACCATTACCGGGGATGCTGGCGTTTACCCTGGAAACAGCCGTCAACCACGTTCTGCAAATGGATATGGAATCACCGGCACGGGTCAAGAAGTTGGAAGGCCGTTTATTGCAACTGGACCTCGAAGGGCTTGGTATCACCCTGTTTTTTACGTTCAAGCATGGTGTTGTACGGGTGCGTCTTGAGGCGGAGGGCACGCCGGACACTGTCATCAACGGGACACCTGTCGCATTATTCTCGATGGCTGAACCTGAGGAAGCCGACTGGGGTTTGCCCGAATCTAAAGTACAGATCAATGGTGATGCGAGCCTGGCCCGCGACCTTGAACGCATATTCAGCAAACTTGAACCTGACTGGGAAGGCCCGCTGGCCGGAATGTTGGGCGATACAGCCGGACACCAGGTGGCACAAGGTCTGCGCCAGGGCGTGGAGACAGCCAGGGAAACCGCGCGTAGCGCCAGCAAGGTACTATCCGATATTCTGAAGGACCGCCGTTCGTGAGACATAGTCTGCGTCAGTTTCTACGAATTTGGCACATAGGTGTCATCCTGAAGCAATACCGGCTGGATGAGTTGTTCAACACAACCCGTCTGCCGGGACCGGTGCGTTGGATGCGTGTATTCATCCCGACCGGCAAGGACGTATCCGGACTGCCACGGGGTGAACGTTTACGGCTGGCCTTGCAGGAACTGGGTCCGGTATACGTGAAGTTCGGGCAGATTCTTTCTACCCGCAGGGATTTGCTTCCCCTGGATATTGCCGATGAACTGGCATTATTACAGGACCAGGTTCCGCCTTTCTCCGGTGAAAAGGCCCGCGATATAATCGAAAAAGCTCTGGGTGAGCCGGTAGATACAATATTCGCATCGTTTGATACTAAACCGCTGGCATCAGCTTCCATTGCCCAGGTCCATCCCGCCACACTTCATGATGGCCGTGAAGCCGTGGTCAAGGTGGTGCGTCCCGATATTGAAAAACAGTTACGCAAAGATATTGACCTGCTTAAGGCCATCGCAAAACTTGCAGAGAAATTTTTGCAGGGTGGTGCCAGGATACAACCGCTGGAAGTTGTGCGAGAGTTTGAGGGTGTTGTATTCGACGAACTGGACATGCAACGCGAGGCCGCCAATGCGTCCATGTTAAGGCGTAATTTCCAGGGCTCCAGCGACCTGTATATTCCGGAAGTCTACTGGCAATGGTGTAAACGGCGGGTGATGGTCATGGAACGCGTCTCCGGTCTTCCGGTCGGTGATATTGATGGTTTGCGTGAACGTGGCGTCGACCTGAAAAAGCTGGCCCGGCGGGGCATTCGGGTTTTTTACACCCAGGTATTTCGAGACAACCTGTTCCATGCCGACATGCACCCCGGCAATATACTGGTCGATGCCAGCAACCCGGATGACCCGAGCTTCA
>JAOUCZ010000002.1 GCA_029859505.1 Lysobacterales bacterium | reverse complement strand
CTGCTGGAACGACTCTCGGACAGGGAGTTGGCTCCCGTCATGAGTAGTAGTACCGCTGCCAACGATGCAACCGCGGCACCGGCAAATGCAGGCAAGCGGCCAGGTTTTCTGACACTCATCGCGGTAAAAGCAAGTAAAAACAACAGACCGCTGCCCTTCAGCCATGGCGCGTAGGACTCCCACTGCCAAGTTGTGAAGTCACCGCCGGCAAGTCGGCCGGCATTGAACGCACCGGCTAATATCAGCAAGGCCAGAAACAGCATCACCCATCGGTCTGCCCTGACCTGCCCCCTGGAAACTATCTGGCCACCTGAGATCACCGCGATCATTGGCAAAATGGGCAGGATATAACCGGGCAATTTGGACTGGGCCAGTGAAAAAAAGCAAAATGTCACCACGATAAAGGTCCACATAAAGCGTTCCGGGTCAAATGTTCCTGGTCTGTCGGAACGCAGAGTAAACCCGGGTGAGACCAGTGCACGCAAACTGGTGATGAGCCAGGGGCTTACACCTAGCAGTAGAACGGGTAAGAAATAGTAGACCGGCCCTTCGCGGTTGTGGACGCCACTCGTATAACGATCGAAATGCTCGCGAATAAAGAAGAATTCTGCGAATTCAGGATTGGCAACACTGACCGCGATGAACCACGGTGCTGTTAACAGCAAGAACAGCAATACACCCTTAAGCAGGTGCAGTTTCTTCCACAATCCCCAGTCCCGTTGCCAAAGGCTGTACACCACCACCGTTGCAGCAGGTAGCACGATAGCGACAAGACCCTTGGTCAATGCGGCAAGTGCAAGGGCAGCCCAACCGGCCAACATCCAGTTTCTGGTTAGGGATTCGTTGTTCCCGCCCGACTGCGCCATGACAAGACTGCCTATTCCCATCACCACGAATGCGCTCAATGCCATATCCAGTGTGAGATAGTGGCCAAAGGCAACGACCATCAGGTAACTGATAGCAAGCAAAAAGGTATAGATCGCCGCCCGGCCACCGTATAAACGAAACGCCACAAGCATTGAAAACAGGGCTGCTGAGAAGCCCAGCAATGCCGGCCAAAGACGTGCACTGGCATTGCTTTTACCCAGAAGCGTGAAGGCAGCAGCGGTGCCCCAGTATTGCAGAACCGGTTTTTCAAAGTACTTGAAATCATTCAGCCTGGGGGTGAGCCAGTCACCACTATCCACCATCGCCGCTGGAATCCCGGCATAGCGGCCTTCGTCGGTGTCAAACAGGTCACGCTGACCCAGCATCCCAAACCATAGTACGGCACAAAGCAGAATGACCGTGGCCGTAAATCGTTTGGCTTGCTTGCTTGCAATCATAAATTGTGGGCCCACTGCAGGACCCGGCAGGTTCCTAGTGGCGGGTGCGCTTACCCGGCAAAACAATACTCAGACCGAACTCATACAACCAGTCAGTACTGAAGCGGTCTGTGTTTGCCACAAAATACTGGGCCTCGGCTGTCAATCTCATTGGTAACCTGCCAATTTTGAAGGTCTTGGCAATGCCACCGCCAATGGGCAAGTTGAGCTTATTGCCACTATCACCTTCCCAATCGTAGGTAATAACAGGGTTTGAGATTAGCTGCCAGCCACGTCCCAGGCTGTAACTAAAATACCCACGCAGGGTTGTCTGGGTGGTATCAGGTGCTTTCTTGTTCCTCTTCTCAATGACATCGATGAAATGCGACATCACAACGCCGTAAACACCCCTGTCTGTCATCTTCCCGATATTGACTGCTGGCCCCAGAATAAATTGTTGTCTTCCATTGGAAGTATCGGAAGTCGTTGGCAGTATTCCCGCAAACCCATAGCTCAGTATACGACCGGAATCATTGACCCCGCCATAAACAAGGTCAAAATCAACGGCGTCCGTGTGAGAATGGGTCGGTGCCCAAAAGCCACCCTCCTGGTCCGTCGGGTCCTGTTGTCGAAGCCGCCATTCAGCATAACCCCGGTCCGCCCAATAAATAGGCTGGTCAGCAAAGTAAGGCAGGGCAAACCTAAATACCCATCCCTTGCCATCTTTTTCGCTGAAGGGTGCCGTAAACTGAAAATAGTGGGCCCAAAAGCTCTGATCATCCGCACCAGCCATACTTCCCTGGTAACTTCTGTGTACAGCCTCATAGTCAAACCGCCAGAATGCTGCCAGCGGATTGATCATCTCCCTTGCAAGCTCCTCGACAGATTTTTGCGAGGTAGCTTCAAGCTCTGACGCATACACGTTGCTGATGGTATTGAAGCCCAGCATTGATACGAAAACTACAACCGATAATATATTTTTGAATGAGATCATCCGTGACGCCTTTATATATGCCGTAAAAATGCGGCATTCTACCTTTACTCCATACTTGAAGCTATTTTTATGCACCAATTCTTCGCGTGACGAGAAAAAGTTTTGACCTTAGCCATCGCGTGACGGCCTGGGACAAAGCTTTGCTGTACTGGTGACAAACCGGCCCGGCGACACCGGCCCGGTTTTCTAAACTTGATTATTGCCCGGCGCGGAACGGGTATCCGGAAAACATCTCCTGAATCCCCGCATGGATATTTGCCCGAGTTTCTTCATTGGTTTTCTTGTCGCTAACCCTGCCAACTGCCACACCTTCCCAGACCATACGTTTGAGTTCACGGTCGACCATATCGACGTTAATGGTGCCCTCGGTATAGTTACTGACATGTGTTTGAGTACCATATCCGTAACCACCCCAGGCACCGTAGCGGCCGCGGCGATAACCGTAATAACCACCGGACATGTAAGGATCAGACGTGGTTGTGACCTTGGTCTTGTCCTGCAGACGGCCGGATACATTAATTAAGAGGTCGGGATTATCTGACTCGGTATAACCCCTGCTCTTCATTTCCTTATTGATTGCTTCACGAAAAATCGAGCCATAGATACTGGAATAGTTGGGGTTTTCAATACCCATCGGATTAAAAAATGCGTAGGTTTTGTACTGACCGAAATCTATCGAGTGATCGTAATCAGTTTTAATTGTTGGCTTGGAAGCACAACTTGTTAGTAGTGCGGCGACGCCGATTGTGAAGATAAGTCCGGCGGTTTTTCTAAAAACAGAACTGGATTGCATTGTTCATTCCCTGGAGTAAGTGTGAAACGGGTGATATATGCCTGCCATGATTATTTCAATACCACCTGAAGTCAAGGTCTTGTTATTCACAATTATTTAAAGCCCGGTTTTTTGTCATGACTTGCAAGATGTGCCAGAAACGTCAAAATACACCAAGCCGGGGAGATCATCATGCTTGAATATTTCAATATTTTTATGAATTGGGTTGACGAATCCGGACCACTGGTTCGTGTTCCTTTTGTGGTGGGCTTGTTATTGCTCTACCTGCTTATATTCCGGTTCATCAGGAATATTACCAGGAGTCTGTCTGCAAAAATCACCAGGGAGAAGCGTTACGCCCTGCGGATTCAAAAACAGATAATCGTATCGCATGAAGACATAAGCAAAATCGCGGTTTCGCTGGTTCGCGCTACCGGGCTGACTATCGCCATAGTCATTGGATTCAGCTTATTGAACATGGCAATGGGCCTGTTCGAGCAAAGCAGAACCCTTGCCGGTAATTTACTGGAGTTAACACTGGAAGCCATTGGCTTTGTCATCCAGGGGTTTATTGATTACATACCCAGTTTACTGGTGATAATCGTGGTGTTGCTTATCGTGCGGTTCATCCTGCATGCAATGAAACTTGTGTTTAAGGGCATCGGCAACGGCAGCATCCATATACCGGGCTTTTACTCGGAATGGTCAACCACCAGTTTTAACCTGTTGCGGATGCTGGTTTATGCGCTAACCCTGATAATCATTTTCCCCTATTTACCCGGCTCTGATTCTCCGGCTTTTCAGGGTTTGAGCCTGTTCCTTGGTCTGCTGCTGTCGTTGGGCTCAACAACCGCGGTAGCGAACGTGGTTGCCGGTATCGTTTTAACCTACACACGGGCATTCAACCTGGGCGATCGTGTATCAATCCACGACACCCTTGGTGTGGTGGTGGAGCGCGGTATGTTTGTTACACGACTGAAAAATACAAAGAACGAGGTTATTTCCATCCCCAATGCAATGACACTTACCAGTCACATCATCAACTACAGCGAACAGGCCAAGGGTGCAGGTCTGATTCTGTATACATCTGTTACGATCGGATACGACGTTCCGTGGCCAAAGGTTCATGAGTTATTGATCAGTGCTGCGGTGAAAACAGAGAATATTGAAACTGAGCCGGAACCTTTTGTACTACAGAAATCATTGGATGATTACTCTGTTAATTATCAGCTTAATGCGACAACCAAAGATGCCGTTGGCATGCCACGTACACACTCCAGCCTGAATGCCAACATTCTTGATGTCTTCAATGCGGCCGGTGTGGAAATCATGTCACCAATGTTCGTCGCGACGCGCGACGGTACCGAATTAACGATACCGCCGTCTGAACAGTAGTTGGTGTTTGAGGAGTGAGAGACCGCTGAAGCTTAGAGAAACTTAGCGGTCACCTTTGCGTTTATTGCTTTTTGGCATCCTGCTGCATGCGGTACTTGCTGTATTGATCCATGCCTTCAAGGCGCGCTATTTCCTGACGGTCCAGTTCTCCCCTGCTCAGGGTTCGCTTGTGGGCTGGTAACCATCGTTGCTGCGCACCTGTCTCGGACTTTCTCTGCGGCCGTGCTTGAACCGGCTGCTCAGCTGCAATAGCACGCATGGTGGACCAGTTTCCATCGTTGTACTCCTGCCATTCCTGATCTTCACGCTTGTACACCTCTCCCTCAGAGCCGGAAAACCTGTTGGATGAGAGTGAAGCGCTCGCATATAAAGAGGAAGCTGAGATACCCGTTGATTTTGTGCGATCTGCCTCGCTGGTTTTGACGAACTTTTCCGTACCATCGATTTTTTTCTTTGGCAGGAACTCATCAAGCGATTGTTCGCCGGTTTTAGTGGGGTCGCCGGGTGTCGTTTGCATTGGACCCTCCCAGGCAGATCCATAACCCTGCGTGAAATTTACCGATGGTGATGTGATGGTCATGGTGCTGTGAACCGGGTAGCCCCAGCCATAGGGACCATAACCTCCCCAACCGCCGTATCGTCCATAACCCCAACGGCCGTAATAGCCTCCGCGATGACCATAAAACGCGCCCACGGGATGGTAGCCGGTGTTGTACCCATAGGTCCGCCCATAGTGCCAGTAGGCTGGTGTATTGGCGGAATCCCAATAAACGTTGGATGGGTAATGCCAACCAGTGCCATAAACCACGCTCACCCTTGTTGAGAAACTACCTTTGTAGCCACTCGAGTAGCTGTAATTGACATGGTCCTGTTTCTCGTCAGGCTCACCATCCAGCCGGACAAACGTTACGTTATAGGCAGGATCGGAAGCCGGTATACGATAAATTTCATCAGGGACCTTGGAAGCGACCTTCCATCCGCCGGTGGGTGAATCAGAAAAGTACCAGGCACCTTCGTAACACAGGTAGTAAAAATTGTTGTGCTTGATGACCTGGAACGGTGTGTTCAGGCCACGCTGAAGCTGTGTGTTTTCAATAGGGGTGAAGTCGGGTTCGCCTATCCAGCTCACTTCAAGTTTTGCAGCAGAGCTTTTCGCCACTGAATTTCGGTGTGGCAGTGCCGCTTCAATCAATGCCAGTTTCGCCTGCCGGGTACCGGGAACAGAATACAGAACATGTTCCTTTTTATTCCCGTCAGGAATCTGAGCAAATGCCCCGGGCAATTCTTTGACCGCCTGCCATTGACCACTCAATTTGGTGTTGGAGAACCAGCGACCGGAAACCAGGAAGTACCAACGGTCTCCCAATTTGAATAAATCGCTCTGCGTGTTACTGACATAACTGATGCCTGTCTCTTCTATGGCGCTTAAACGTGGCGCACCATCCAGCAGTATCAATTCCGTTTCCTCGAGGCTGATCGTGAATGGTGATGGGGGGCTCTCCGGTTTTCGCGCCGGCATTGCTTTCTGAACCTCTGGCCAACTATCACTCAGCGCCAGTTTCTCGAAGTCTGCCGGTAGTTTATCAGTCGTTGTCCAACCGCCATCCGCCAGGTAGTTATTTTGCTGCCAGGCGTCTTCATTGAGTACGTACCATTGCTCATCCGGCCGGTAGTAAAAAACATTCCAGTTGGTATTAACAACGTACTCAAGGTCTGTGCCTTCGATTGGTGCCCTGACCGGCTCTTTGTCAACTGACAGCAGCTTTAGCGGTTTCTCGGAAACAATGATTCCCGGCGGCTCAAAATTCAACATGGGAATATCCGCACTTTGAACAGGCAATTCAAAATCTTCGGGAAGCAAGCGCAACAGCACGTCCAGCGGCACGATACTTTCACGACCCTGAAATGCCCTGGATATCAAATTTGTTCGTGTTTCTGATTCGTCCTCATCCGAAAACCGGGTTTTCAACACCTTCAGGTCCGTGATGGCCACCGTGCGTTGCTCAAAATTGATATCGGTAGCGGCCTGAACATAAGCGGAACCCACGTGTGGCTTATCCTCGCCATTCAATGTGACTTCCACTGGTAACCAGGCTTTTAAATAGCGGAATTCCGGCCAGGAATCGAGGTTTGGAAAGTCCACCTGCACGCTACCTTGATCAAATCGTTCAATTCGAGGGTAATTGGTCAGATTATTCAACTCGGGTACGGTGTCACTGCTATTGACCGGTGCTGCAATGGACACACCGCTGCAAAGCATAAAAACGACAATCGTCATGAAGAAGAGTGGTCTGCCTGGCCTGTTCAAGAGCATTTCCTGTGGTAGTTTTGGAATGGAGCGTAATAGTAATTGTTTTTGTGTAGTATTGACATGCTGGCCATTCCACTGGAGCAGATTCGTCTTATGTCGAAAACAATATGTTGTCAAATCCGCTACTTGCTTTCATTCGTTTTTGTAGTGTCTTTCACTGTCTATTCAGCTCCTTCAGGTGCCGCAGATTTTCAATGTATCAGAAGTGAAGTCTCAGACCGTCCAAAAATAGGGCTCGTGTTAGGGGGCGGTGGTGCACGCGGCTATGCGCATGTTGGTGTGCTGAAAAAACTGGAGGAAATGCGTATACCGTACGATTACATAACTGGCACCAGCATGGGCTCCATCGTCGGTGGGTTTCTCGCTACGGGAATGGAGTCGGAAGAGCTCGCCCAGGTGGTTAGAGATGCGGACTGGGATGACCTGTTCAAAGACAAGACCGATCGAGAAGACTTGCCGTTTCGCCGCAAAGCTGATGATGATCTTGGTCTGTACGGACCCAAACTCGGTATTGGCAAAGACAGTAATTTACTGCCGAAAGGCATGGTTTCCGGTCAAAAAATCATCTTCATGTTTGAATCGGTCGCTTCCCAGCGGGTCAACACGACCGACTTTGACCAGCTTCCCATCCCCTACCGCGCCATTGCCACAGACATCGTCACGGGCGAAATGGTCGTCATTGGCAATGGTGAAGTTTCCATGGCCATGCGTGCCAGCATGGCGGTTCCCGGTGTTTTTCATCCTGTTCGCCGCGAAGGTGCGCTACTCGTCGATGGCGGCCTGGTAAGAAATCTGCCCGTGGATGTTGCCAAAGATATGGGTGCGGATGTGGTCATCGCCGTTGATGTCGGAACCAAGCTGGCAGGCAAGGATGAGATCAACAGTGCTCTTGCCATCGTTTACCAGATGAGCGGTTTGCTGACCGTATCAAACACCAATACCCAGATTGAGGCGTTAGGTGATGGCGATGTATTAATTTCGCCTGACATAGGTGACAAAATAACTTCTGCTGATTTCAGTAAACTGGATGAGGCCATACCTCTTGGATATGCCGCAACTGAAGCTGTGCAAAGCCAGCTGGAGCAGTATTCACTATCAGAGAGCGAATACCTATTGTGGCGGCAACAAATCGATAACTGTGTGGACGGCCCGCCACAGGTACACTTTGTCTCACTGGATAATCAGTCGAGGTTTTCCGACGAGGTGATTTCTGAGTTGATCACCATTAAGCCGGGGGAAATACTTGACCTGGAGGAACTGGATCAGGATTTGCGTCAGATCTATGCCCTTGGGTTCATCCGCCAGGCGCGTTACAGCGTTGTTGAGCAGGATGACCTGCAGGGCATTGAAATCACGGTACTTCCGGATGACCGTGGCACGCACTTTATTGAAACTGGCGTTGACCTCACTTTCACTGCCCGCGGTACAGCATTCAACCTCAGGGGAGGCTACCTCAATACCGCGCTTGATGATCGAGGCTCTGAATTTCGCGCCGTGGTTCAGGTAGGAGAGTCAGCCGGAATCTTCCTGGATTACTTCAGACCGCTGGATGATGCTCTTAAATACAGCTTTGAACCCACTGCTTATTTTTTTGAGCGACCGCTATATATCTATGATTCAAATGGTGATGCACGTGGAGAAATTGAACTGGATGAATGGGGTGGTTCCCTGGCTTTGGGCCGTGAATTTGAACGGCATGCCAAGTTCACCCTGGGATATTCGCGCTATGCGGGAAACATGGACGTCGTTGTTGGCGACCCGACGATCAAAATACCCTCCTTTAACGGCGGTGAGATATTCGCCGAACTCAAATACGACCGCCTTGATGACCGCTTCCTGCCAAGTTCGGGCGTTTACTCCCGTTTAAAATATACCGACTCAATCAAGGACCTGGGTGCCGATAGTGAGTTTGATCAGATCGAGTTTACGATATTTGGGAGTCATACTTTCGGATATCATAATTTCATATGGGGTGGGCAGTACAACACAAGTCTGGATGACGACGTACCGATATATGGGCTGTTCTCCGGCGGTGGTTTCTTTAACATGTCAGGCTATGAACCCAACTCATTGATTGGCCCGCATTTTGGATCGGTTCTGCTTGGCTATCGCTACCAGGTTGCCAAGAGCGGGCTTCTGCCCGGTTACCTCGGTATGACGGTGGAATACGGTAATGCCACAGAAAACAGAAGCGACATCTTTGCCGATGGTCTTCTCAATGGCAGCGCCTACTTTGGATACAAAACACCACTGGGTCCGATTTACGTGGGTATCGGCTGGAGCGAAGATCGTAGCGCACTTTACTTTCTCAGGTTCGGTACCATAACGGGTACGCGCAGCCTGGGCAGACGATAGCGTATGTATCGAATTGCTAAATTCGATACATACACAAAACCGGAAACCCTTCGGGCCAGCTCAGATTCTGTAACGTGCTTCGAGTGCTGCTACGGCGGGTAGTTTTTTACCTTCTACAAATTCCAGAAAAGCACCACCACCGGTTGAAATATAGCTGACACCATCAGCGATTTTGTACTGGTCAATGGCAGCCAGTGTATCGCCGCCGCCCGCGATGCTGAATGCCTTGGATATTTCAATCGCGTCCGCAATTGCCCGTGTTCCAGCCGAGAAATTCTTAAACTCGAACACACCTACCGGGCCATTCCAAATGACCGTACCGGCATTCTGGATCATGGTTGCATACTTCGCGGCGGTAAGCGGCCCGATATCAAGGATCATTTCGTCTGCCCGTACCTCATCGACCGGACGCACAAGTGCCCTGGCATCCTTTGAGAAGTCAGTTGCAACCACAACATCCTTTGGAATGGGAATTTCACCACCTTCTTCATGTGCCATCCGGATCAATCGTTGGGCCTCATGAATCAGATCGGGTTCATAGAGTGACTCGCCGACATCATAACCACTAGCCGCAATAAAGGTATTGGCGATTCCACCACCAACGATAAGCTCGTCTACACGTGACATCAACGATTCGAGCACTGTTAACTTGGTGGAAACCTTGGAGCCCCCCACGATAGCCAGCATCGGACGTTCCGGATCGGTCAGACCCTTATCGAGCTCAAAAAGCTCGCGACTCAACAGGGGGCCGGCACAGGCCGAAGGTGCATATCGGATCACACCTTCAGTAGATGCCTGGGCACGATGTGCTGTGCCGAAGGCATCCATCACAAAAACGTCACATAAGACGGCCATCTTTCTGGCCAAGGCCTCATTATTGCTTTTCTCACCGGCGTTAAACCGAACGTTTTCACATAAGACAACTTCACCGGGTTCGATGTCAAAACCATCAAGCCAGTCTTTCTGCAGTCTCACTGGTTTACCCAACAGGCCGGACAGGTGTTCGGCCACGGGCGCCATTGAAAACTCATCACTGTACCGGCCTTCAACAGGCCTGCCCAGATGTGACAGCAGGATCAGGGCTGCCCCACCATCCAGAGCCATCTGGATGGTCGGTAGTGCAGCCCTTAGCCGGGCATCGGAAGTCACCCTGCCCGCATCGAGCGGTACGTTGAAATCCTCACGGATCATCACGCGTTTGCCAGTCAGGTCAAGTTCATCCATACGCAGGAATGACATTCTGAGTCTCCTCTTATCAGTAAGTGGCTTAAGCTTTCATCAACACAAGCGCGGTATCCAGCATACGGCAACTGAAACCCCACTCATTGTCGTACCAGCTTAATACCTTGACCATGTTGCCTTCCATAACCTTGGTCAAGCCAGCATCAAAAATGGAGGAACGCGGGTCATGGTTAAAGTCGATGGACACCAGTGGCTCATCATTGTAGCCAAGTACACCCTTCAGGCTGCCGTCAGCAGCGGCTTTAATTGCGGCGTTAATTTCTTCAACGCTGGTCGCACGGGCGGCTTCAAAGGTCAGATCAACAACTGATACGTTGATGGTCGGGACACGCATGGAAAAACCATCCAGTTTGCCATTAAGTTCCGGCAAAACCATACCTACTGCTGCTGCAGCACCTGTACTGGTCGGAATCTGGCTCATGGTAGCTGAGCGGGCCCGACGCAAATCACTGTGCAGAACATCGGTCAGTACCTGGTCGTTGGTGTAGGCGTGAATGGTCGTCATCAAACCATGCTTGATACCAACCGCATCATGCAAAACCTTGGCAACCGGGGCCAGGCAATTGGTCGTGCAGGAGGCGTTTGAGATAACCAGGTCGCTGGACTTCAGAGAATCATGGTTCACACCGTATACGACGGTATTGTCGACATTCTGACCGGGGGCGGAAACGATTACTTTCTTGGCGCCTGCGGTAATGTGCGCGCCTGCGGTTTCGCGACTACGGAAGAAGCCTGTGCATTCCATAACCAGGTCAACACCCAGTTCTGCCCATGGTAATTTTGAAGGATCGCGCTCAGCGAATACTTTGACCCGGTCACCATTTATTATCAGGTCACCGCCTTCTACAGCTACCGTGCCGGGGAATTTACCGTGCGCGGTATCGTACTTTGTCAGGTGGGCATTACTTTTGGCATCACCCAGATCATTGATAGCTACGATGCTGATTTCGTCGGTACGGTCCAATTCATACAAGGCGCGCATGATATTGCGACCGATACGTCCATAGCCGTTAATTGCTACTTTTAATGTCATTTAAATATACTCCCGATTGTTGTTTAGTCAGTTTCAAGCAGTTCTTTGACTGCATTACTGACGTTAGTTACTGTCAAACCAAAAAACTCGAATAATTCGGATGCTGGTGCGGATGCGCCGAATCGGTCAATTCCGATAATGCGGCCATGGTCACCAACAAAGGGATACCAATAATGTGAAACTCCGGCCTCTACTGCCACCCTTGACTTGCAGTCGGAGGGCAGGACAGATTCGCGATAGACCCGCTCCTGTGCCATGAATCGTCCAGGATTGGGCATGGAAACAACGCGTACGTTAATTTCCTGTCCGGCCAGTTCTTCTGCTGCGGCCACCGCCAACCCGATTTCGGAGCCGGTTGCGATGATAATTGCATCACATTTACCTGCAGCCTCACGCAGAACATAACCACCGCGACCGATAGCCGCAACCTGTTCATCATCCCGTTGCTGGTGGGGCAGATTCTGACGTGTAAAAATCAATGCACTGGGACCTGCGCTCTCTTCAATCGCACATTTCCATGCAACCGCAGATTCAACTGTATCACAGGGCCGCCAGACACTGAGGTTGGGTATCAAACGGAGACTGGCTACGTGCTCAACCGGTTGATGGGTCGGGCCGTCCTCGCCGAGACCGATCGAATCATGTGTATAGACATGAATGTTCTGTGTCGGAATCAGTGCTGACATTCGAACGGCATTACGCGCGTAGTCCGAAAAGACCAGGAAGGTCGCATTGTAAGGAACAAAACCACCATGCAGGCTCAAACCATTACAAATGGCAGCCATACCGAATTCACGAACACCAAAATAAACATAATTGCCATCAGCAGAGTCATCAAGGACATCGACACTCTGCTTCCAGATCGTGTTGTTTGAACCAGCCAGGTCGGCTGAGCCGCCAATGAGTTCGGGCAATAGCGGGCCGAATGCGTCCAGTGCAATTTGTGAAGCTTTTCTTGTTGCGACCGTTGCACCTTCTTCCTGCAGTTGAGCAATGGCCTTATCCGTCTCTTGCTGCCAGTTTTCAGGCAGGTCACCGCTCATCCTGCGGCTAAACTCTGCCGCCAGCTCCGGATAGCTTCCCTGATAGGAAGCAAACAGCTCATTCCAGGCCTGCTCGGTTTCCGAACCGCGGGACTTTGCATCCCAACCGGCGTAAACATGATCTGGAATTTCAAATGCCGGGTAATTCCATCCCAGCGCTTTCCTTGTCGCAACTATTTCCTCTTCGCCCAACGGTGAGCCATGTGAGGACGAGGTACCCTGTTTATTGGGCGAACCAAGACCAATCACTGTTTTACAGCAAATCAGGGTAGGACGTTCTGTCTCTGCACGGGCAGTTTCTGTCGCCTGTTTGATTTCAACCGGGTCATGTCCATTTACATCGCGTATCACCTGCCACCCATACGCTTCAAAGCGTGCCGGGGTGTCGTCGGTGAACCAACCATGGACCTCACCATCGATAGAAATACCGTTGTCATCCCAGAAAGCTATCAGCTTGCCGAGACCCATGGTTCCCGCCAGCGAGCAGGCTTCATGAGAAATGCCTTCCATCAAGCAACCATCACCCAGAAATACCCAGGTGTTGTGGTCAACGATCTGGTGACCGCTCTTGTTAAAACGCCTGGCCAGTACCTTCTCTGCCAACGCCATACCGACAGCATTGGCGATACCCTGACCCAGGGGACCGGTTGTGGTTTCCACGCCCGGTGCTTCATGGTACTCGGGGTGTCCTGCAGTTTTGGAATGCATTTGCCGGAAATTTCGTAGCTCGGACATCGGCAGATCGTAACCACTCAGATGTAGCACTGAGTACAGAAGCATGGAGGCATGTCCATTGGACAGCACAAACCGGTCACGGTCCGGCCAATCGGGGTTGCCAGGATTGTGCTTTAAAAAATCGTTCCACAGGACTTCCGCTATATCAGCCATGCCTAAAGGCGCGCCGGGATGTCCTGAATTGGCCTGTTGTACCGCATCCATGGACAATGCACGGATGGCATTTGCAAGTTCATTTCGAGAAGACATTGGGATTTCCTGAGCTTGGGTTATGGAACAGCCGGAGATTTCATTCGAACTCCCCGGCCAGTATAGAATTCAATATAAGATTTTCGCTGATGAGCACCTGAATAAGCAAGAACCTACACGCAAATGCAGGCTCTTTTTGAAAGTTTATTGACCGAGATCAGGATACCCTCGTCTTGACCAGTCTGCCGGCCTTGTAATCGTCCCAGTACTCGTTCAATTCTTTCTTTACAACGGGCAGAAGGAAGTAACACCCCAATAAATTGGGGAAAGCCATGGCGAAGATCATGGCATCGGAAAAATCGATCACCGCGCCCAACTGCATGGAAGAACCCACAACAACGAAAAACAGGAACAGTAATTTGTAGGTTGCGTCGGTGAATTTGTTCTCACCAAACAGGAACGTCCATGACTTCAAACCGTAATATGACCAGGAGATCATGGTTGAAAATGCGAACAGGATGACTGCCACGGTGAGCACTATCGGAAACCAGGAAAATGCGGACTCAAACGCAGTAGAGGTCAGCTGAACACCTGCGCCCGGATCGACAGATGGATCCCAGGTGCCCGTGATAATAATCACCAATGCCGTGATGGTACACACCACAACGGTATCAACAAACGGTTCATACAGCGCTACAAAGCCCTCTGTAACCGGTCGATTGGTTTGCACCGCTGAATGTGCGATGGCTGCAGAACCGACACCCGCCTCATTGGAAAATGCTGCGCGCTTGAAGCCCTGGAAAAGCACTCCGATTACCCCGCCCGAAATTCCCTCGGCGGTAAATGCACCGTCAATGATCGCACCGATGGCCGATGGCACCAGGGAGTAATTCATTAAAATAATTGCCACACCTGCAGTGACATAAACAACTGCCATGAAGGGTACAATTTTTGAAGTTACCCTGGCGATACCCTTAATGCCACCCATGATGACCAAACCAACCAGGCCTGCCACGATCAGCCCAAATAACCAGCCTTTGTCGGCCAGCCAGCTCGCATCGCCGCCGGTTACATTGACCAGCTGAGCAAAGCTTTGATTGGCCTGAAACATGTTGCCGCCGCCAAATGAGCCGCCAACACAGAAAATGGCAAACAAAACTGCCAGCACCTTGCCAAACTTCGCAAAACCAACGCCCTTCTCAGCCAGGCCTTTGGTCAGGTAATACATCGGACCACCTGAAACTGTGCCGTCGGGTAATTCGTTGCGGTATTTCACACCCAGTGTGCATTCAGTGAACTTGGAGGACATTCCAAGGAAACCCGCCAGTATCATCCAGAATGTCGCGCCCGGCCCGCCAAGTGACACGGCGACGGCGACACCGGCGATATTACCCAGGCCAACGGTACCGGACAGAGCTGTGGCCAGTGCCTGGAAGTGGGTTACCTCACCTGCAGCTTCAGGGTCGTGGTAATCACCCCGCACCAACTCAAACCCGTGTTTGAATGCCCGCAGATTAATAAACTTGAAGTAAAACGTAAAAATCGTTGCAGCCACAATCAACCAGACCAATACAAATGGTATTGGCACACCGGCAACGGAAAATGAGGAGAAAACAAATCCGGCTACAGCGTCTGCGAATGGCTTGACTGCCAGGTTAATTTTTTCATCGATCCCGGTTTCGGCAAAGACAGAAAAGCTGGCGAACAGGCTAACGAGGGTGGTTATTCCCACTCTTAATTTTGACATTAACGATCTCCGGTTGAATGGGTGGATCAAGGTACTACTGTCACAGCACATTCAGCACTTTGCACCAACCGACTGCCTACGGAACCAAAAACATGTGCCTTGAGCTTTGATGTACCCTGGCGGCCAAGAATGATATTAACGACCCCTTTGGATTTGGCGAGCGAATTCAGGGTGTCTGCAACATGTCCGTGACGAACCAGCCCTTCGGCATCCAGACCTTCAGCTTTTAACCGGTCGACGATGGGATCAACAATTTCAGAGTGTGCCCTCTGGATTTCTTCCTCACGCCGCTGATGACGTTCGGCATTTTCCATCGCAGTTGAAAAGGTGAATGGAGACCACTCGATGATATAGGTAATGTACAGTCGTGCGCCGGAATTTTTGGCCCGCCTGGCCGCAAACTCAACCGCCCTTTCACCACATGTACTGCCGTCAACCCCTACCATCAACACAGAACTCATCAGTCTATCTCCATCATTCAGTATTCCTTCAATCTACCCCGGGCGCCAGCCGGAATTACCGCAGCAGGCACGTGCTTATCTTAAACGCAGCAGCGACTATAGCATCATCCCACCAAATCACAATCAACCGGACAAGGCGGTCAGGCAGTTATCGCCATTTTATCGAGCAGCCCATTGAAGGAACCTGGTGTTGGGGTCCCCTGCCTGTTTCAGCAACTTGTTTCATGGCCTCAAACAGCTCCCGGGTCTGGGTGTCATCGTTAGATTTCGGTCCAGCGGCATCAAGACGACCACGGTACTGTAGTTCCAAATCCGCGTTGTAACCAAAAAAATCGGGGGTACAAACCGCACCAAAAGCCCTTGCAACTTCTTGGGTTTCATCCAGCAGATAAGGAAAAGGAAAGTTAAATTCATTCGAAATCTGCAACATGTTTTCAAACGAATCTTCAGGGTAGGCCACAGTATCGTTGGGCATAATCGCAACGCTGTTAATACCCAGTTCCATCAGTTCGCCGGTATCACGGACCAGCTTATTTCTAATTGCCTTTACATAAGGGCAGTGATTGCTGATGAAAAAGATCAGCAACCCGCGTTTCCCGGCGCATTTTTCCAGTGTCCACAACTGCTGATCTACACCTCGTAGCGTGAAGTCGATTGCCTTCTGCCCAAAATCACAGACGGGTGTTGTCAAACTTACCATGCACGTATCTCCAATCCGGTGAAAGGGTCATTATATCAGGCAGTGTGGTCAATCTAGTTGAGCAAAAAGTTAATATATTTGCTATGCTTGATATAGAACTTTTTCTCAGACGGGGACTCTATAGTCAGGCTACTCGAGAGAACAGTATAGGTGAGAATAAGAGTGAAACAGGAGCGGATGCGCACAGTCAGAAATTTCGCCAGCCTTGCGGCTGTCGGTTTCGTGTGCCTGTCATCTTCATTTGCAATCGCCGAGACTACAACCCAACCCGCAACTCCCTTGTTCAGTTACTCTCAGGATGAGAAACCGGATCAGGCGCTGATGTTATTGCCGTTACAAAAGGAACAAACGCCGGGCAACCTTGCTTTTGATCTTGGCGGTTCTGATTCGCGCAAACTTGAATTACAGCTAACTAAACCACTTATGCTGGCCGTCAATAACCAACAGGTATCATCCTCCGGTGTCGGGTCTGTTTTTCTGGATAGCTCACTTAGTCTGCAATTGAATGACAATCTGGATATAACATCGAGTCTGGGTGCGGGAAGAAGCCAGGCCTCATTTCAGCCACTGGGAAGTATTCATTGCCAGAATGGCGTCCTTGATCAGGGTTCCTTCCGCGCATCTGACTGTTACTTTATCAACCAGACGAATGTATTAAAGCAGGATCAGGTTGCCCTCGGTCTGCGCTACGGTAAAGAAAACCTTAGCACGGCTGTCAGCATGTTCCGTCGTGAAGCGGGCTACGGTCAGGAAGGTGTCGTCAATTACACGACGCCAATAAGCGGCGCATCACTGGGCTCCGGAATGCTGAGCTCAGAAAGTGTAAATCCGATACTGCCGGCCATGAACGCCGGATTACCGCTCAACTATATGAGTGGCGAAACTTCCGGCCTGGACATCGAGTTTCAGGTTGGTTTTGCCATGGATAGCGCAGGCGATGTCCGTCTGGGGCTCCAGTTAACCCGCGTGCTGGATGCCACCTATGAAACGAGCTCGGCTTTTGCTCCAAGCCTTCAAAATTGGACTATTTCCAACCCTTTCGACAGTGCAAAAGTAAATCTTGACTGGAGCAAGGGTAATTTCAGCGGTGGCCTTCAGGGTTATCACCGTGAAGAGGTTCAGTTTCTGAACCAGCAAGCACTTGATAGCTCGACCACCTTTGATGTCCATTTCACCTGGCGGGCCCCCTGGAACGCTAATCTCAGCGTCGGAACCAGTAACGTGCTGGGTGCCGGTAGCAGCGACAATGGCAAAACCGATACCGGCTTACAAGATCCGTTCGAAGCTGTTTACGGTCGTATTCCCTATGTCAGGTACCAGCAAGACCTCTGATACATAAGCCATTATTCAACCGGCATTTTTCAGTAAACCGATACATGGTAGACTTGCGCCATTACTCAAACGTACATCCAATTTAGAGATCGTTAAATGAAAAAACTTTTGTTTTTTATCCTCGCCTTTTCAATACATTTTGCGGCGCATGCTGCTGATGAGTTTTCTACAGTTGAGGAGCGTATGTCTGGTAAAGAATTCAAAGAAACCGGACTTGGAAAGCTGACTGACGCAGAACTTGCGGCTCTTAATGAATGGCTGAGACGTCATTCGGTGGCTACTCTGGAGAACGCCTCTGCACGCCCTGCTGCCAGTGCAGCAGTTGCTGGTGCTGCAGTCGGGGCTGAAGGGGCAAAGGACATGCGGGGCTTTGAAGGTCAGCCAAAAGGCAGTAAGGAAGATAATATTATTTACAGCACGATCGTTGGAACATTCAATGGATGGAAAGAAGAGGGCGAGTTATTCAAGCTGGCCAACGGCATGATCTGGCAAATGTCTGAACAAGACACCTTTTATATGCCACCAAAGGACAACCCGGAAGTTACTGTGACGAAAGGCTTTATGAACAGCTGGAGTCTATCGGTGGTAGGTTACAACTCCAAGGTTTCTGTAAAACGTATTCAGTAGACTGACTTGTGAAGCCGGCCCTGGTGTAGTGTTCTGAATTATCTGAGCTTACTTAGCGCTTTTTTAAACTTGTACAGATATAAGCGAACAACCAGATAGCAAAACGATCCTACGATAAACAAAATGAATGGGCCGACGGATGACGGCATGTGCTGAAACTGGGACGTGTCCACCAGGTACCAGCCAACAGCTATGACCAACAGTGTTAATGTCGCGTAACTGGTCATCTTCAGGCGGTATATACGATCTCTTAATTGACGGCGGCGGAATTCTTTCAACTGTTCCTCCGCAACCTCACCCCGTTGAAACCCGCAGTATGGACACAACGCTGAGTGACTGGAGATGTTTTTACTACAATCCGGACACGCAATTATAGCCATGGTCTCACCCACCCACCTGTATTAAAAACCACTCGTAGACTCCTCAGGTCTAACCAAAAAACTTCAATTCTGCTCGCAAACCTCCGGTTTCACGGTTCTCAAAGTGAATTGACCATCCGTACAGCTCACACAATCGTTGAACAATGGCCAAACCCAGGCCGGAACCTTTTCCTGAAACTCCCTCTCCGCGATAGTGCCTGTTCATAACCAGTGACAGTTCTGACTCCGGAATACCTGGCCCGGTATCCTCCACCAGGATTCGTCCACTACCAATAGTACAAACGACTTCACCTGCCGGTGTATAACGGATCGAGTTGCTTATCAGGTTGCCAACGGTAACCGCAATGACCGATTCCGGTGCAATTACACTGACATTGTCTTCACTGATTACCTTTAACTCAAGCGATTTTGTATCCAGAAGCGGTTCATGAAGGTGAATCAGCTTTTCAACGATCCTGCCTACATCGTGGGCATCACTGTCCTGGTTAACACCCTGCTCGGCACGCACAAGATGAAGCAGGGCGGTGGTAATGTCTGTTGATTGCCTGGCTGCTCTCGCTATCCGAAAAATTCGGGCCTTGGTTTTCTCCGGCAAATCTTTCTGTGCCAGCAACAATTCAGTCGCGCCGGTAATGACCGCCAGTGGTGTTCTCAACTCATGACTGACATCGGCATTGAATTCGCGGTCGCGCTCTACTAACTGATGCACGCGCGCAGCATAGGCATCCAGAGCCGAGGCCAACTGCCCTACTTCATCATCCGGAAACCATCTCGCCAACCCCGGCGATGGTGTCTCTTCACCCAGTTGACTCAACCGTTCTGCCAGGTCGCTCACTGGCTTCATCACCGTGCTGGAGGACCACAGCCCCAGTGCCAATGACAACAGTGAAAACACCAGCACCGCCAACACCAATGACACGATGAGCCGATTGGTTAATCGCTGGTTTTCAGTGATGTCATATATCAGGAATGCCCATAAATCATCATCTTTGCGCACGGCAGCTTTAAAATAACCTTCCGCCGTTTCAACTTCGTGCACACCGGTTCCAAGCTCTCTGATTTGCGCTGTAACGCTATGATTGGGATCGCCCGGCCGAGTGATGAAGCCCTGGATACGGGTGTGAAACGGCTCTACAAGAGTCGGGTCTTTACGCAATTGAACCAGGTAGTCATCCAGTTCCTGCTTAAGCGTCGAACCAATGAGTTCATCTTCCAGGTTGCTTTGCAAAAAAAGTGTACTGATTGCAAACAGACTGCTAAGCACAGTGCCAAACAGTAAAAAAGAAAATATGATCCGGCTGCGAAGCCTGCGTCTATATAGCATCTGACTCCAATAGTCGGTAACCGATACCGTGACGGGTCTGAATCATTTTTGTTCCAAAAGGCTTATCTATGGCCGAACGCAAGGAGTGTATGTGGACCCTCAAACTGTCGCTATCGGGCATCTCTTCACCCCACACTTCTTTTTCCAGCTCTGCCCGGGTCACCACGTTTGGTGATGCGTCCATAAGGCAACGTAATAACTTCAGACCGATTGGGTTAAGGTCGATCTCCTGTCCACCCCTGTTGACAATCAGGGTATCAACATTGAACACCAGGTCGCCGATCTGAATCTCCTTGCTCGCCCGCCGCAGCCCTCTGGTTGTCAGAACTGTCAACCTGGCCTCAACTTCCTGCAATTCGAAAGGCTTGACCAGATAATCATCTGCCCCGATCTCAAAGCCAGCCAGTTTGTCTTCGAGTCGATCCCTGGCTGTCAACATAAGAACCGGGGTATTTTTGCCCGCTTCCTGGCGCAACTTGCGACAGACTTCCAGCCCATCCATTCCTGGCAATGCAAGATCCAGAACGATGGCGTCAAAATCATTGACGATGGCGAGATGAAGACCGGTTATACCATCCCCGGCGAAATCTACGGTATGTCCTAATTCATCCAGGTAATCACCGATATTGGCGGCTATATCCGGGTTATCTTCAATAATTAAAATACGCACATTCAGTACCTATAATTCGTTGACCATAAATAGAAAGGCCCAGGCAGATGATATTACCACCATACCTGGGCCCGAAACGCCCCGTTAACGTGTTCACAGCAGGAGTAGCTGTACTCAAATACGTACAAGTTATTACCTGTGGTATCAAGTAACGGTCAAGTGTATGCCTGTGGCCGTTAAAAATTGGTTAACCAAAGTAGAATTTTCCGTTAAAAACCTTGGCATTAAGCTGGCTATATGTCCAACAATTCAACATCCCTGAGCCTCTCTGAAAGGGAGTCAGCATCACCGCCTTCAGACATCTTCACAGCCAGACGGACCTCATTGGCCGAATCCGCATGCCTGATGGCCTCGTCATATGTGATTTTGCCTTCCTTGTACATACCGAACAGGCACTGATCGAAAGTGACCATGCCATGGTGTGCGGATTCCTTCATGATCTTCTTAAGTTCGGTGATCTCGCCGTTACGAATTCTTTCCTGCACCAGTGGTGTAGCAAGAAGAATCTCGACCGCCGCCCAGCGTCGGGTCTGATCTGCCGAAGGAATCAACTGCTGTGCAACGATTGACTTCATATTGAAAGATAAATCCAGCAATACCTGCTCTTTTGCCTCTTCGGGGAAGAAATGCAATATACGGTCGAGGGCCTGGTTGGCATTATTGGCATGCAATGTACACAACACAAGATGACCGGTTTCAGCAAAAGTAATGGCGTATTCCATGGTTTCCCTGGTGCGAACCTCACCAATCATGATGACATCAGGCGCCTGCCGAAGGGTGTTACGCAAAGCTACTTCAAATGAGTCCGTATCAATTCCCACCTCGCGCTGGGTCACCAGGCTTTTACCGTGAAAATGCACGTACTCAATCGGATCTTCTACCGAAATGATATGCCCGCTCAGTCTCTTGTTACGGTAGCCAATCATGGCTGCCAATGAAGTTGATTTGCCGGAACCAGTAGCACCAACAAACAGAACAATTCCGCGTTTAGCCATGGACAGATCTGTCAATAAATCCGGCAGGCCAAGCTCTTCAAATGTCGGGATGACTGTTTCGATGCGACGGCATACCATGCCAACCTGTGCCTGCTGATAAAAAGCACTGACACGAAACCGGACGTCCTCGCCAAGTGCAATGGCAAATTGACATTCCAGTGTTTCGTCAAATTCCCGGATCTGTTTCTTTGTCATGAGGCTTTTAACTATTTCGCTAACCTCATCGGCTAACAGTACCTCGGTGGAAATTGCCCGGATTTTGCCATTGACCTTTATGCAAGGTGGCGCATCCGCCGTGACAAAAAGGTCAGAACCCTTTTCTTCGTGAACGTGCTTTAACCAGCCTTCTACTACACTCATCTCTGCATCTCCAACATCAAATTTCTAATCAGCTCCCCAAATGGACTTGCCGGTGTAACATCCTACATAAATAGTTTGCGGTCTACCGCTTTCCTGGCAGCCTCCTGACGGGCAACAATTCCTCTTGCCACTAAGCCCTCCAGATATTGGTCAAGTGTGTGCATTCCGACATTCTGACCCGTCTGAATAGCTGAATACATTTGCGCTACCTTGTCCTCACGTATCAGGTTACGGATGGCAGGTGTAGCTAACATGATCTCGTGTGCAGCAATACGACCTCCGCCGATTCTCTTCATCAGCGTTTGCGCAATAACCGCACGCAGGGACTCCGACAACATCGAACGCACCATCGATTTCTCACCTGCCGGGAACACATCGATAATACGATCAATGGTCTTGGCAGCTGAACTGGTATGTAGTGTTGCAAAAACCAGATGACCGGTCTCTGCTGCGGTCAAGGCAAGTCGAATCGTTTCAATATCCCGCATTTCACCCACCAGGATAATATCCGGATCTTCACGCAGAGCTGAACGCAGCGCCTGGTTAAAGCCATGTGTATCACGATGAATTTCACGCTGATTTATCAGGCATTTCTTCGATTGGTGCACAAATTCGATCGGATCTTCAATCGTCAGGATGTGCCCGGCCTGTGTAGTATTGAGGTTATCAATCATCGCGGCCAGGGTCGTTGACTTACCTGAACCGGTTGGACCGGTTACCAGTACCAGGCCACGAGGAACATTGATGATCTCCCTGAATGATGGTGGAGCGCCAATATCTTCGAGGGTCCAGACTGCAGCAGGAATGGTACGAAACGCACCACCAACACCCCGGTCCTGATGGAAACAGTTAACACGAAACCGGGCAAGCCCCGGAACCGCGTATGAGAAATCTACCTCGAGATTGGCCTCAAAGTCGCGTCGCTGATGATCACTCATTGTACTGTAGAGCAACTCGGTCAATTGTTGGTTGTCCAGAGCAGGCAAATTCAGCTTGCGTAAATCACCATCCACACGAATCATGGGTGGTAGAGCAGATGACAGGTGAAGATCTGAAGCCTTGTTTTTTACCGCAAAGGCAAGCAGCTCAGCAATATCCATTAAACCCTCCTTGCACGGACACTGGTCGCGTTACAATACATGATGAATCATTAATTGAAAAATACTTAAACCCAATCCATGGTTAGTTTGAAACTACCGTAACAATAGACCTTGCATACGCATGCTGCAACATGAATGACGCAATAAAACGACTGAAACTGGTCCAAAAAAGAATCGAACAAGCTTGCCTCGCTGCTGGAAAACCGCCTGATGGGGTTACTTTGCTTGCCGTCGGCAAAAGGCATAATGCTGTAAAAATTATTGAACTGAACAAACTGGGAGTACGATCTTTTGGTGAAAATCAGCTTCAGGAGGCTTTGCACAAGCAACAGGAGCTGGCTGACCTTGATCTGCAATGGCACTTCATCGGCACCTGTCAATCCAACAAGACCCGTGCTATTGCGGAAAATTTTCAATGGGTTCAAAGTGTCGACAGGCAGAAAGTTCTTAACCGCTTATCATCCCAACGACCGGATTCCCTGCAACCGCTCAATGTCTGCTTACAGGTTAATATTGATCAGGAACCACAAAAGTCCGGGGCCACACCGGAAGAAATTTTGCAATTGGCGGCGCTTGCACACGGTCTCGATAATATACGGCTGAGAGGATTGATGGCGATTCCCAGGGTGACAGGCAATTTAAACGAACAACATGAGAGCTTTCGCAAGGTAAAGGCCCTATTTGAAACCCTCAAGGATGAAGGTCATGACATTGACACATTATCCATGGGGATGTCATCCGACCTTGAAGTCGCCATTAGCGAGGGCAGTACCATGGTTCGAATTGGAACCGACTTGTTTGGGCCTCGCGAATCATGAGAGTTTTTTACGAGGATAATTGATGAGAATCGGATTTATTGGTGGTGGCAATATGGCCACAGCATTGATCAGCAGCCTGTTTGCCTCACGCCACGTTGTTGATCAGGTACAGGTTGCCGACCCCAATGCAGAAGCGAGGGCGTTTCTGCAAAAACGCTGGCCGGTGGCCTGCTATGAGCAAGCATCGGATGCCATCAAGGGAATGGATGCCATCGTACTGGCGGTCAAACCCCAGGTATTGTCCTACGTACTCGATGAGATACAGGATCTTGTCACCGACCAACAACTGATCATATCCATTGTTGCCGGAATACCCACCAGTAAAATAGCTGCACACCTGAATGCCAATCCACCCATTGTACGTACCATGCCAAACACACCCGCACTGATTGGCCTGGGCATAACCGCCATGTATGCACGTGTCAATTGCTCTCTCGCCCAACGTGAGTTGTCACAGAATTTAATGGAGTCCGCGGGCGAAATTGTATGGCTGGACAAGGAAAAGCTGCTGGATGTTGTGACCGCGCTTTCAGGCAGCGGACCCGCTTATTTCTATTACCTTGTTGAATGCCTGCGTAACGCTGGAACCCGGTTGGGTTTGCCGGCGGATGTGGCGGCCAGGCTTGCGTTACACACCGCCCATGGTTCCAGCGTCATGGCGGTTCAAAGCGATACCGATGTCATTGAACTCCGTCAACAGGTGACCACTCCGGGCGGCACCACCCAGGCCGCGATTGAAACTCTCAATGACGGTCACTTTGAACAACTGATAGATTCAGCCATTACGGCAGCCACCCGGCGTGGACAGGAACTTGCCGGCGACGAGACAGATTCATGAACACCACGGGCGCACTTATTTACCTGGTCAGCACACTGACAGACCTTTATGTGACAGCGATCTTGCTTCGGTTGTTACTACAATGGGTCAGGGCCGACTTTTACAATCCCTTAAGCCAGTTTCTGGTCAAGGTGACCAACCCTATACTGGTTCCCGCCCGGCGTCTCATTCCATCTATTGGCAAACTGGATACCGCGTCGGTAGTGGTCATGCTATTGCTGGAACTGTTGCAACTTGTGGTGATCGGCCTCCTCAGTCAAACAGATTTTGGTTTTCAGTTTCTACTTGTATTTGCGGTCAGAAAACTATTAATCGCGCTTCTTTTGACCTACTTTGTACTGATCATTGCGAGGGTAATTGTCAGCTGGATAGCAAGTCAGTCACGGCACCCGCTAATCCCACTGATCTACCAGTTGACCGAGCCGGTATTGAGGCCAATTAACAAGCTACTGCCGACAATGGGTGGAGTCGATCTCTCACCCTTGTTTGCCTTGATCGCACTGCGCGCCCTTTTGCTTCTGCTAGGATGGTAATGGCGTGGAGACCTTCAGAAATATGCTGTCGTAGTTGAATGAGTTAACCCAGGTACTTACCAGGAGGAGTTGATAGATGAAAAAACTGTTCGTAGCCCTCACTTTTCTCGTCGCTTTGTCGTCATTGACCGCCAATGCACAACAGTCAAAACAGTTTGGCGACTACACCATTCATTACAACGCGCTGAACTCCAGCCTGATTTCTCCCGAGGCGGCCAAGGCGTACGGGATCCGGCGCTCAGACAGTCGTGCTCTGATCAATATATCGGTTTTGAAGAACACGGAAGGTCAATCTCCAAAGGCCGTAAAAGCCACGGTGACCGCTTCCGGCCGCAACCTGACAGGTCAAACCCGCGTGGTGGAGATGAGGGAAATTGATGAAAACGGCGAGGCAATCTACTACGTCGGTGAATTATCAGTCAGAAACATGGAATCCTTCGACTTCACCGTAATGGTCACACCCGAGGGTCAGAGCAAACCTTACAAAGTAAAATTCAGGCAGCAGTTTTACACCGAGTGAGTCTGGCAGTTACCTTTTCTCAAGCCTCCGAGCGCTGCTTCATAACCGCCGCGTAGCCTTTCCGGTAATCCGGATATGACAAAGTGAACCCACTGTCACGAAGTTTCTGATTACTTATGCGCTTGCCGCGAGCGGCGTGTTCATCAGCAATCCCTTTGGGTGAGGCACAACCCTGCGCTTTTGCCAGCCATTCGACAACTTCATACCTGGGTGCCGGCAGATCGTCAGTTGCGACGTACAAGGAGTCCGGTTTTTCTAGTTCTAATAGATGTTTCAGTGCCGCCGCCGCGTCATCACGATGGATACGGTTGGTGTAATAAGGCGGGGATTGTTGAATTTCGAGTCCGTCTGAAGTGGCCAGCCTGATCAATCTTTCACGGCCCGGTCCATAGATACCAGAGATTCTGACAACAACCGGGTTTCTTGTAATACGACTGGCGAGCTCCTCCATTTTAAGTAGCACCCTGCCGTTAAAACCAGTGGGGCCGGGATTTGTTTCCTCATTGACCCAGGCACCGTTGTTCTCGCCAAATACAGCAGTACTGGAAACCAGCACCGTTCTGGCCGGGACCTGTTTAAGGGCTGACCAAAGGTTTTGCAAACCCTTGATGAAAATGTCTTCATAAGCCGCCTGATCACGACGCGCCGGGGTTGGCATAAACACCAGGCTATCAATATCTTGCGGCAGATCGGTCAGGGTCGCGGGGTTTAAGAGATCTGCCCCGATAGCCTTTACGCCATCGGGCAAGGTGGAAATATCACGTTTCAAGCCATAAACAACATGACCATCCTGAAGCAGTGAAGCGGCCAGAACGTTTCCTACATCGCCGCAACCGGCAATCAATACTCGCATTACGCCGGTTTCGGCTCCGGGTCACTCGGACGTGCCCGGGAGCCTGGCAGGGTTCGCAACCATATGAGCCAGACAACCAAAGCATCGAGAATAATCAGGGCCTGCCACAAATACAGGTGGAACCATTCAAACGCGGTGTAATTCCATTGGCCAAGATAATAAAGGCTTATAATTCTGACCAGGTTAAGTAGTTGGATGGCAAAGAAACCCGCAACAAAACCAATCAACTTGTTTTTAAAGGGTGCCGGAAAAGCAAAAATTGCGGAGAACAAAATGATGACGGCCTCAAGACCGTTACAACCCCGCTCAATACGTACGCCAAACCCTGAAACCTTGTCACGAATCACGTTGCCTGAGGCAATTACATTCTCATCAAATGACTGGACAATCCAGACACTGACATCCGCAACCGTTGATGTAAAGGGTAGGATGATGTACTTTTCCGCTGATTGAAAAAGCTCAATTGTAAAAAGCCCGATCAGTAAAACTGAGAATATGATAAAAAACCTAAGCATTAAACCTGCCGCCATAGCTATTAAACAGAACGCAGCAATGGTACCCAATGCCAATCAGGCTTGCACGCCGTTTATGGTATCAAGCAACATCTGATGAAAATGCAAAGGCAAAATATTTTCCTTATAGGGCCGATGGGTTCAGGCAAATCTACGATTGGCAAACAACTGGCGAAAATGTTCGGCCTGGAGTTTTATGACTGCGACCATGAACTTGAACGATTAACCGGTGCCAGCGTTAACCTGATATTTGATCTTGAAGGTGAAGCAGGGTTTCGACTCAGAGAGAGCCAGCTGCTGAAACAACTGACTGAAAAAACCGGTGTTTTGATTGCAACGGGCGGTGGCACGGTCTGTAATGAAGAGAATCGCCGCCTGCTGCGTTCGCGTGGTTTGGTTGTTTATCTTCAAACCAGTATAGAAAATCAACTCAAGAGGCTAAGCAAGGACAAAAGCCGGCCCCTGTTGCAAGCCGAGGACAGGAAGCAACGATTACTTGACCTCGCCAGCGTGCGCAATCCACTCTATGATGCAACGGCTGACCTGGTATTCAGCACCCGAAACTCAAGCGTGTACGCAACTGCAAAGGCGCTTTCAACCGCCATTTTGGAACGGCTGGACACATTAAAGCAGGAGCACTCAAATGCAGACAGTTAAAATTGACCTGGCTGAGCGCAGCTACCTGGTAACCATCGGTTCCGGTCTGCTCAGTGATGTAAATTCAGTATTCGAGATGCCCGGCGGAAGCACTGTACTCATTGTAACCAATGAAACCGTTGCACCTCTGTACCTTTACAAACTCGCGGCGTCATTGACGGGCGTGAATGTCCATAGCCTGATTCTGCCGGATGGTGAAAGCTTTAAAACATCAGAATTCTGGTCGCAGATCATCGACAAACTGATCGCAATAGGCGGTACCCGGGATACGACAATAATCACCCTGGGTGGCGGGGTCGTCGGTGATTTGGGTGGTTTTGCTGCGGCAAGTTACATGCGGGGAATCAATTTTATCCAGATGCCCACCAGTCTGCTTGCACAGGTGGATGCCTCGGTGGGAGGTAAGACCGGCTTCAATCACCCAAGGGGAAAGAACCTGATCGGCGCCTTTCACCAGCCAGTGGCAGTAGTGGTTGATATAGACACACTGGAAACACTACCGGCACGTGAGTTTTCGGCTGGTTTGTCAGAAGTGGTCAAAATAGCAGCCATCAGAGATAAAGAATTTCTGACATGGCTGGAAGACAACGGCCCGGCAATCATGGCCAGGGAACCCGCAGCACTCACCGGCATGATCAGTCGCAGCATCGCCAACAAGGCCGATGTCGTCGCCGAAGATGAACGTGAGGCAGGTGTCCGGGCACTGTTGAACTTCGGGCATAGTTTTGGCCATGCCCTGGAAACCCTGACCCACTACCGGACCTATTTGCACGGAGAGGCTGTGGCAATCGGTATGATGGTGGCAAGCAGGCTCAGTGAACTCAGAGGCCTATGCGAGGCCGGGTTCAGTGATCGTCTGGGCAAGTTACTCCAGTCCTTCAACTTACCTCTGGAACTGCCGGCGGCCATGGACCCGGATGACATCATTGATACCATGAAGCTGGACAAAAAAGTCATTGCCGGCTCAACCAGGCTAATACTGGTAAAATCCGCCGGTCACGGGATTATCGACAGCACCTCAGATATATCGGAGATTGCTGCGGCAATCAAAGCCAGTCAATCAGTAACATAAGCAGGAAATCATTGAGCAACCCATGAATTCACCATTGAAAAACGATCTGTACATCAAGGCATTACTCCGTCAACCAACCGAAAGAACACCCCTGTGGGTAATGCGGCAAGCCGGCCGATATCTGCCGGAATACCGGCAACTACGAGCGCAGGCGGGTAGCTTTATGAACCTCTGCACCAACCCGGAGCTTGCCTGTGAGGTTACGTTGCAACCCCTGCGCAGGTTTCCGCTTGATGCTGCAATTTTATTTTCGGATATCCTCACGATTCCCGATGCGATGGGTCTCGGGCTGTATTTTGTCGAAGGCGAAGGGCCCAAATTTGAAAAAACTGTCCAGTCTGCAGCAGATGTCGAGCAGCTAAAACGGCCTGATCCGTCGACCTCGCTAGCCTATGTCATGGATGCAGTCTCGTTGATACGCAAGAACCTGAATGGTGATGTGCCTCTGATTGGGTTCAGCGGCAGTCCATGGACGCTGGCCACCTATATGGTAGAAGGCGGATCCAGCAAGGCATTCGCTAAAATCAAACGTATGATTTATGGCGATCCGCAAACAGCCCATTTATTACTCGACAAACTGGCAGATGCTGTCATCGATTATCTCAATGCACAAATTGAAAGTGGTGCACAGGCCGTACAAATTTTTGACACCTGGGGTGGTGCGCTGTCACCTGAAATGTTCCGGTCTTTTTCTTTGCAGTACCTGGAAAAAATCGTCAATGGCCTGCACCGTAGCTACGATGGCAAGACCATCCCGGTAGTATTGTTCTGCAAGGGCTGCAATTCACACCTCGAAGCGATTGCCGATACCGGTTGCGATGGAGTGGGTGTGGACTGGACAATAACGCTTGCCGAGGCCAGGAGCCGGGTGGGTGAGCGTGTGTCCCTGCAGGGCAATCTTGACCCGGCCATCATGCTGACAAATCCGGAGATCATTGAGTCACAGGTTATAGAAACCCTGGCCAGTTTTGGAAAAGGCAGCGGTCATGTATTTAACCTCGGACACGGCATAACGCCAGAAGTTGATCCTCACCACATGACGGTTCTTACCCAAAGCGTTCGTGAACACAGCATGTCATGGCATAAGGATTGAAGGCGCCCTGCTAATATCGGGCGGCCGGCTTAAAAACTATCTGAATTTTTCGTTCTCGAGTGCCTTTTCAACGATTTCAGCATACAGGTCGATGAAACGGGACACGAGATCGATAAGTTCGGGGTTGCGTTTGAACAATGACTGATTACTCCTGCTGTCTCTAAACACCCTTTTCAGAAAGCGGATGTCATTATCGCTGAGTGTATTGCCATCGTTGACCTTGTCCAGCAACCGCTGCGCCCTGGGCAGGCGGGTTTCCGTCATTCTGAGCATCAGGGCAGAAATCGTACCGGCGTCTTTCTCTTCTTGATCCATGATGAACTGAAATATCTTTAGTTACCTTATCCATACTTTAGTCACTGGCTGACCAGATTGGTAGCTTTTAAAATAGAGCTGGTCCGGGAGATCCTGATGCGTGTGCGACTTCTGTTATTCATAAGTATTCTGCTGGTGGCCGTTGTGACACTGTTTTTATTGTTGCTGGCCACGGATACTGCTATGTCGGTATGGCAGCGCCTGCGTGAAGCCCCCTTGTGGTTACAAGTGGGCTACTCCCTGGTATTACTGCTGATTTCCTCCGCCACGCTCTGGCTGTCCTGGCGTTGGTTGAAACCGGCCGACAAAAAAGCCGCGGAAGAGCAACGCGTACTGGACCCTGATTCTCTGCAGGAGGAACTGGTTGAATCAGCGGATGCGGGTATTGACGTCAGCGCTGCAGTTGAGGAGATCAGGGAGCAACAACGGCGCAAACAAAATGGTGAGGTGTTCATAGCCATTTTTGGCGAGATCAGCACGGGTAAGAGCAGCCTTGTAAAAGCCCTGCTTCCCAGCGCCGGGCTTGAAAGTGACCCGAGGGGCGGCACAACACAACAGGTCAGCCATTATCGCTGGCAGGCCGACTCGGGTGACGCCATCATCATCGCCGACCTGCCTGGTTTCAACCTTGATAGCAACCCTGAAATAATCGAAGAAGCCCGACGCGCGCACCTCGTGGTTTTCCTCTGTGACAGCGATATAACACGAAGCCAGATGGAGCAGCTGAAGGTATTGCTGGAAATGGGAAAACCGCTGGTGGTAGCACTCAATAAAGTTGACAGGTTTTCGGGTTCAGAGGCCCGCTCCATCGCCGACAACATTTCACAACAGATGGGCATCGACCGGGATGATGTCGTCTTTATCCAAACGGGTGGTCGTCAAGAGGTTATTAAAATTCTGAGTGACGGCAGTGAAGAAACCATTAGCCGGGATCGCAGCAATGAGATTGAGCCGCTACGTAAAATCCTGCAAAGCAAGCTGGATAACAACGCAGAACTGATGGAACAACTTCGCGATACTGCAATATTGTTGCTGGCGGCGGAAAAACTTGAAAAAGCCCGCGACAGCCACCGCGAGCAACAGGCCAGTGAACTGGTACAAACTTACTCCAAACGTGCCGTTGTCGGTGCCCTTGCCGCAGTTGCACCGGGGTCGGACATCATTATCCAGGGGGTGCTGGCCACGCGCCTGATTCAGTCTCTGTGCAAGCTATATGATGTTTCTGTGAAAGAAGTGGAAATAGAGTCATTTCTTCGCCTGGCCGGTGGCAAGGTCAAAAAAATGACCGCACTTACACTCGCCATCACGGGTAACGCGCTCAAGGCCTTCCCGGGGCTTGGAACACTCACCGGCGGCCTTGTACACGCCGTCGCTTATGGCATGATTTTCGATAGTCTTGGCCGTGCCGCCGCAGAAACTCTCGCCAGCCGGGGTGAGTTACGACCCTACCCCGCAGCGAAAGCCTTTGAGGAGATACTGAATGACAATCTTGAAGCAGGTGCAGTCCGTTTTGCGAAACTTGCCCTGGCTGAAAAAGGCAAAGACCAAGGCACCTGAACAACACCTGGTTAATGCCAACCAGCAAATTCAGACCTTACTGACCGATAGCAGTATACCTTCCGCGGTCCGACAGGAGTTGTTCCAGGAGTTCGCCGAGATCGAAACCATTTCGGAGAAACTGCAACAGGGTGAAATTCACATCGCTGCATTCGGCCGTGTCGGTACGGGAAAATCGTCAATATTAAATGCACTGCTTGGCCGCAAGGTTTTCTCAACCAGCCCTTTGCATGGTGAAACCCGCATACAGCAGCGAAGCCAGTGGGACTCTGTCAATACGGATCATGTCGTATTGATTGATACACCCGGCATTGATGAATTGGAAGGCGAAGCCCGTGAGGAACTTGCCAGGTCGGTGGCCCGGATTTCCGATATCGTCATGATGGTGTGTGAAGGCGACCTGACAGAGACGGAATTCAACGCTGTTCAGGATCTCGCCGGACGTCAACGACCGCTGTTATTGGTATTGAACAAGTCCGACCGTTATGAAGCGGCAGAACTCGATTCTTTATTGAGCCATCTGCGGCTTCGATGCGAGCAGCTTATTGAACCCGGTAATATTCTGACTGCCAGCGCTGACCCCCGGCCTGAGCAGATCATCCGTATTGATGAGTCAGGTCAGGAACATCCCGCTGAACGCCCACGCAAGCCTGATATCAACGAATTGAAAGCACGACTCTGGAGCATCCTGGAAAAGGACGGAAAAACACTGGCTGCATTAAATGCCGCGCTGTTTACCAGCGATCTCGATAGCCGGATAGCCGGCAAGATCGTGCTCGCCCGGAAGACCGTCGCGAAAAAAGTCATCCATAATTACTGCCTTGCCAAGGGTCTGGTGGTCGCGGTGAACCCTGTACCTGTGGCTGATTTACTGGCTGCCGCGGGAACCGATGTTGCGATGGTGGTTCACCTTGGCAATATCTACGGGTTTCAATTGTCCAGAAGAGAGGCCAGCAAATTATTATTGACCATTTCCGCACAACTACTGTTGCTAATGGGTGCCTACTGGGGTGTCAACATGGTATCCGCTGCAATGAAAACCATGAGTGCCGGTATGTCTACCGTAATAACTGCCGGTGCCCAGGGATCCCTTGCATGGTATGCAACCTATGTCACGGGCAATGCCGCTGAAACGTGGTTCGCCAAGGGTAAGTCATGGGGCTCTGAGGGCCCCAAGGACACCATTAAAGAGATACTGGATTCCCTGGATCGCGATTCAATTCTCATATCAGCACGTGCAGAAATCATGAACCAGCTCAAAAGAGACACCGTGACGGAAAAATAATCATCACGACCTGATCAATGGTGCGTTCAAACAAGTCCGACCGCTTGCATCCGTGAGAGCGCTTAAGCCATGAGGCAAACTCATCCCATAATTTGTCCCACTGCATTGCAGTGGCAGGTGCTTTCTTTTACCCTGCGCTCAATATCACTGATTAGAAGACTGGATTCCTATGAGTTGGAAAGATCTGTTCAGGCGTAAAAAGACCGGAACACAGGATGTTACGGGCAATGAAGGCCAATCTGCCGCTGATTCAGGTGCGGACCAGGTAAGCGAAGCGCAAAATACTGAAAATGATGAACGGATCCTGGCCGCCAAACAGCAGCACAGGGAAGGAAAAATTGTCGAGGCAGAATCCGTTTACCTGGATGTTTTAAAAAATGACCCGGAAAACGCAGAAGCCCGGCATCTCGTCGGAGTGGTGTGCCTGCAACGTGGCCAGTTGACAGAGGCTGAACAGCATCTACGGCAAGCCATCGAACTCGATGACAAACAAGCACCTTTCCATTCAAACCTGGGTAACGTGTTAGGTGCGCAAAACCGTACGGAAGAGGCTTATCAATGCTTTAAACAAGCACTGAACCTCGACCCTCAAAATTTAACCGCACTGAGCAATGTGTCAACGGCGTTGTTGTCCATGGACCGCGCCAGTGAAGCCAAACCGTATTGCTTGCGAATACTCGAAATCGTGCCTGAAGACACCAATGCCCGGCTCAACCTCGCCGCTGCACTCATCGAAGAACGTGATACGCATGAAGCAATCAAGGTATTACGTGAGGCCCTGGAAATTAAGCCCCATGATATTGGTTCACTGATTCAGCTGGCCAGTGCACTGGAACTGGTAAACCAGCTTGATGAGGCATTTGAGACGATTGAACAGGTTGAAAAGATCAAACCCGGAATTGCACGTGTATCGATGCTCACAGGACTGATCGCCAGGCGACAGGATCAATTTGATGTTGCCGAAAAACACCTGAAGGAGGCTATCGAACGAGGCCTTTCAGAGAAGGAAGAGGTTGAGGCCTTTAATCAACTTGGTCTGACGCTGGACGCACTGGGTAACGCAAAGGATGCGTTTGCCGCATTCGAGCAATCCAATAAGGTCATGACCCGGTATGTGGGAGAACGAAAAGCCGACGGATCAGGCTATCTTCGCGAGATCGCGGAGATAAAGAACTTTTTTACAAAAGAGACATCTGAAGCGCTCGGTGAAAAACTTGAAACCGACGATAGTTTCAGACCTGTTTTTTTCGTCGGGTTTCCCCGCTCTGGTACAACATTATTGGAACAGGTACTAAAAGCCCATCCAGAATTGGTCACCACTGACGAGCGATCGCCTCTTTCTGCGGTAATTCAGGAAATACGCAACCTTCCCGGTGGATATCCCCATGGGCTAAACAATATAGACCCTGATGACCTGATCCGGCTCAGACAGACTTTCCGTGCGTTTTGCTGGGACAATCTGGATGACCTCGAGGGAAAGCAACTGGTTGATAAGCTGCCGTTGAATATTGTCCATTTGGGTTTGGCCAAATTGCTTTTCCCAAAAGCGAAGATTCTCGTTGCTTTAAGAGACCCGCGTGATGCCTGTCTCAGTTGTTTCATGCAAAAGTTTGAGATTAATCATGCAATGGCTAATTTTCTTGACCTGCAAGCAACGGGACAAACCTATGAAGCCGTCATGGGCCTGTGGCTGCAGTACCGTGCCGGCTTTGAAGGTTCATGGCTGGAGTATCGTTATGAAAACCTCGTTGAAAACTTCGATGATACGGTTTCCGGAATACTCGACTTTATTGGCGTTGGCTGGCACGAGGATATCAACGACTACCGGCAGGCAGCCAGGCAACGGGTTATTACGACACCGAGCTATAGGGATGTCACGGCACCGGTTAATGACCGCGCCCTGGCGCGCTGGCGCCGTTATGAACAGGATCTGACACCAATCCTTCCAACCCTTGAACCATTCGTTGAGAGTTTTGCTTACGAAAAATAGCTCTGTTTCAACACGGCAATACCGGCTGAAGGTTAATCGGGTGTGATGTTATGAAAATCCCGGGGGCAGGTATTTGAATCGCGCCATCTGCTCCCTATGATTGTCGATCACCTTCCTGACCTGTTCGTCAGTCAACTTGTTACGCCACTGGTTTTTTCTACCCTGGCGAAAAAAGGCATTGGCATTCTCGTGCTTCTCAATGAAGCCTGATTTTCTTTCCTGCAGCTTCAGCTGATCAAATGAAGAGAACCTGATCGCTTTTTTCAAACGTTGAGGGTCTTTGGGCTGACGCAGAAAGGACACTAGCTTCCTGAATACTTTTACCGGATTGTCGAGCATATCCTCATAACGTAATACAAGTATCTCGGGCCTGGGTTCCTGCGTCCAACTCTGAACGTTAACGGACCATGACGAAATCACCTGGGGTACATTTTCGATCTCGTTGGGTGTGCCGGTTTCTTTCTCGGCCATGTAGTCAATTGCCTCATCGATTCCAAAATCAAAGTACCTGGCCACGGAAATGACGACATCAAGTGGATTTCTGACAATATATATGGCGCCTGAGGTCACCGCAGAGTTTTGTAGAGGGTAACCACCGAAATCACCAAGGATATTATGCGTTTTGAGAAAAACCGTACCCGTGGCCTCGGCGGCAATATCGGCCTGCACACGTGAGCGAAGCGCGCAGATCTCCTCAACACTAAGACTCATCGTGTCACCGCCCTCTATATAATGTGCATAGCGGAAGGCTTTCTCTTCAGCCTGGTTGATCCGGAACAGTGTATTAATGTCTACAGGCTTGTTCTGACCACGCAAGTAGTTCTCGATAAATGCCCTTACCCAGGTATTACCGGATTTAGGATAGGAAGCAATCCAAAGCAGGTTACCCATTTACACCCTCCGATGATGATTCTGAAGCCAAGTACCGGAAATGGAAACCGGCAGAAAAACTCTAATTGATGACAAACAATCCACAACCACAAAAGACGGGGAATTATATCAATAACGGGTCTCCCTGATCATGACTGTCGCTAACGGCAGACAGGATTTTGCGCCAGATTTTTACATATATGGACCCATTACTTCTGTCATATATGCCGCGCAAGCTATGAATATCTAAAACTATATTGGTATCGGGAACAATTTTTGTTATATAATCATTCGGACATTGTTAAATTTTTGCAAACTAGTTATGTAAGTTGTTTATTTTCTTGGGGTTTTAGTTTTCTCTAAATTCCAAGGAAATGCAAAGTTGAAGTGTTCGACACGATACAGTCTAAATTTTTTGGAGAATAAATATGTATAAACGCAAGCCATTGTCTCTAGCCATGGCCACGGCACTCGGAGTTTTCTCAGCAGGAAGCATGCTGGCAAATTCTGTATATGCTGCCGATGACGCCGATCAGGCAGATGACGAAGCATTGTTGGAAGAGGTAGTTGTAACCGGTTCGCGTATCGCGCGTACCATGGACACTAACTCTCAAGAAATCATCACCTTTACAGCTGAAGACATGAACCTCGCCGGTCAGGTCAGTGTTACTGACGCCCTGCGGTCTTCTACCATGAACTCAATCGGTTCATTCCGTGAGTCTTCTGGTAGTAGCGCACAGTCTAACGCTACCCTTAACCTTCGTGGTGTTGGTTCAAGCCGTACTCTCATCCTGTTAAACGGCCGCCGTGCTGTTGGTTCTCCATCACTTGGTGGTGGCGGTACTTTCAACCTGAATATGATTCCTTTCGCAGCTGTCGATCGCATTGAGGTCATCGCTGATGGCGCCTCTGCTGTTTATGGTTCTGACGCGATTGCCGGTGTTGTAAACGTCATCCTGCAGAAGAATTACGACGGCATGACAATTACTACCCGTTATGGTGATCGTAGTGAAGATGACGGCACAGAGTTCAGTGCTAGTGTCCTGATGGGCGCCAGCAATGACCGCGCCAGCATCACATACGCTTTGGAATATGATAAACGCGATCCTATCTTCGATGCTGACCGTGATTGGACAAAAGCCAGTAAGGAAGATCTCGACGGTGACGGAATTATCACCGGTTATGCCGAAACGACAGGTATTTCGTTTTACGCTTATACCCTGGTCAACCCGGATTATGATCCAGACGTAGCATACGATCCAAATGACAGAAGCACATGGTATGTAACACCTGGTGCGAATTGTTCTACAGAGAACGGTTTCCAGGGTGAGATGGAAGCTTCTGCAGTATTTGGTCCGGACTCCGGTTTTTACTGTGGTTATGCATACGCGCTGGTTTCAGCCAACCGTGCTGGCCTCGAACGTATCAATAACTGGGTTAGTGGTACCTATGAACTGACTGACAATATTGATCTGTATGCAGATGCAATATTTGCCAGTAACGAATCATTTGGCCGTTATGCTCCTCCTGCGGCATCTGGACCCACCATTCCTGGTGATCCTCGTAATGACATCGGCGCAACATTCGGTTATTTCCGTTGGACTGATATCGGTACACGTGATAACACTGTTGACGATAACCTGATTGACATCAATGTTGGTCTTAAAGGCGATACAGATGGTTCTATCTCCTGGGATGTTTACTACACTTACTCAGAGTACAAGTCTTCATCAGTGGGTAGTTTCTACCTGAACTATGCGGGTCTTGCGTACAACATCGCTTATGATATCGACGATTTCGATACCTTCGTTAACAACCTGAAGCACACCACGATTAACAACGACAGTCAGGAACTGTGGAAAGTATTCGGTGGTATGCAGTTTGATATGTTCGAAATGAGTGGTGGTACAGCCTCAGCCTATGTATCTGCTGAGTACTTCGAGATCGATTATGCTGCTCTCGTTGACGCGCAGTCAGAAGCTGGCCTCGTCGGTGGTTCTGCAGGTAATTCAGCTGAAGGTTTCCGTGATGTAACAGCTCTCGCAGCTGAAGCTATCTTCCCGATCACCGATTGGTTGGAAATGGACGCAGCGCTCCGTTACGATAACTACTCAGACTTCGGTTCTGCGTGGTCTCCTCGTATTGGTGCCATCATCAATATTCCTAGCTTTGAGCCTTTGACATTCAAGGTATCATGGGGACAGGGTTTCCGTGCTCCTAACCTGTCCGATCTGTACGGCGCAACTGCGTTCTCTGCAGAATCAGCGACTGATAACTGGGGCTGTGCACTGTCTGGACAGAATCCATGTACATCCCGTCAGTTTGATACCTATATCGGCTCTAACCCGAATCTCGATGCTGAAAAATCCAGCACCTGGTCTGCTGGCGTCGAATGGCGCTTTGCTGATCGCTGGATGACCAGTCTTCAGTGGTTCAGCCTTGATATCAAAGATCCTATCAATTACACCTCCGCACAGGATCAGTTGGATGTTGATTTCCAGACACAGGGAAACAACCCCAATGTCCAACGTAACGCCAATGGTGGTGTAACCCGTATCGATGCTGGTTTCCAGAACGGTGCGACCACGTTTAATTACCAGGCACTTGACTGGGCAATGAGCGGTGGTTTTGAAACGGGTTGGGGTGACTTCGGTGTACAGGCACATGCAACCTACTACCTGAACTATGATGCAGAAGTATCCTATGGCACAGGCGATCTCTATGATGCAGCCGGTTCCCTGGGTATTCCAGAGTGGCGTGCCAACTTGCTTCTGCCATGGAGCATGGGTGACTGGTTTGCCAGCATCAACTGGGACTTCATCGGTTCTCAGAAGTCTATAATCAGCGATGTGAAATGGGATTCATGGTCTCAGTTCAATATCCAGGCCGGTTACAGCTTTGAGAAATATGGAACCTTCACTGTTGGTGCAAATAATGCATTCAACAAGAAGCCCATTATTGATCAGTCAGGCAACGTTGACGAAAACCAATACCCGAATATCGGGCGTGTTTGGTTCATCAGATACTCTGTCGACCTGTAAACCGTTAGTGTATAAAATTAAGGCCTGCGCAAGCAGGCCTTTTTTTTGGGCATAAGGAAAGCATATGAATCCATGGTCTTTATTCTGGCGGCAAGGGCACAGCACAACCTTTGGCGACTATTTCAAACAAGGTTATACGGGCGCCGTCGATGATTGGTGGCAAGCAAAATTGGCTACATTGCCCACTGAACCGGTGGTATTGGAAGTTGGCTGTGGAAATTGCTCACTTTTACCTGCGATGGTTAAGTCAGGTGTCAAAGGCACATATATCGGTGTCGATCTTGCCAGTATCAGGCTTAGTTCGGTATCTGAACAGGGGCTTCCGGAAAGCGGAATAAAAGTCGTTTTGCATTCTGAAACCCCGGCTGAGAAAGTCCCGGAGGCTGATGCCTCTGTTGGGTTGGCCACCTCGGTATTCGGCATTGAATATTCAGATACTGACAAGAGTCTCCCGGAGATTCACCGGTTATTGGAGCCTGGAGGTCAGTTTTGTGCCTTATTGCATCATACTGATTCAGTGGTTACCTCGATGTCCCGCCGGGCAATCTCTGAATACAATAAAGACGATCTCGAAGGGGTTATCAATGCCATCAGTATTATCAGCACCGAAAGGGACAATACACCTTCTTTGGCTGATCTGGGTTCAAACCCAAAGGCCGAGAAAGGCCGCAAAACCATTAACCGGATGGCGGACAAATACCTGACAAACACCGACATTAATACGGCAAATGCCACGATGTTTGAGTTTATGACCGATGCGCTGAAGTTCTTCAAGATGATGGGCACACCAGCCCAGGACAGACGTCTGTTTATTTCATCACTGGCGGAAGAACACAAGGCGTCACATGAGCGTTTTAAACAGATGGTCTCCGTTGCTTTTGACGATGCTGCGATCGAGACCCTGAAGTCAAAACTGGATGAACTGGGTTTCAAGCAAACCACAGTCTCCGTCATTTATTCGAAAGATGACATACTGGCTTGGGAACTTAACGCTCGGAAACCATCAGCCTGAACACGAACTCAGAACATTGTTCTACCTGCCTGCCGGGTTAAAGGCGGGAACATCACCCGTCATCAAAGCTCGATGCCAGCAGCCTCCAGCTTTGATTTCAATGGTTCAAGGTGTTTTTCAAAACGCTTCCATTTCATCACCGATCTTGAGTGAATTTTTTCCCTGATCTGTACTGAACTGGCCGTGGAGCTTGCTGTAATATTCTTATTAAAATCAATACAATCCGGCTCATACTCCAGCTTTAAACCATTGAAAGCTGCTGCAGTCGTTTCAGCAGTATCCGTGACAAGATCTTCGTAATCAATTTCAACAATTCTGTCTCCCAGCAGACTCTTCCAGTGTCGGTATAGCTTGTCGTACATGACATAGAATCTGGCTAAATCATCAAAATCGTAAGTGAACTCGTAGACACCTGTGAACAACTGCTTGTACATCGCAAGGCAGGCATCCATCGGGTTTCGCCTGATCCAAACGATGGGTGAATCAGGAAATGCTGCCGCAAAAAAACCAAGGTACAGGTAATTGTGGGGCAACTTGTCAATAAAAACCTCCTTGTCCCCCCAGAGGTATCGGGTTTTGTCCAGATACTCGGTAGCCAGTTTGCTCATATCCAGGTTGAGTAGTGAGGAAATTACATCGGGTGTGATTTTACCCGGACCTTGAATATCACTATTTGCCCTTAGTACCAACTCAAAATACTGCGTCTCGCCAATACTTTCTATCCTGGAGTGGCCTGCTAAAATCTGTTCCGCCAGGGTTGTCCCTGTTCTGGGCAAGCCTACCAGGAGTATTGGCTTTTTATCACCAGGACTATCCTGTGTTGAAGCAAGTTTCGATTGGTACCACTTTTCATCGCAAGTGCGAATGATCTGTTCGATCAAAGCTTCATCCTGCTCAACCGAGTAATTCAATACCATCTTTACCCCGTTTCCGGCTTTCCGGTAGAAATCAAATGCTTCGTCCCAATCCTCCAGGTCTTCCAGTTCTTTACCCAGTGCATAGTGCATGAACACGTTTCCTGAGTCCGGCTTTCTCTCCCGCTTAAGAACCGCTTTCATCTCCTCCACATGATTTATATCGCTGGCTGTTTCGAGTCTTGCCAGATAAAAGTGATTACGTTGGTGACTTGGGTTTTTCAATAACAGCTTCTTATAGATCGTCTTCGCCTTTTCTATCTCCCCGACGAAAACATAAGCAGAGGCTAGATGAGTCAGGAAAAAAAGAGCCTCCGGTTGCAGTTTTACAGCCTTCTCAAACAATGGGATGGCCCGCAGCGGCTTCCCCATGGTGACGAGCAGAGAGCCTGACATATCAAGATGCCAGGGACTCACCTCCAGCATTCCTTCATATTTTTCCAATAACCCTATCGCCTCATCGTTTCTGAGTGATACGTGATATTGGTTTGCCAGTTCGATTCCTGCATCAAAACGATGCTCGTCCAGAGCCAGGCACTTCTCAAATGCATCGATTGATTTCAACGTCTGGCGGGCGGCTCTAAGTGCCAGACCGAGAAGAAAAAAACCTTCAGGATTCGATTCATTTCTTCTGATCAGTTCCAGGGCACTTGTGTGAACCGTGCGCCAGTCATTTTTCTGCATGGCCATCCGGCCTGCTTCAATTAGTCTATTTTCTTCAGCTGACATTGATCAATTCTTGCTTTAGTTTTTGATTCCGGTCAAACACCAAGCACTTCCCGGCACTTTCGCTTGATCTCTGCCAGTGCGGGTATTACCACCTTGATGTGTTTTTCATACTTTTTACCGCTATCCACCGCCCGGTTGGAAATAGGGTTGCGCACCTGGCTGGCGCTCGGTGTTAATACCGGCCGGTCTGATTCATAAAACCGGAAGCACTCCGGCTCCACGGGTAAACCACAGTATTCCAGAATTTCGGTGATCTTCCCCTCGGGATCATTTACCAGGTCCTCGTAACCAAGATGTAATATTTCTCCCGGATAGAGTTCTTCCCAATGTTTCATCAGGGTCAAATACCCCTGCCAGTAAAAGACGATCCCCTCAAGACTATAACTGTACTCATTGCCGCGGTTGAAGTACTGCTTGAAGACAGCCATCGCATTATCCAGTGGATCTCTGACGACATTGATGATCTTTGCTTCGGGAAACAATACCTTGATCAAACCAATATGTAAGAAGTTTGCCGGGTTTTTATCAATAAAATAATCGAGCTTACCCTGCCTGTAGGGCTCAACCTTCTCCAGGTAGCGATTGGCATAGTTCTGTTTCTCTTCTGTGCCTAGAGTAGCCAACGATCTTGCGTATGCGCCACTCTTGTCCAGGTCGATAGCCAGGCGCTCCAGGAAGGGCAGTTCATCAGTTGCCTCAACGTTGGAATGGCTTGCCAGTATTTGCTCTACAAGTGTCGTACCGGAGCGTGGCATGCCCACCACAAAGATCGGTGTCGGGCCATCCCTTTCCGGTGTTGGTATAAGATTACGGCCACTTTTCAACAAGGCTTTCACCAGCAAACCATATTGCTCACCCTGGAATGGCCGATGCATGGATAAAATCAAATTTGCCTCACACATCGACATAAAAGCCTCGTGATAAAGACCTTGTTGTTCGCGGGCATACGCAAGGGTAAACAGCATTAAACCGCGATATCCCGGCTTGGCGTCGGTGGTCTGAACTCGACCACGCAAAAAGACTATCTCTTCATCAGAGAAACGATAGTTCTTCATATTCGCCAGGCTCCAGTAGGCAACAGCAGCCCTGGCGTCATCCTGGCCCTCGATCAGTCCCTTGTAACAAGCTACCGCCTCCTCTGTTCGACCCAGTGCTTTCAGAGCATGGCCCAAATTCAGCTGCAACTTAGGAGTGTCAAAACCGGACTCAATACATGAGCGAAACAATAATTCTGCCCGCTCCACCTGCCCGACCTGCAGGCAGTTCAGCCCCAGCTTGAACCGGTGATCCAGATTGTCCGGTTCAGCGGCAACGAGCTTCTCGAGCGCCTTAATCGCGGAAAAGTGTTCTTCCGCAGTTTCAGACTGCAGGAGATTGTTTTCAATATTTTTCATTTGGAGATTACCTGTTTAACTCGCTCGCGCATACTTGATGGTACGCATTGCTGATACCGTATTTTATCTCAATTAAGCCAAGGGCATTGATATCGGCTCATCCCTGGGATGCATCAGGAACACCATGTTCAATACCCAGCGCTTTAAGCATAGGCTGAAGATGGGTCTCATACTTACGCCACTCCCGGGAACTACCGGTATACATCGCCTTTCGGACTTGCCCGGTACTCAATGTTTGTACACTACGCCGGGTTTTATGAAAATCGAGGCACTGGTCTTCCCAATGCAGATCACAGTGCTCAAGTAAGCGACGTGTCTCCTGTTCCTGGTTTTCCGTCAGTGACTCATAATCGAGATCATAAATCTGACCCGGAAAGGCCTGTCGCCAGAACTCCATCAGATCAGCGTAGAGATTGTAATACCCGGCAACATCAAGGACATCGTAGGAGTAGCCATTTCCCTCGCCGCCGATATGGTGCTTGAAAATTGACCAACAAACCGCTGCAGGATCACGCCGTAGATTGATAATTTTTACGCCGGGCATCGCCAGCAGCAAAAACCCGATCCATCTGAAATTAATCGGCATTTTGTCGGTAATGAATGGCCTAGACCCACCTAACTCATTGATTTTTTCAAGGTAGCTATTCCTCAGGTTTACAAGGTCAGCCTCACCGGGTTCAGATTGCCCGGTCAATGTTTTCTCTCTTAACAAAGGATTCATTATCCGGCTCAGGGTTTCCAACTCCCCCGCACCGAAAACCTGGGAATGACTGGCGAGTATCTGTTCTACAAGAGTTGTTCCCGAGCGCGGCATTCCCACAATAAAGATGGGCTGCTTCTTGAAATCACTGCCTGATTCGATACCCGGGTGCGGCTTCTGGGTGTAAGAGCTGAAAAGCGATTTGATCTGTTTGAACCGGGTCTCATCCGAACTGATGTCATAGCCCAGGGCTTTCTTTTTCAGGCGGTTGCCCTCCTGGTAGTACTTGAAAGCCTGATCGACGTCGCCCAGATCATCATGGGCTTTACCCAGTGCGAAACCAAGATGCATGACGTCAGTCTCGGCAATGTCCGGATTCTCAAGCAGTTCTTGCATCTGGTCTATTTGGGGGTCGTCACGCTCAAAGGTCTTGATCTGACTCAGGTTATTAAACACAGCAGCATGGTCTGACTTCAGCTCCAGCGCGCGGTTGAAAGAGTCCATTGCCTCCTCCTGTCTGCCAAGGTAACTGAGGACATTGCCCAGGCAGCACTGGGCCTCGGCGAACTCGGGACTTATCTGCAAAGCAGTGCGATAACTGGGCAGGGCTTCATCAGGCCGTCCTGAATCACTCAAGACATTACCAAGATTGCAGTGCGCCTCGCTATAGTCGGGTCTGAGTTGAATGGCACGGTTCAGGTTTTCTATGGCCTGCTGGTGTTTTCCCTGCTCATTCAGCGTATTGCCAAGACTATTGAAGGCCTCGGCATAGTCAGGCCTGAGCCCAATGGCGCTGTTAAAGCTGTCGATGGCCTCATCGTGTCTACCCATGGATCTGAGGATATTGCCTTTGTTGTAATACGCCTGAGAGTAGCGTGGGTTCAATTGCAGAGCCGCACTGAAACTAGCCAGCGCAACCTCAGGCTGACCCAGGTCTGCGAGCGCGTTGCCGAGGTTGTTCTGCGCCTCTGCATATGAAGGCCTGACCCTAAGGGCCTCCCGGTAACTGGCAGTTGCTTCGTCAAGCTCACCTGCATCATATAGTGCAACACCAAGATTATTATGCGCTTCAGCATATTGTGGTTTGATCTGCAAAGCCTGACGAAAACTTGTGATTGCTGCAGCATTCTGACCCAGGCGATTAAGAAGATTCCCCCGGTTGTTATGCACCTCTGCAAAATCAGGCTTTATTGCCAGGGCCCGGTCATAGCAGGCCAGCGCTATCTCCGCTTGCCCGATGCGGGCATTGATGACACCCAGGATGTTATGAACGGTCGGGTCTCTGGGGTAACGGCTGGACAATGCCTTTCCCTGCGTCAGCGCTTCGGATAGCTGCCCCTGTTTGAATAGCCTGACCAGCGATTCTATCCCCGCCTGAAGAGATTGAGGAGCAGCGCCTGAATGTGCCTGCCCTGTCCCCATTTGCCGCACTGAGTCGAGTCGCTTTCTTGTAAGTTTATGCTTGGGATATTGTTCCAGTATTTTTCGATAGATATGCTCAGCCTGGGCGAAGTTTCCAGCCTGCTCCATAGATTTGGCTTGTGACAGCGCTTTATTTACAAACAGTGCTTTATCGGGCATTCGAGTTTCTCAGGCTAGCTGGATTTCAAAACCGAAAGGATACACCATGACGGGGATTACAACTATTGAAGACGGCCCACCCTGGTGGTTAATACATCATGCAAGCCATTAAAAACCCGGGCCGTACAGGACCCGGGTTCTGGGAATTCTAGTTTTTCAGACCTTAGAAGCCTGCACCGTTCAGACCAGGATTGTTTAGTCGCTCTTCAATTTGATATTACCACTGAAGCTCTCAACCCGGACTTCCGCACCACCGTCACCGGCCACATACTTCAGATGACTGCCCGGGCCATGTTTTGCCCGATCGACTGAGCCGAAATCCGTGCTGATCCGGCCGCTAAAACTCTGTGCCTTGAACACGCCGGATTGGGAAGCCGGCAATACGATGGTCACATCACCACTCATGCTCTCAGAACCTATTCGTCCATTGTCTGATAGCTCAGCAACCATGGTCATATCACCTGAAACTGTTTCAAACTTCCCGCTTTCAATTTGACCCGCCATTAACTCCATATCGCCGGAAACTGTTGTTGCCGAGACTTCTCCCGAGATCCCGGATAAATCAATGTCCCCCGATACTGACTCTGCGGTAATTCTTATCGTGTAACCGCTAAATTCAACGTCACCACTAACAGACTCAATCGAAACGCGTCGGCTTGTTGCATTCACTTCCACGTTGCCGCTGACAGAAGACGCCGTCAGTTTTTCATTATCGAGGCCCTTAATCATGATATCGGCACTGACTGCTGTTGCATCAACGCTGGCTCCTTTAGGGATGATTAGCTTCAGCACCGATTCATCAACATTTCGTTCACTGCGGTTGATCACCGAGATTTGCAGACTGGAACCACTCGCACTGATCTCCAGTTCATCCGCGCTACTGCCGAGTTCACCAGTCAGGTGCGCTTCGTTCTTGTCCCATCCCCGTATTTCAATAATCCCGGCAATGTTTTCGATAAATACCGTTGCATCCGAATCGATGTCCCAGCTTTCATCCACTGATTTCCCGGCAAAAGCGGAAACAGATGCGAGCATCATTAAAACCGCCATTATCTTCAGGTAACGCACTTTCATGTCCTTCTCCAGTTATTTTGTTCCAATAACGCCAGTTGTTTAACGAATTGTAATTGTTGTGATCTTAAATCCAGCAACTTTCCATTCAAATAAATATCTGAGGGGTATTGCTGCAAAGCAGCAAGCAGTGCTGTCTCTGCCTGTAGCAGTGCCTCCCAGCTGCCCCTCAATGCATCCGGCTCTTCACCTTCGAGGCGCAAACCGGAATAATCCAGTGGTACCAGTTCACTGAAAGCTGCCTGATACTCCAGTTCGGTAGCTTTCACGGTACCTAGAAAAGCATATTCCTTCACGGTCTCCGACATCTGACCGGCAGGGGCCAGATCCATTCCGCGGCCTATGAAAATACCGGTTGCCAGTGCCATTAAAACAGCTGCGGCCATTGCCGGTTTACGCCAAAACGGTGCTTTGTACTGCTCGACAGTCTCCCGTGCAACCGCCTCAAGCCGTTCATCAATGCCAGGCCATAAATCACGCGGTGGTTTCATACTACGGGGTAATGACCCGATCGCGTTTTGTAATTCTGATTCTTTCATCTCTTTCTCAACATCCTTCAGATATTCTCAGAGTCTTTCAGTACTTCCCGTACCAACTTCCTTGCACGGTGTAACTGTGCCTTGGAAGAACCGACCGCCATTCCAGTCATTTTTGCGATCTCATCGTGCTTGTAACCTTCAATGTCATATAAAACCAGTACCGTTCTCGCTCTCTCCGGTAATCCGGAGATGGCGGCTTCAAGATCTTTCCTCAAACCCGCAAATACGTCACGGTCACCCACCTGAACACGCTCAATGTCTTCGCTGAATTCCTGTTCACGCTGTACTCGTTTGACCCGGATACGGCGATCACTCAAAACTACATTTACCGCCAAACGATGCAACCAGGTACCAAACTTACTTTCACCTTTAAAGAGGTGAAGCTTGTTCCATGCTCTGACAAAAGCTTCCTGTACCATGTCTTCCGCCAGTGCATTGTCGCCACCACACATACGCCAGCAAAGACCAAAAATCCTGTCGCAGTGACCTCGGTAAAGCTTCTCAAATGCAAGCCGGTCTCCGGCCTGGGCCTTATCGACCCAACGCTTTTCGGTAGCCAACAAATCTGTCTTGTCGTGCTGCCACGATGTCACCGCTTGCATTCCTCCCATGTACATTTAGATGTTAACCAGCGGAAAGGGTTTAAAAATAGCTTAAGAATATCCAAGTTAACACAAATGTTGGACATGCAGAGCAATCTGACGCGAACTTGCGGTATGTCATTCCACCAGATTCCGGTAGCGCTAAACTACCCTGGTGTAGAAGCGGTGTGATCGGTTTGACGATTCTGAATATGATGCTCAGAGATGGAA
>JAOUCZ010000218.1 GCA_029859505.1 Lysobacterales bacterium | reverse complement strand
TCGATTTGGGCGATCAATGATTCAATAGAAGCAACCGCATCCTCCGATACCACTGCGGTATCTTTCAATACATATTCCGCCAGTGTTTCCACCGCCGAGCTGATTTCTTCCTTGGCGCGATCACTTTTAGGTCTGAACTCCTGGTTCAACAGTGACGCAAAGTCACTCGTCTCTTCAACCGCTGTTGCTGCCTGTTGTCCGGAAACTTTCTGTTCTTCAGCCATGATTATTCCTCATCCTCACCAGTGGAGCCATCATCCGGTTTGGGAGCGGCTACCAGGGATTGTAAAAGTGCCGGATCCTTAATCGCGTTGGCAATGAGTTCCTCCGCGCCGGTCTTGCCATCCATATATGTCACAAGATTGGCCAATTGTGTGCGTGCTTCAAGCAACTTGTTCAAAGAATCAACTTTCCGTGCAACTGCATCAGGAGAAAAATCGTCCATGCTTTCAAATGTCAGGTCAACGCTTAACTGGCCTTCACCTGTCAGTGTGTTATCAACACGAAATGCTGCGCGTGGTTTCATCGCTTTCATTCGGTCATCGAAATTATCGACGTCAAACTCCAGGAATTTACGATCGGCTACCGCAGGTTGCGGTTCCTCGGGGTTACCTGCGAGATCGGCTAACACGCCCTGCACAAATGGCAGATGTACTTTCTTCTCCGAGCCATAAAGCTCTACGTCATATTCGATCTGAACACGCGGCGCACGATTGCGCGCTATAAATTTTTGACTACTATCACCCATTACTCATCTCCTGACTTTGTGGTTCACAATAAAAAATAACAAAAAAGATGTCATTACGCGTTAGTTAACTCTGATGCTTACTTGAAACAATCTACTCTTCGTACTCCGATTGACCGCTGATCAGTTGCATCTGCGCGATACCATCTGGTGCGATGTCTTCAAGAATCTCGGCAAATGACTTTGGAACAAGACGTTGCGCTCTCCGCAATAATAAGGGAATTGGACTGGAAGGCTCGTGAGTAGCGTAATACTCACATATCTTGTCGATAATACGAACTACATCGGTCCGGTTATTAATCGCACCGGTGACCGATGGAGCTGATCCCGCACCTGTACCCTCATCAGCGGCTTCATCACCGTCCTCGTCATCAAATGCAGCGGCGGCAACGGGGGCATACTTGGTAACTGCCTCCTGGATCTCGCCCAGAACACGAAGCGTCTCATCAATGCTCAGCGATTGTGAATCGGTGGCAAACTGATCCCAAAGTACTGTTGTGCGTTTGAGTTCTGCTATTGACCCGGTTACGCCCTCACCCAAAGCGGTCAATGCATCTGTGTCCGCGTCACCAAAGGCACCTTGAATCATGCTGATGTCATGCACCTCCTCCTCGCCGATGGGGCTCGCTTTGCCTTCCGCCAGTTCGATAGACCGCAATGAGAACGCGCCAAGTCCCTTGATCTCCACCAGTGGGGCATTCTCCAAAACGACACTAACAATTTCATGGTCGTTTAGAATCTGTAGACAATTAAAACGCATGGTTGCGTCGTTATTGTCATCTACATCAAGTTCGGGATGGATGTTATCCCAGAAGGCTTCCATGCAGTTGTTCAGTGATTCAAGTGATTCACTGAAAACTTTGAGACCTTTCAGGCTTAGATCGGCCAGTGCTCCGTAAGCGAGCACCCTTAAATCACGTGTTCGGCCATTCAAGTCATCGACTTGCTGGGCCACGCCCTTCCAGTCAGGACCGCTTCCGGGTATGACTGTATCGCCAAACTCCTGTTCGTCGGTCGACTGCATCATGACTTCCATTTGCTGGAACACCGGGTCATATTCCAGGTCTTCACCACATGGCAAATCGTCGGAAACTGGCTGGGCTAATTCTTCAGCCGAAAGTCGCATTCTACCCTCCCATTGAGCACTCTTTGCCCTACCTTATAAATTTTATTATTAGTGCCGCATTCCAATTTCAATCCGACATTTACAGCGCGCCGTATTGTGCTTCCACTAATCTTGATTTAGTGTTTGCAAATATATTTCGATCGTCTTTAGAGTATAGTGTAAATTCAATAAGGCGCAACATACGAAACATCAAAATGATCATCGCGGGTATAGTGCGATAGATAAGGTGTTGTATTGAAATATTTTTCTGTGACCAATTGAAATTATCCAGACGTCCGCAATCATTGCCGATAGTGAAAAAATAAATATTAACTGCCATTTCAGTTGAGGAGTAAACCATACGTGTTATGCTTTTGTATTGCGAATCAAGGACGCGTCGTGGAGACTGATTAGCGATGTCATTAAGCTTAAAAATCACCAGCTACCAACGACTGACTCCAAGTCAGCAGTCAGTTTATCAGGCAGAATCAGATTCGTTCACGATCGGCCGAAACCACGAAAATGACTGGGCCATTCCCGACCCGCAGCGATTTCTCTCCGGCGTTCATTGTCGAATACACAAGGAAGGTGACGGTTACCAGATCACCGACACCAGTACCAATGGTGTTTTTCTGAATGGTTCCGAGGAGCGCCTGATCCGGAATGAATCAGTTGACCTAAATGCAGGTGACAGGTTCCGGATTGGCGATTACGAATTTGAAGTTGTCATCGAAGACAGCGCGCTTGACGGTAACCCATACACCAGTAACGAGGAAACCATGACCGGAGCCGACCCATTTGATGGGCCGTATTCAGTTGCTGGCAGCCCGACGGAACCTGAGTCTTTTTCAGGCAGTGACCCATTCGAAGATGACCCTTTCGTGGAACCCCTCTCAAAAAGTCAGTCACCTGCGGAAGATGACGACTTCCTGGAGAACATAGGCAAACCGCTGTCTTCACTCGGCGATAGCCCCTTGGAAGGCAACGTGAGCATTGACAGCCTGATGGGTTTTGACGATGACCTGGAATTGGAAGATCAGGACTCCGCGGAAGAATTAAAGCAAAGGCACACACCGCTCAAGGATTCGTTTAAGCCTTCTGGTATTGGTGATTCGCCCGAGCCATCGATTCCCGAACCACCGACCCCCGAGCCCAAACCCGATGCAAACACCGGTGGGTTTGAGAGTTTCCAGGACGCCTTTCCCGACGAATTCCCTGACAACTGGGATGAAACCACCGGGATGCTGAAAATCCCTGTGGAGAATGACCCGTTTGAGTCAACCGGCAACACGGACTTTCCGGATAATTGGGATGAAGCGACCGGTATGCTTAAAGTGCCCGTCGCACCTGAACCCCCAAAAGCCGATAAACCCGCACCGGTTGCCCCAAAACCAAAAAAGGTAAAGGAGGCCGCACCACCTACACCGGCCCCACAGAAACCGGTTGCTACGGCACCTCCGACTCAGAGCGGTGATGCCGCTGCTGCTTTTGCACGGGGCGCAGGCCTGGAGTTAAGCCAGATTTCGGGGTTCGAACAGGATGTCTTATTCGAGCAAGTGGGCAGAATGCTTGTCATGTTCACAGAGGGGCTGATTCAAACCCTGGGCGGACGCACCCATATCAAGAGTGAATTCAGGCTGGATCAAACCATGATAAGGCCGGCGGAAAACAATCCGTTCAAGTTTTCAACTTCAAAGACCCGAACCCTGTTGCAATTATTGAGCAAGAGTGACCCCGCATATAAGAGTGGCGTCAATGCTATTAGGGAGGGTTTTGACGATGTCAACGCCCACCAGATGGCAGTCATTGCGGGAATGGAAGCAGCACTGCAGGACATCCTTGCCAGGTTCAACCCCCAAACGCTTGAAAAGAGGATTGTTTCCGACTCTATTTTGGACAGCATCCTACCCGGTGGGAAAAAAGCCAAGTACTGGGATATATTTAAATTGTTATTTGATGAAATCGCGGGCGAAGCGGAAGACAACTTCCAACAGTTATTCGGTAGAGAGTTTTCCCGAGCCTATGAAGAACAACTAAGTCGTCTGAAAAAGACACGCAAGGAGTGAACAATGAACCCATCGATTAAAACCAAAAGAAACGTATTTCAGTCACTGTCAATAATTCTGTTGACGATGGCCATGCTCGGTCTGTTGATCTCCTGCGCCTCTAAACCACCCAAGCGGGAAGATCTTGACATGCAAATCAATGCAACTGCTGACGTCAACCCGGACATGCAGGGCAGACCATCACCGGTCATATTGCATATACTTGAACTCAACTCCACTGAACAGTTTAATCGTCTTGACTACATGAGCCTGACACAGCCATCCGGTGCTGCGATGGGTACAGAAATGCTAGGCAAGAACCAGGTCATTATGCAACCAGGCGAGACCAAGACATTACCAATGGAACTCAATCCTCTGACAACGGCTATCGGCCTCGTTGCCGGATTCCGTGACATCGATAACGCCGCATGGCGGAAGGTCATTCCGATCACCCAGGGCGACACCAAGGGTATAAGTGTCACACTCGAACAAACACAAATTGTCACCACCGTTTCAGACTAGGATACAAACCCCTCATGTCATGGACTTCAAAAATCATCTGGTCAGAAGGTATGTTCCTGAGACCTCAACACTTTCAGCAGAACGATCGTTATATCGAGTCGTTGATTGAAAGCCGGTGCAGTCCCTTACGGCCTTACTCCTGGGGTATCGAAGAATTACAGATCAACCAGGAGGCTCTCAGCCTGGGCAAGATTGAGATCGAAAAATGCAAGGCGATATTACCTGATGGTACGACCATTAACATCCCGACCGCCGATGCGCCTCCGCTGCCGATTGAACCTGAAAAAAATGTAAAGGATGAGAACGTCTATCTATGCCTGCTGGAGCGACGGCCCAATGCGACCGAGGCCAGCAGAGAGGACGATGCAGATCATGCCGCACGCTACGGTATTGAAGTCAGTGACGTACGCGATGCCAGCCTGCCGGAAGATTCCGAAGCACCCCTGGAATTGGGGCGAAAAAACCTGGTGATATTGACCGAAAGTGATGAACGTACGGAGTACGCCTGTATTGGTATCGGGCGCATTATCGAAATTCGCAGTGACAAACGGGTGGTACTGGACGATACCTTCATCGGGCCAGCAATAGACTGTCAGAACAATCGAGAGCTTAAAGGTTATATTAAGGAAATACAGGGTTTATTGAAGCAACGGGCTGAAGCCATAGCAGTCCGTTTGGGTGCTGACGGCAAGGGAGGCGGAACAGCACAGGTTGAAGATTACATGCTGTTGCAGCTGATCAACGGTTACGAACCGGTCTTTGCACATCTTGAAGAGTTACCAGCGCTCCACCCGGAATCATTGTTCCGGACCTGTCTGAAGTTGGCGGGCGAACTGGCCACCTTCACCACCAAGTCCAACCGTCCTTCAGGGCTGCCGGATTACCAGCACAGGAATCTGACAGCAACATTTATCGCCATAATGGGTGAATTAAGACGTTCGCTGGGTGTGGTTTTCGAACACAGTGCGCAACAGATACCACTCAAGCACTATTCAAAAGTGGGAATACATCTCGCGGTCATCAGCGACAAGTCACTGCTCAGCAGTGCGGTCTTTGTGCTTGCAGTCAAGGCGGATATGCCGACTGAAAAACTGCGTAGCCAGTTTCCTTTGCAGGCGAAGATGGGTCCAAAGGAAGTCATGAAGCAGTTAATCCAGTCCCAATTACCGGGAATAGAACTTGAAGCACTGTCCGTGGCTCCACGCCAGATACCCTTCCACTCCGGATTCTCCTACTTTGAACTTAACAAGCGTGGCGATATGTGGAAAAAAATGTCTACGTCCGCAGGGTTGGGGCTTCACCCCGGCAGCACATATCCGGGTCTCGAACTTGAGCTCTGGGCTATCAGAGGTTAATCAATATGCATGATAAAGATGATCCTTTTTTTGACATGGATGATGAGCACACGATCATCAAGCCGAATCCAAGAGGCCGTGCTCCAGGTCAACCCCAGGCCCCGCGTCCACAAAGAGGCGAGGCACCCGGCAGAAAGGTCAACCTGTACAACCGTCCAGGTCTTAACCCGATAGAGAAATCCGCCTCTGTTCTGCTCAATCTTCTCAGCCAGATACGAAACACCAGTTCACACCCAAACCCCAACGGTCTGCACAAGCAACTGGCAACCGAAATTCAAAACTTTGAGAAATCTGCTAAAAAGGCAGGTATCGATGAAAAAACCATCTTCATAGCCAGGTATGTACTTTGCACAACTATCGACGAGTTTGTCATGTCCACTCCATGGGGTGCGGGAAGTATTTGGGGAAACCAAAGTCTGTTGAGCCTGTTCCACAAGGAAACCCGGGGTGGTGAGCGTTTTTTCAAGTTACTGACCAAGCTCAGTGAGGACCCGGCCAAAAACATCAACTTATTGGAGTTGCTATACCTCTGCATGGCACTCGGCTTCCAGGGGCGTTACCGGGTGCTGCCGAATGGATTGAATGAGCTCGAGGAAATCCGTGAGAATCTCTATCACACCATTCGCAACCAACGGCAGGAACCTGAGCCCGAATTATCACCTCACTGGGAGGGGATGAATAAATCTGCGGTCGACAAACCACCGCTGATACCTGCATGGCTCGCTGTCAGCATCGTGTTAT
>JAOUCZ010000217.1 GCA_029859505.1 Lysobacterales bacterium | reverse complement strand
GAAGACCTGCGGAAAATTGGTGAGCAACTGGGTGTCGATCACATCCTCGAGGGCTCAATTCGTAAAGCCAATAACCGGGTGCGGATAACGGCCCAGTTGGTGACAGCCAGTGACGGCTTCCATCTCTGGTCTGAATCTTATGACCGCGAGTTAACCGACATCTTTGCGATTCAGGATGAAATCGCGCGCTCAATTACTGATGCGCTGGCCATTGAGCTCAACCTCGTGGATGCCAGCGAAAGCCTCGTATCAGCCAGCACGGATAATATGGAAGCCTATGACCGCTACCTGGAAGCAAGAGGGTTGATTGCCAAACGTTCCGATTTCGTACGTGCAATAGAACTGCTCAACGAAGCAACACAACTCGACCCCGAATTCGCGGCAGGTTGGGCTGCCAACGCTCAGGCCCATTCCTTGTCCATTTATTACCTGAAAGTTGATCGCAACGAGACCAAAAACACTGCTGAGGCCTTGGCACTTAAAGCGCTGGAGTTGGATCCGAACCTGTCAATGGCACATTCGGTGCTCGGTGATATCTACCGGGATCGTTACCAGTGGGAGAAGGCACGGGAGAGTTACCTGCATGCCTTGTCACTGAACCCGGATGAAATAGAGGCCAACGAGCAATATACGCAAATGCTTTGGCGCGCCAGCTACTTTGATGAAGCAATCAAGTACAGTTCGAGAGCCACCGAACTCGACCCACTCTCCTGGATTAACCTGACCGTGCACGCCGGCTTGCGTTACGCATCGGGAGACCGCTCTGGAGGCTGGAACGATATGCAACGGGTATTGAGCACGAATATAGGAGGAAGTCGACAGGACTTCTCGTTACGGCATGCCATTCACATGTCCATCAGTGACGGTGACATTGATCGCGCAATCGAACTTACCAAACTACTTGCCAACACCGACTGGTCCCTGATAGGCGGGGCTGAAACCAAGGATTATTATGATCTATTGATTGCCAGGTTAGGCACAAAGGAAGATACCCTGGCATTCCTGGAGGAATATTTGGACCAGACCATTTCACTTGGCTTCTCCAGTCCATGGGCGACCAACATATTTTGGGCCGCCTACTATGGTGACTACAAACTGGCTGAAAAAATAATGGAAAAAGGTATAAAACTTGATGAGCAACTGGGTGTTCTCGACGCTACCTGGTTCAACTATCCAATTATTAACCCATTGCGTAACACAACGCCCTATAAAAACCTGGTGAGAAGAATCAACCTGGATGATTTCTGGCGTGCAAACGGTTTCCCTGTCAATTGCAGACCAATTGGAGATGATGATTTTGCCTGTAACTAGAATAGACATAGTGGGAACTATGGCTGCCGCAGGGTGGCTTTCATGAGCTTTTTTGACGAGCTAAAACGCAGAAACGTCTTCCGTGTAGCCATCGGTTACGTCATAACGGCTTGGCTGTTATTGCAAGTCATTGACCTGGTGCTCGAAAACATCAACGCACCGGACTGGGTCATGCAGGTGTTCATGCTGGCGCTTGCCATTGGTTTTCCGTTGGCACTTTTCTTTGCATGGGCATTTGAAATGACGCCGGAGGGTGTCAAGCGTGAGGCTGATGTTGACCGTTCGCAATCCATTACTAACAAAACCGGTCGTAAAATGGACCGTAATATTATTATCGCGATGGCGTTGGCGCTGGCTTATTTTGCCTACGATAAATTTTTTGCCCAGGAGACTGTTGACCCGGCCCCATCACCATCTTCGGTAAGCATAGAGACAGTCGAACCACCTCCTGTTGACACTTCTCCAGAAATTCAGCCAAATGAGAAGTCTGTTGCTGTATTACCGTTCATCAACATGAGTGATGACAAAGAGAACGAGTATTTCTCTGATGGTATTTCAGAAGAGTTGCTCAATGTACTTGTAAGCGTAAAAGGCCTGCGAGTTCCGTCACGCACTTCTTCATTTACCTTCAAAAACAGCACAAAAAAGCTTTCCGAAATTGGCAAAGAGCTACAGGTTGATCATATTCTCGAAGGCAGTGTGAGAAAGGCCAGCGACCGCATCCGGGTAACGGCGCAGTTGGTCGAGGTCAATACCGATACTCATCTGTGGTCAGAAACCTATACGAGGGAACTGGATGATATCTTTGCGGTACAGGATGAAATTGCCCAGGCCATCGTCAGCGCCCTCAAGGTTACACTTACGGGTGCAGATCAGACGCCGGTTTCTACCCAGTCTACCAACAATGTTGATGCATATAACAACTACCTGCTGGGCCGGCATCTGTGGAATCAACGCTCGCCGGATTCCTTGCTGGCCAGCACCAAGCCCTTGCTTGAAGCGGTGCAAGCAGACCCCGATTATGCAAAGGCCTGGGCGGCACTTGCCGATGCCTACGTTTTAATACCTGAGTATGGTTCCGGAACCCTGGCTGAGTACATACCCATGGCCCACGATGCCATTGAAAAAGCGCTCGCCATCAACCCCAATTCCAGCCCTGCCCTGACCACCTCGGCATACATAAAATTTATGTATGACTACGATATCAAGGGTGCCCATGCAGACTTTGATAAGGCCATCAGCATTGATCCCGGTTATGCCACGGCACACCAGTGGCTCGGTGAATTAATGGCTGCCGAAGGGCACTTGGATGCGGCCATGGATCAACTCGCACTGGCCCGACGTGCCGACCCCCTGGCGCCGATCATCCCCCACGACATTGGTTGGGTATTGATGTATTCCGACCGTAAAGAGGAAGCTTTTGCATATTATCAGGAGGCCCTGAAGCTGGACCCTAACTTCCAGGCGGCGATTGGTAACCTGATGACGCTCAACCAGATTACCGGTAGATACGACCAGGCGCGTGCGCGCGCCCATGAGCTTGCCAGGGTAGTTGGTATTGACATCAGTGCTGACCTGGCTGTCATTGATGCACTGGAAAACCCAACATTAAAGCCAAGAGCGTTGGAGGTGGTTTCCCAGGCTCAGACTTCTGCGTTGCAAGATGGCACAATGGGTAAGGCGTTATACTGCATGATTTTGGGCGAATCCGAGTTAGCACTGGATTATCTCGAAAAAGCCTTTTCCAAGGGTGATTCATATGCCATTCACATGAAGCGCATGGATATTTACGACCCGGTGCGCGATAACCCACGCTTCCAGGCCTTACTGAAAAAAATGAACCTGTGGCCATGAAGAATAATTACCCACCCTACGGGGGCTTTTATGAGCTTATTTGAAGAGCTAAAGCGCAGAAACGTATTCCGGGTAGGTATCGGATACCTGATCTCTGCCTGGGTGCTTTTGCAGGTTGTGGACCTGGTGCTGGAAAATATCCAGGCGCCGGACTGGATCATGCAGGTGTTCATGCTGGCACTGGCTATTGGTTTTCCGCTGGCGCTTTTCTTTGCGTGGGCATTCGAGATGACACCGGAAGGTGTGAAGCGCGAGTCCGAAGTTGACCGGTCACAATCGATCACCTCACAAACCGGCCAGAAGCTGAACTCGGCCATCATCGGCATCATGGCCATCGCGCTGGCATGGTTTGTGTGGGACAAGTTTGGGTCTTCACCCGAAGTTGCCGCCCCCGCTGAAGTAGCCTCGCCCACCGTTGTGGAAACCGTTAATAATCCGGTTGCCGCGGCCAAATCCATCGCTGTTCTTCCATTTGTCGCGATGAGCAACGGCCCGGATGATGAGTATTTTGCCGATGGACTGACCGAGGAAATTCTTAATTCTTTGGCGCAGTTGCCAGAATTACTGATCACGGCACGTACCTCGTCGTTTCACTTTAAAGGTCAGGACATCCCGGTACAGGAGATCGCTGCAGCCCTTGGGGTGGAGCATATCGTTGAAGGCTCTGTGCGAAGATCCGGTGAGCGTCTGCGTGTGACTGCGCAGTTAATCCGAAGCGAAGATGGCTTCCATGTTTGGTCGGAGAATTACGACAGCACCTCGGCAGACTCCATTCAGGTACAGGAAGATATCGCCGAAAAAATTGCCGACGCCATGAACGTGGTGATGGACGATACCAGGCGCGAAGCCATGCGTAAATCGGGTCTGCGCAATGCTGAAGCTTTTGTAAACTACCAAAAAGCGCTTGAGTTGTTTAACGAAGCACATGACAGTGGTGTCGAGAGTGAATACCTGCGCCGTGCCAATCAGCAATTCGACAAAGTGATTGCACAGGTGCCGGATTTTTCAACTGCTTATATTCATCATGCCGATTTTTATGTTCACATTTTAATGGATCAATCTGTCGGGAATCCCATGACCGGGGTCACCGCGCAGGACATTGCCGAGGCTCAGGAAAATTTAGTGACTGACCTGGCACTGGCCGCAGAACATGCGCGGAACTCTTCGGAACGCTATAACATTGAGCTGGACCAAGCATACTTGTCAGGTAACTGGCGGGGCATGCAGCAAAAACTTGAGCGTACCCTGGCCGAGAATGGTTGCAGCCAGGCTGGGTGGGTGGAACCCATTGCCGCAATCTATGGCTTGTCAGACCGTTATGCCCTCCGTGCACGTGAAATACGCGAATGTGACCCAATGCAATCACGATCCTGGTTTGATGAATCGCGGGCCTTTAAATGGGCCGGCGATGCGGCGGAGGCGCTTAAGATTGCCCGTGAAGGTAATGAAGTCGCACCAGGTAATACGTTGAGTCTCGGCCTTATACAGGCACTGGTTGCCAATGGTTTGTATGAGGAAACGGATACCGCGATTACCACCCATCTGCAGTCTAAAGAAGATGTGCTGCGATCCAGAATTTTAAAGTCAGCGGCAATGGGTGACCGGCAATTGGCTACCCGGCTTCAACAGGAGCTTATGCAAGAGCCTGGCAAAAATATATTCTGGAAACCTACCTACTACGCGTGGACCGGAGAGCGGGAAAACATCAATCGCCACGCTGCCGAATTAGATAGCCAGCCATTTGGACCACAGTCCTTATTACTGGTGACTTTAGTGTGTGCATGTGGCGCACCCTGGGATATCGAATCGACACCGAGGTTTGCTGCAAGAATTAAGGAAGCTGGAATGCCCTAGCCCCCTGCTTCACCGATTAATTTCCCATTGAAGGATTGGTAGATTGAGCTTATTTGACGAACTCAAGCGCAGGAATGTATTCCGTGTAGCCATCGGTTACGTTATAACGGCCTGGCTGTTACTACAGGTCGTTGACCTGGTACTGGAAAACATCAACGCACCGGACTGGGTAATGCAGGTATTCATGCTGGCACTCGCCATTGGTTTTCCGCTGGCACTTTTCTTTGCGTGGGCATTTGAGATGACCCCGGAGGGTGTGAAGCGTGAGGCTGACGTTGACCGTTCACAATCTATCACCAGTCAAACCGGTCAAAAAATGAACCGCAATATCATTATCGCAATGGCATTGGCCCTGGCTTATTTCGCCTATGACAAGTTTTCAGGTCCGGAACACGACAGCCCGGTTCAAACCGCTCCGCCAAGTGGCGAGACTGTTGCTGAAACAAACTCCGTAACGACTCCACAGGCACCTGAAATCGATGAAAAATCCATCGCAGTGCTGCCATTGGTCAACCGCAGCGTTAATCCCGAAGATGCATTTTTTGCAGAGGGTCTTCACGATGAACTGTTGACACAACTGAGCCGGATCTCCGCCCTGCGTGTGATTTCCCGTACATCGGTAATGGGTTATGCAGGCACCACCAAACGCATACCCGAAATTGCCGGCGAACTTGGCGTTAAGACCTTGCTCGAAGGCGGCGTGCAGCGCTCGGGCAACCGTGTACGTATTAATGTGCAGCTGATTGATGCATCCAATGACGAACACCTTTGGGCAGAAGTCTATGACCGCGAATTGACCGCCAACAACCTGTTCGATATCCAGTCGGATATCACCCAGGCGATTGCCAAGGCACTGCAGGCCGTGTTGACCGGGGAAGAGCAGCAAAACCTCGAACAAAAACCCACGGAAAACTTGGAGGCCTACGCTTACTACCTGCGTGGAAAAGCAGAGTCAAAAGGTTACGGACGCCAGAACCAGGACATCGAAAGGACAATCGTATCTTTCCAGGCTGCCATCGATCTGGATCCGCAATTCGCGGCAGCCTACGCCTCGCTTGCCATTGACTGGACCGAACTGTTCTGGGGTACCAACAAACTGGGGAACGAGCTACAACTTGCCCTCAAAGCCTTGCAGCATGCGCAAGCATTGGCTCCTGAGTCACCTGACACGCTTACTGCCGAGGGCTATTATCACTACTGGGGGCACCTGGATTACGCACAAGCCATTGCCGCCTTCGACCGTGCACTGGAACGTGAACCCGGCAATTACCTGGCGTTGCGAGGAAAAGCTTATGCACTACGGCGACTCGGGAGTTTCGACGAATCCATCGCGTTAATGGAAAAAGCTATCTCAATGGATCCACTCGACGCCGAGATGCCCACCGACCTGGCTTATACCCTGATGCATACCGGACAAATTGAAAGAGCGACGGCTCTGATAGACCGTTCCTTTAAACTCGCAGCGAACAGACCATTCAGCCAATGGGTCAATACAGAATTACTCCTG
>JAOUCZ010000216.1 GCA_029859505.1 Lysobacterales bacterium | reverse complement strand
CGGCAAGGATAAGAGGCAACCGCATGCGTGATCTGAACAAGATCCAATCCGAAGCTTACCGGCAGGTTGAAGAAATCCGCGGTGCAGCTGATGCAAAAGCTACAGAAATTTACGCCAGGGCCTATAACCAGAGTCCTGAGGCGGTCGATTTCTATGAGTTCACACGCACCATGCAATCCTACAAGGACATCATCGCCGAGAATTCGACCATGATCCTGTCCACCGACAGCGACCTCTTTATGTTCTTGAAGGGCATGGATCCAAAAAGGCAGTGAATTAGACGCCGATAGTAAATGAAGGCCGTGACTCTTAAAGAGTTCACGGCCTCATTCTGAGGAGCAGGCAATACACATTTTTATGGGCTCAAAACTAATACAAATTGCAGATAACTTCTGGAACATTCGCGGTTCATTCAAGGTTGCCGGGTTTATCGATATCGGCACCCAGGCATCTTTGGTCAGACTTGCAAGCGGCAAGTTTATCTTCCTCGATTCCTACACCCTGAGCGGTTCAGTTCTGCGGGAGGTAGAGCAACTGACAAACCATGGAAAAAATGTCGTCGCGGTTCTGAACCTCCACCCCTTTCATACCATCCATGTCAACTGGATGTTTGAGAACTACCCCGATGCCAGTCATTTTGGCACGGCCCGTCATCTGTCGAAGCTTCCTGATCTCAATTGGCAACCGACCTGTACCGAGGACCCTGCAACACAAGCGATGTTTAGCGACGATTTTGAGTTCTCGGTTCCACGTGGTGTAGATTTTATTTCAGATGATGAAAACGTTCATTTTTCTTCCGTACTGGCATACCACTTGTCTTCCAGAACCATACACGTTGACGATACCCTGATGTACATCCGTTTACCCCTGTTAATGCGATTTTTTGGTCTTTCCGATGCACTTAGTTTCCACCCCACACTGGCAAAGGTGCTTGAGAAGCGTGAGGGTGCCGTCCAGGACTTTCGCAACTGGTTTGGAGAGCTTGCTGAAAACTGGAAAAGTGTGGAGAACCTGTGTGCAGCCCACACCACCTCGCTGATCGCACAAAGCGGTCCGTCTATACATGACCGCTTGTTAAAGGCAATGCTCAAAATTGAAAAAACACTGAAGGCACACGAAAGCAAGTACGGCTAAGCGCACCAGCAAGTCACTTCTGTCAAACTGCATGGCTCGTCATCAGCAAAATTCTTTTGCCGCGAAATAGTATGCGTTTTGGATGATTCATGTCTTGCCCAACTGTTAAAATACCCAACCTTTGATCAGATCATTTATAGGATTCAATGATGCACCTCAAAACCCTGATGTTACTGGTCAGCCTGACGATTGTTTCCATGGCCCAGGCTGAGAACGACCCTAATCTCTGGCTCGAGGGTGTAGATGATGAGAAGGCATTGGACTGGGTCCGGACTGAAAATGCCTCGACTGCTGAACGCTTGAAATCCAGCCCCTTATTTGATGAACTCTTCACCGAGGCAAAGACGATACTGAATTCGTCTTCCCGGCTTCCAGATATTCACCAGGAGGGAGACTGGTTGTATAACTTCTGGCGCGATGAAAAAAACCCCAGGGGTGTCTTCAGGCGCACAACACTTGCCCAATTTGCAACTGAGAAACCCGACTGGGAAGTGGTCATTAATATTGATGCGCTCAGCCTGGAAGAAAACAAGCAATGGGTTTTTAAAGGTATGACCTGCTTGCCGGAACACCCTGAGCATTGCCTGGTGAGGCTTTCCCCCGGAGGCGGTGACGCGGTTGTATCTCGCGAGTTTAATTCGATCAGCAAGACCTTTGTGAAAGACGGTTTCTTTCTGCCGCTTGCCAAGGGTGGTGCCAGTTGGATTGATGCCAACACCTTATTCGTCTCTACCGATTTTGGCGAAGGCTCAATGACCGATTCCGGTTACCCCCGGATTGTGAAACGCTGGCAACGCGGCACATCGCTGGAAAGTGCGGAACTGGTCTTTGAAGGTGACGCTGAATCCTATGCAACAAACGCCTTTCGTCTTCACTCAGCCGGTGGAGATATCTTCCTGGTTCGCGATGGCAAAACATTCTGGACATCCGAGCGATACCAGTTGGTAGACGGCGATCTGAAGAAACTTGAGTTACCGCTCTCGGCAACCGTCAACGGTGCCTTTCAGGGTCGTTTGATTATTTCACTCAAAGAAAACTGGACCCGTGGCAACACGAGCTATGCACAAGGCACCGTATTGATAGCTGATACCACGGCATTACAAACGGGAGGCAAAGGTGTGATCGATGTCCTGATCGAACCCGATGACACCACCATTGTGCAGTCGGTGAATACCACGGATTCCACCGTACTTGTGACCGTGCTGGAAAACGTACGTGGCAAGATTTATCGATATAGCCCCGGTCCCGAAGGTAGTTGGGAGAAAAATCTGATCAGTTTTCCTAACGATGGCTCACTGAAGATCACCAGCACTGATAGTAGCAGCGGTGACTTTTTTGCCCGCTACGAATCCTTTACCAGTCCGCCCGCCCTATATCACGTCGCGTCCACCGACTGGCAGCCACAGAAAGTTAAAAGCCAGGCACCCAGCTTTGATGGTGATCGATATCAGACGGAACAGTTTTTTGCGACATCTGTAGATGGTACGAAAATCCCCTATTTCGTAGTTATAGCAAAGGATGCGAAACGGAACGGCAAGAATCCAACCCATATCTTTTCCTATGGCGGGTTCCGGAATTCACTGACCCCGTCCTATTCCGGTTCTTACGAGAACCTGTCCGGCGCCTACGGCAAGCTCTGGCTGGATCGTGATGGCGTTTTTGTACTGGCCAATATACGCGGCGGAGGAGAGTTTGGTCCTCAGTGGCATGCTGCTGCACTCAAGGAAAATCATTACCGTTCGTTTGAGGATTTTGAAGCGGTAGCTGAAGATTTGTTTGCACGTAAGATCACCTCCCCTCAACACTTGGGAATTGAAGGCCGCTCCAATGGTGGTTTGCTGGTGGGTGCAACCATGACCCGTCGTCCTGAGCTGTATGGTGCGGTTGTTTGTGGTGTTCCTTTATTGGATATGAAGCGCTACAACAAGCTGTTGGCGGGCGCCAGCTGGATGGCGGAATACGGCAATCCGGATATTCCCGAAGAGTGGGAATACATAAAGGAATACTCGCCTTACCAAAACCTCCAAGGCGGAGTGGATTACCCTGCGGTATTTTTTTATACCTCAACACGTGATGACCGGGTACATCCTGGCCATGCCAGGAAGATGGCCGCGCGTATGAAGGAAATGGATCAGGAAATCTGGTATTACGAAAACATGGAGGGCGGTCATGGCGGTTCAACGACCAATGACCAGTTGGCATACCGGCTGGCACTCGCCTACACTCACCTGTGGAACCAACTGAAATAGGGTGAGATCATTCCTGCGAATGGAAGCGTTTAGAAAATTAAACGAAAATTTTTGGGTGTAGCTGTTTGATTGATCGAAAAAGACATTGAAAATTAGTAACTCCGGATTAAGAGCCTTCATCCTGGCCGCACTGATAGTCGTATTCCTTGGCGGCTGTATGGCACAGCCCCAGGTGGTCGAAAGTTATGCAAAAGGCACCGGTGGTAATAACGCTGTACATCAGCAGGACAAGCCCTACCTGATCCTGATATCCGTTGATGGTTTCCGTTGGGATTACATGGATCGCTACCCGACACCCAACATGGACCGCATTTCCGCTGGCGGCTCAACAGCGGAACGCCTGCGACCAGTATTTCCTACGCTGACCTTTCCCAATCATTATTCGATAGCAACCGGCCTCTACCCGGCGCATCACGGTCTTGTGGGCAATGAATTCCATGAACCCAAAAGGGACCTGTGGTATTCGATGAGAGACCGTAAAACTGTAGAAGACCGCTGGTTTTACAATGGTGAGCCAATCTGGGTCACAGCAGAAACGCAGGGTATGGTTGCTGCGTCATTTTTCTTCGTTGGCACCGAGGCACCCGTCAATGGGGTCTCCCCTACCCACTGGCGCAGCTTTGATAAGAAAATTACCGGCGAGGAACGCGTCGACCAGGTATTGACCTGGCTTGCGGAACCGGAGGAAGACCGACCACATATTTTCACCCTGTATTTTGAGGATGTCGATGACCACTCACACTGGTATGGGCCGGACTCAACGGAAAATATTGAGGCTATCAGCCAGGTTGATACCTATATCGGCCGCCTTCTGGACGGTCTCGAACAACTGCCGTTTGCCCAGGACATCAACATCATTCTTCTCTCCGATCATGGTCAGGGTGCTTATCTCGAAGATCCACAACCATACCTGTTGACTGAACATGTGAATCTCAACGAAATGTCTATCATTGAGGGTGGCTCCTACCTGTTTCTATATTTTGACCATGAAGATCCCCAACGGGCCAAGGATATCGTTTCCACGGTCAACGAGAGCTGGAAACACGGGCGCGCTTACTTGCCCCATGATGCACCCGCAAACTGGCATATCGAAAACAACCCGCGTTTCCCGGATGTTATCCTGACACCCCAAGCCGGCCACGCAGTACTTTCGACCGCCGAGAAATCCGTCAAAATTAATGCAGGTGACCATGGCTGGGCACCTGAAGATCCAGACATGCAGGGTTTCTTTCTCGCCTGCGGCCCGAACATCAAAGCCGGTGAGTCTTTGGGAACCGTCTATAATATAGACGTCTACCCTCTGATGTTGTCCATCCTCGGTCTTGAACCGCCAGAACTAATGGATGGTGATGCCGGCAGGCTAGCTGAGACCCTATACACAACCAGGAGTAACCAGATATGTTCGAAGCCGTAAAAACCTCCTGCCTTGTGCCCTTCAACAATGATTTCAAACTGTCGGAGGCCAGCACACTCAATGAGGCGGTCCCGGACAAAAAGAACTACAAGAAGCGGCTTGAAAAACTGGTAGATGAACTTGATGACCTGCAACGCCGCTTATATGCCTCGGATAAACACTCTGTACTTCTGGTCTTCCAGGCAATGGATGCGGCGGGCAAGGATAGTACCATTCGTGCCGTCATGAGCGGTGTTGATCCTGCGGGTTGCCAGGTGTTTTCATTCAAACAACCCAGTTCAGAAGATCTGGATCATGATTTCTTGTGGCGTACCGCGAAATGCCTGCCACAACGTGGCAGGATCGGTATTTTCAACCGCAGTTACTATGAAGAAGTACTGGTTGTACGCGTACATCCCGAATACCTCGCTGGTCAGAAATTGCCATATCATGTCGATCTCGATGAACTGTGGCAGCAACGCTATGAGTCAATCCGGGATCATGAGAAGCACCTCGCACGCAACGGCACGGTTGTTCTCAAATTCTGGCTGAATGTTTCACGGAATGAACAGCGTAAGCGCTTCCTGTCACGGCTTGATGACCAGCGTAAAAACTGGAAATTTTCGTCCGGCGATGTCGATGAAAGTGGTCTCTGGAAAGACTACATGAACGCTTATGAACAGGCATTAAATGCAACTTCCCGCCCCTGGGCCCCCTGGTATGCAATACCGGCGGATGATAAACCTTCAGCACGCCTGCAGGTTGCAGAGACTATTGTTGAATCCCTCAAGAGTCTGAACCTGGAATATCCAGAGGTCTCCGAAGAACACCTCAAGGAAATCGGGGAAATGCGGAAGTTACTCGAAAAACCCGTTTAAACCGGTTTTGATCATTAACAAATAGACTCCATCCGAATTGATTCGCGTACCTGAGCGCACCAAATACTCAATCCCGATCGGTGAGCTATACTAGGTTGAGCGAGGAGGTTTCGAGGCCACAGGGATCTCTTCTAAACCCGTTTGTTTTGGAGCGATCTATATGAGTTCATTGAAATGTTTGTCATTGGTTTTTTTTCTTATTAGTCCACAGATACTGCTCGCCACTGAGCAGGACCAGCACCGTTACACCCAGAAAGAACAAATCGAATTTACGGAAGCAACCCGGACCGCCTTTGATCACAGCGGAAAACCGCAGACACATGCTTCATTTGCGGGTGGCTCCGCAGCGGCTGAGAACCATGGCAGTGCCGGAAATGTAACCGTGGCCAGGCGCGGCCCGGATGGCAAAATTGAAACATTCTGCACCACTGATATCACAGCTGCTCAAACCTGGATGGCTGGTGAGATTGCCACTCAGACGACCGTTTCAATCAACACCCCTGTCGTGGAGGAATAACCATGACAGGAAAAAAACTACTCACCCTTGTTATGACAACGATTTTTGCGACGCAGACCTTTGCTGCAACCTTTGTGATTCAGAACAATGACGGCCCCAACGAGGGGTTCAACGATCCGTTGGAGCCAACCAATCCGAACCAAAAAGGAAATAATCCTGGAACAACACTGGGTGAGATGCGTTTGAATGTCTTCCAGGCCGCAGCCGATGTCTGGGGTAAAATTTTAAACAGCAATATCACCATCACGGTCGGTGGGAGCTTCGAGGAAAAGTTCTGTAGTGAAAACAGTGCCACGCTGGGTAGCGCTGGTGCAACCAGTTCCTGGGCAAACTTTGATGGAATGGATGCAAACATTGCCTACCCGG
>JAOUCZ010000033.1 GCA_029859505.1 Lysobacterales bacterium | reverse complement strand
GGTATTGAAATTGCTGGTGGCGGAACTGGTATCGAAATCGCTGGTGGCGGAACTGGTATCGAAATTGCTGGTGGCGGAACTGGTATCGAAATCGCCGGTGGTGGAAGTGGTATCGAAATCGCCGGTGGCGGAACTGGTATCGAAATCGCCGGTGGTGGAACTGGTATCGAAATCGCCGGTGGCGGAACTGGTATTGAAATCGCCGGTGGTGGAACTGGTATCGAAATCGCCGGTGGCGGAACTGGTATCGAAATTGCCGGTGGCGGAACTGGTATCGAAAGTGTATTTATAACTTTACCGAATGGCACTGGATTAGAGTTAGAAATCGCTTTGGGATGCAACACAGCAACAGTAGCCGTGTTAGATTCAACAAACTTTACTGAAGTAGTAACCTTCGACAATATTAAAGTGATGGGTGACACCGGTCTGTGCCAGGATGCTACTAATGACGCACAGTCACGAATCGTTAGAAACCCAATGAAAAAAGCAAAACAATGACAAAGATCGAACACCAAGTTTGTTATAACTGGTTTATGGCGAACCTTGGTTGATCTACGCTATACCAACGAGAACATTTGCCCCTGCATAACCTGCAGGGGCACCCTTTTCGTTAAGACTTATAATAATTTGAATAGCTGGTTTCCTGTCGGGACACCTGCCAAAGGCCTCAATTCAGCATCAACCCTCGCGCTCACCTGTTCAATTTGAATTCGCGACCACTACTACTGGTCTGAATATCTGCCTCTGCCAATCTTTTTTAGCCTGGCGGCCAGCTAAACCCTCTTCCACCAAGCAAGTGCAGATGGACATGGAAAACCGTTTGGCCTGCAGCTGAATTACAGTTCATAACAACTCTATAGCCATCTTCGGCAACGCCCTGCTCTGCCGCAATTTCCCGTGCAGCCAGAAACAGCTTTCCAAACAGCTCAGCATCATGCGGTTGCATATCGTTGATGGTCGGTATGCGTGTTTTTGGAATTATCAACACATGCAACGGTGCTTGAGGGTTAAGATCCCTGAACGCCAAAACATCATCGTTCTCGTACACAATATCCGCCGGAATCTCCCGGGAAACAATCTTAAGAAAAAGGTCATCTGACATAATTTATACTCCAAAATTAATTGGTCCAAAAAAAACCAGCGAATCCCTGATTCAAAACACAAAAATTCCATCAGTGATTTCACCAAAACACATAACAAGAATCGGGTGGTTATTGATTATGAAACTTTTACAATAGCCACATGAAACCTCAAGATCATTATCAATTAATTGCCGAAGCCTTGCATTGGCTTTGTCAAAACCAACAAGACCAGCCTAGCCTGGAAGCGCTTGCACATCACGTGGGTCTCAGCCCGCACTACCTGCAGCGTCTTTTTCAGGAATGGACCGGTGTCACACCCAAGCAGTTTTTAAAGTTTCTGACCAAAAAGCAAGCCATGGAACGTTTGGTACAAGGTCAAACCGTGCTTGACTCTGCTCTTTCAAGTGGTTTATCGGGCCCCGGCAGGTTGCATGATCTATTAATTAGTACGCAAGCCATGACCCCGGGTGAAGCAAAAAAGAAAGGTTTAGGTGTAGAAGTAAGCTACGGTTACGGTGTCACACCTTTTGGTGAAGCTCTGCTGGCCTGGACAGACAGAGGCGTTTGTTTCCTTGGTTTCTGCCATGAAGAAGGCAGACAACATACCCTGGAAGAGTTCAAGGAACAGTGGCCGGATGCCAGCCTGAGTCAAAACAACCTGGACGCAACCGAGAAACTGACAGAAATTTTCAATGTAAAAGAAAAGAAACAGCTAAAAGTCTGGCTCAGAGGCAGTCCGTTTCAACTGCGTGTTTGGGAAGCGCTACTGAATCTACCTGCAGGAACGCATTGCACCTACGGACAACTGGCTGCATTTTCTGGTAACGCGGGTGCAAGCCGGGCTACAGGTTCAGCCATTGGTCGTAATCCTGTTTCCTGGCTCATACCCTGTCACCGTGTCATCAACAGTCTTGGTGCACTTGGGGGTTATAGGTGGGGTACCAATACCAAGCAAGCCATTATTGGGTATGAAGCGGCAATCAGCGCCGGCCAGCCGGACTAAAAAACCCGCCGCTACACAGAAAAATTCAAGATCAGATCACGATCTGGAATATTACAGGTCAATATCTCTGTAATTTTGCTGGCGACAATTGCCGGGTCCGGCTGCTCCATCGGGTTTTCCGCATGGTAGACTCTGGCCCTGAATCCGGTACGCATTGGACCGGGAATGACTCCATGCACGGTAACCGGGGAATGACTGAGTGCCGCGTCAAATTGTCTGACGATACCCGTCAATGCAGCCTTTCCAGCACCATATGCCCCCCAGAAAGCATCTGATACGGCATCCAGGTCATCTAGCATAAATAGTAAGTGAGCGTTCTCCGAACGTTTCAAAAGCGGTAAAAGCGTGCAGCTTAACAACCACGGCGCGTTGACATTCACCTGCATGGATTGCAACCAGTCCTGTGGTTGGATCTGTTCAAACGGCTGCAGGCTGTCGAAATCAACAGCACAGTGAACCAGTGCATCCAAACCCTTGAACTCCGAATTAATGGTGTTAGCCAGATCATCAAATTCGGCAACACCTGCAGCAGCGAGATTCAGTGGATAAAGCCCGGGTGGGTTTAACCCCTGATCGGTCATTCTGTCACTCAACTCACCCAGTCCGCGTCGATCCTTGTCCAGCAGAATTAATTCCGCACCCAGATCAGCACATTGCTGTGCAAGTGCGCTGCCTAGTCCTCCTGCAGCACCTGTAATTAACACCGTTTTTCCCGAAAGATCCATGATCGCACCTGAAGTAAAAAAATATTCTAACGATTTGTGCGTTGTCGTGATACAAAAGATCAGGCAACATTATTGTTTGATTTCAGTAAACTAATCGATCGGTTCTTGTACAGGACAATCTTCGAGGTGATATGAATGCCTATATATGAATACCATGCAGTCGGTCCGGAAAGCTGTGATTTTTGTGTCACTGTATTCGACATCATGCAAAAGCTATCAGACGAACCACTTCAATTTTGTCCTGAATGTCACAACCCTGTACGTAGAAAAATTTCGCGACCCAACCTGACCAGCCAATCTCCTTCCCTGTCAAATGAAAACATCGAAAAACATGGCTTTACGCAGTTTCGGAAAGTTGAAAAAGGGGTCTACGAAAAAACGGCAGGTAAAGGCCCTGATTTCATCACCGACAAAGAGGTGCCATGAGTTCCAGTACACGCAACGGGAACTATTAATCACTTGAGAGCTGTCCGCGACTCTCACTCCAGTTGCGGCCGTTAAACTCTTTTATCGTCACATCAACCCCCTCGGGTAGATCGATACAATTCAGGTTGATACTGAACGAATCAGGATGTGAACGAGGAATATAAAACGATTTTATTCCACAGAACCCGCAGAATAAGTGACGAGCGACACCGGTGTGAAATCGATAGTCAACCAGTTCAGTCTCGCCTTCCAGCAGACTGAACTGATCCGCTGCCACGATTAAGTGCAAGTAACCCGATTTCCGGCAGATTGAGCAATTGCAGCGGTGCACGACGATCTCATCCGGCAATTCAACTGCGATTTTTACCCGCCCGCAATGACACCCTCCTGAACATCTATGCATCAATCAAAACTCCAATATGGCTAACACAAGCCCTGTCACAGCCCATTGTTCCCGACTATCAATTTCAATTCAGTTTACGCAGGAAGCGCCAGGCAAACCAGGCATCTGCGGGTCCAAAACGTTGACCTTTCTCAAGGAAACCATTCACGTTTTTCAAGATAGCATTCAGCTGCCTGTTTTCCATTGCCAAGCGTAATTGTAAATGTGTACCTGCTGAAGAATTCGGTTCAATGTGCAGAGCCGATATGCCTTTAGAATACCAATCCAGGGTATTTTCAGTAAGATCGCTGATAATTTGAGCGAGTTCCGTCCTGTGCGATGCTTGTTCGAGTTCTGTCGCACTGACATTAAATTTTGCCAGCAAACTCAACGGCAAGCGATCCGTTTGCGACACTTGACCAGCTGAAAAACTTGAGATCAAACGGAACGAACTGGTGGCCGCACCCAAAAACTTCAGACTGTCGGCGTCGATTTCAGCATCATCCAGTGCAAGCTCAAGCCGAATCTCCGTGGTTCCCAGCTCCGACTGCCGCTCAAACATCGTATTTTCATCGCCGTCTGGCACTGCATCTATTTGCGAGATCGCATCGCCTATGATTTGTAAAAGCAGAGCATTACTTAAGTTTGTTCTCGATCCCGATAACCACAAGGCACGTAATACAGGATGACGCAAAGACTCACCGGGATCAGCAACGATTTCTTCACTCCACCACTTTAACTTGGCCCACTTGACCGTTTCATCCACGTGACCGAAAGGAATACTGCCAATTGCCTGCCTGAGCGCATACAAAGCCAACAAGGGCTCCAACTTGCCCGCCGGTAAAAAGCTGCTGGTGAATTCGAAAACGCTCCCTGACAGCAAAGCCAACTCGCGACAGTGATCGAACTCTACCTGTGAACCATCAACCATCTGTTCGCTCCGGACGTTGCAATGAAGTTAATCACCCGATGGTTCAGTCTTGACTGCGTGAATCAGATAGTTCACTTTCACATGACCGCCGGTACGCGCCGTCCGCTCCACCGGGTTGTAGTGAATTCCGGTGATCTCTTCGACCTTCATGCCGGAAGCCCGTAACCACTGGCATAACTCTGACGGCTTAATAAAACGATCATATTGATGTGTGCCCTTGGGGATGATGCGAGCGATGTGTTCGCCACCAAGAATCGCCACGGCAAAAGACATGGCATTCCTGTTCAGGGTGCTCATAAACAAGTGGCCGCCTTTTTCCAGCATGGCCGAACACGCCGCAACCACCGATGCCGGATCCGGCACATGCTCAAGCATTTCCATACAGGTCACGACTGCCGCAGTGGAAGGATTCTGCTCTGCCCATGTCTCCGCCGTGATCTGTTGGTAATCAACCTGGCACCCTGACTCATGAAGGTGCAACCTGGCCACCGCCAGCGCTTTCGCTGCAATATCAATCCCCGTTACTATTGCCCCCTTCGCAGCAAGGGACTCAGACAAAATTCCCCCACCACAGCCCACATCAACAACATTCTTATCCTCGAGGCCGACCCTTTCGGTGATATAGGCCAACCTTGCGGGATTAAGATCATGCAGCGGTCGTGACTCTCCATCGGGATCCCACCAGGAAGCGGCTATTCGATCAAATTTCTCTTGTTCAGCAAGATCAATATTTCCCGTTATGTCATTCATGAACCTTGTACTCCCTGGAACGTGTGGCCCTGGTCTCGCTTGTAATCCGCTTCGCCCAGTAATTTGCACGATCCATAATATCGCCTGTGTCCAGGTGCAGAAACTGCTTATCCTGCAATAGCATTCGCCCATTCACCCAGACATGGGATACCTGCTGACTGGACGCCGCATAAATCAAGTGTGAGACCACATCATACATAGGTGTTGTCTGTAGCGTATCTAGCCGGATGGCGCACAGGTCAGCCTGTTTGCCGGCCTCCACACTACCAAGCTGCTGTTCTTTTCCAAGTGCCCTCGCGGCATTAATTGTCAACAACTCCAGTGTCTGGAATGCATCCAGTACACATGGATCAGCCGAATACCCTTTTGCAAGCATGGCTGCACTTCGGGATTCTGCAAGTAGGTTGAGATTGTTATTACTTGCAGCCCCATCGGTACCCAGAGCAAGGTTTACGTTGTGCTCGAGAAGCTTGGCGACCGGGCATATGCCATTGCCCAGTTTGAGATTCGATTCCGGGCAATGGATGACATTCACTCCGGTCTCTGACAATGCCTCCAGATCGGTTCCGTTTAACTGAGTCATATGAACGGCCAGCAAACGCTCATTCATTAATCCAAGGTCATCCAGCCTTTCCAGCGTTGCCTTCCCGTGGTGTTGCAATGATTCCGAAATCTCCCAACTGGATTCCAGTACGTGCATATGAACACGCAAATCGAGATTCCCCGATAGCTCCGCAATCCTGCTTAAGGCCGCATCACCAACAGAATACGGCGCGTGCGGCGCAATGGCAGTAGAAATCAATGGCTCACTTTTCCAGCTCGCGCTGACGCCCAGACCCTTGTCTATATATTCGTTCTCATTATTGGCCCAAATTGTAGGCACATCAATCACGGGTAAGCCAATACATGCACGCATGCCTGCATCAACTGCTGCCGCAGCGGTCACTTCTGGAAAAAAATAAAGATCATTGAAAAAAGTCGTACCGCCACGCAGCATTTCTGCAATAGCCAGCATCGCACCATCATGTACGAATCCCGGACCAAGATAGGCCTTCTCGACGGGCCAGATATGCTCGTTAAGCCATTCCTGAAGATTGAGATCATCCGCATAGCCCCGCAACAGGGACATGGCGGAATGCGTATGCATATTAATGAGCCCCGGCATTAACACATGTTCGGGCAGTTCTATACGGGCGGCAGTTTCATATTTCACCTCCGCTTCGGAGCGTGGTATTACAGCACTGATATGCTCGCCTTCAAGAACGACTGCCATTTGCTCCAGCACCTGCAAACGTGGCCGGACCGGCACCAGCAAGCGCGGGAAAAGTAATACGGTGTCCACCAGCCGTCAGCCCTTCACGCGAGACACGTATTCTCCAGTCCGGGTATCAATCTTGATCACCTCGCCTTCCTGAATAAACAGCGGTACACGTACCGTTGCACCGGTCGACAGCTTGGCAGGTTTACCACCGCCACTTGAAGTATCACCACGCATACCCGGATCAGTTTCAACAACTTCCATTTCGACAAAATTTGGTGGGGTTACGGTGATGGGGTGCCCATTAAACAGGGTCAGAACACAAACATCCTCTTCCTTCAACCACCAGATTGCATCACCCACACCGTCTTTGCCGACGGCATACTGCTCGTATGACTCACCGTGCATGAAGTGCCAGAATTCACCGTCGTTGTAAAGGTACTGGGCGTCCGTTTCGAAAACATCAGCAGCCTCAACCGTTTCACCCGACTTGAATGTTTTCTCAACGACCCGGCCGGTCATGAGGTTGCGCACCCTGACCCGGCTAAATGCCTGGCCTTTGCCGGGCTTTACAAACTCGTTCTCTACAATGTTATGAGGGTCACCATTGATTATGATTTTCAGACCGCTCTTAAATTCATTGGTACTGTAGGTTGCCATTGTTTTCTCCGGCGCAGTTTTTGCGAATTCTACACGCACGAGGCCATAAAAAATTCGTTTGGTTAGCAAAAAACCCTGATTAAGTCTGTTTTAATCGATCAGATCAAACGAAGGCTTTTTAAATACAATTGAAAATATGCGCAATGATAACGCGTACGGGATAGCGGCGATAGAATTTGACTGGATACAGTTCTCAAATTTCACCCGAAAAACGCGCAAAAATCACCCTGGACAAGCCAATTAAATACTCTTTCTACAAAACTTCCTGAATATACGTCATAATTACATCAATTAGATAATTGGGATAAACCCGCATTGCGAAGCTATCAATGCGCAATGAAATGCGGATAGAATATTGGACTTATCACTACCATCAGGGCAGACAATGATAATTAAAATCCTCAAGGATCGAGGGTTGGAGAATCAATTCCATGCATAGTGCTTACTTGCTGGTGATTGACAATTCTCCTGACCATGCTCAGGTTATCAATAGTTTTCTACGCAACTCGGGCATAGCTGTCAGGGTGGTAAGTGCCTCCGGCCTGGGTGAACTCGAAACTGCCCTGCAGGAAAAAACACCCTTTCTGGTGTTGATTGGCAAACGCTTACCTTCTTCCATGAAAATCAGCCAGGTTTTGGTTGCAGCCGATCAACATTCCACGCCCGTGGTCATGCAGGTTGAGCCTGATGATACTGCCAATATTGAAGCAGCAATCGCAACACATCCGCTGTTGGTCATCAATGCGGAGGATAATGATCAGTTAATGCAGGTGGTAAAGCGGCATATGTCCGGCGGAAAAACTGCCCGTGAATACGATGATCTCTTACAAAAGCAGGAAGAATTGCAGCATCGCTATAACCTCCTGCTGGATAGCGCACGCGACTCCATAGCTTATATCCATGAAGGTCTGCACATTTACGCCAACCGTGCCTATCTCGATTTGTTACAGGTAAAAACGCTGGAAGATGTTGAGGGCATTTCACTTCTGGAGCTGATGACAACTGACGAAAGCGTTGACCCAAAAAAACTTCTGCGGGACATGAACCAGTCAGTTTTTCCTGATGAAGCGCTGGCAGTCACCATCAATACCCTTGGAAATCAGCATCTGAAAGCAGAGCTGACGTTCTCACCGGCCAAGTTTCATGGTGAGCAGTGCATTCAAATGATGGTTCGTCAGCAGGATGCCAATCACGTGCTACATGAAGAATTGGATCGCCTGCGTAAAACTGACCATTTAACTCACATGATCAACAGGCAAACATTTACGGCAAAGTTGACAGAATTAATAGGTGAAGGCCTCGGGGATGACCATAGAACTGCCGTGATGTATATCGAGATTGACGGTATCAGTCAGTTGCAACATGACCTGGGCATGGATGGTATTGATACATACATACTGGATTTGGCTAACGTTATCAGTGGCTGCACAAATGAAAACGACATTCCCTCACGCTTCAGTGACAACGGTTTTGTTGTTTTGATCAGAGGAGATGAGTCTTCGTCCCTGCAAGAGGCGGGGGATTGCATCCTTGAGAACTATGCGAATCACATCATCGATCTGGGGGATCAAACCAAAACGGCTTCCTGCAGCATAGGCATGACCACTCTCGGTCCTTTGACCCGCGATGCCGAAGAGGTGATCGGGCAGGCTAAAACAGCCTTTAAACAGGCATCGGAAACAGGCAATACACTCGTCAGGTACAAGCCAGCCCTGACAACAGTTCATAGTGGTGAAGCCGAGCGGGACTGGGTAGAGCGTATTCGTTACGCCCTGAATAACCACGATTTTTATACCGTCCAGCAATCCATTGTAGACCTGGAAGGTGAAAACGAAGGTTTGTTCGAAAACCGGACCTTTATGCGCGAAGATGGCGGAGATACCGGTGCCAGCGAATTTATGCTGGCTGCGGAACGTAACGACCTGGGCGGTACGATTGACCGTTACGTTATTCCCCAAATTATGCTGGCCATCACAGGCACAGGTGACAGGCACATCATCAGTCTCAGCACCAACTCGATACTTGATTTCAGCTTTCCTAACTGGTTCCAGCGGATGCTGCATGAAACCGAGGTAGAAGGCTCACAACTACTATTGCAGGTTTCAGCAATTGTTGCTGAATCACATCTCAAACCAACCCGTCGTGTCGTCGAAGAGCTTCAGCTTTTGGGCTGTAACTTCGTGCTTTCAGAGTTTGACAATGATCGCAGGACTCTTCAGCTACTGGAGCATCTGCCGATTAGCACGATTAAACTCCGTTCGGGCCTGGCAAAAGGGCTTTCATCCAACACGACAAACCAGGAAATCATCAGGACCGTTGTCAGGGCTGTGGAAGCACGTAATATGACCATCATCGCCGATGAGGTACAGGATGCTTCAGACCTCGCTGTGCTTTGGCAATGTGGCGTTAAACTGGTTACTGGTGATTTCCTCAATGAGGCTCCCCAGGTCGTCGGACAATAGCCAACCAGGTTTTTTATGAATCCACTGCCAGTGGTCGGTCGATTTGCGCCTTCACCCACCGGAGACTTGCATTTCGGTTCACTGGTATCGGCTGTCGGCAGTTATCTTGAAGCCAGGAGCGCCGGAGGCCTCTGGTTACTCAGAATCGAAGACATCGACCCACCCAGGGAAATTAAAGGCAGCTCGGACCGAATTATTCATGACCTGAACAGACTGGGATTGGTTCCGGACGGACCCATCTTGTACCAAAGCAGTAGGCGGGATGCTTACCAGCGCGCGGTCGAACGCTTACTGGAAAAGGGTCTGGCTTACCCTTGTGGGTGTTCCAGAAAAGACCTGTCTAAATCCGGCAAATATCCCGGAAACTGCCGGAACGGGATACCGCCGGGCAAAAAGCCGCGCTCCATTCGTTTCCGGGTCGAGGCAAATGACTGCGCTTTTGAAGACAGGTTGCAAGGACCCGTTTCAGATAATCCTGCAGATATCAGTGGTGATTTCATCATCAAGCGCGCAGACGGTCTGTTTGCTTATCAACTTGCCGTGGTTGTGGACGATGATTTTCAGCGAGTCACACAGGTGGTGAGAGGCGCCGATCTGCTCGACTCCACAAGTCGGCAAATTTGTTTGCAGAGGGCGCTTGGACTGGATTCTCCAAGCTATATGCACCTACCCGTTGTGATATCCGCAGACGGAAAAAAACTGAGTAAACGCACCCAGTCCGATCCGGTCAAACACCATGATCCAGCAACCGCCGTTGAGCAGGCCTTACTATTTCTTGGGCAGTGTCCACCATCAGGCTTGTCACTGAGCAGTTTGTGGAATTGGGCATTGGATCACTGGAATATTAATCTGATACCTGGTACCCGAACAATTTTGCCCGACAACACTCTGTCCGTGTAACCTGTCAGGCTTACAGGGCCTGAACTGACACTTGCGAAATATTCGGGCTAAACTAAACTGTCAGTTGCGTTTATAATTCGCACTCTTTGCTGGAATCATATTGCCATGAACTCAAATTATCTGGATTTCGAACAGCCCATAGCTGAGCTACAGGCGAAAATTGATGAATTGCGAAACGTTGGTTCTGACAATGCCATCAATCTGGATGAAGAAATTCAGCGTCTGCAGTCCAAAATGCGGCAAAAGCTGACCAGCATTTTCAAAGACCTTTCACCTTGGCAGATATCACAGCTTAGCCGTCATCCTTTGAGACCCTACACGCTGGATTACATAGATTTCCTGTTCGACGAGTTTCATGAACTCCACGGTGACCGTGCATTCGCAGATGATCACGCAATTGTGGGTGGACTGGCCCGTTTTCGTGGTCGTGGTATCGTGGTTATTGGGCAGCAAAAGGGTCGTGACACCAAGGCCAAAATTTTTAGAAATTTTGGTATGGCACGACCTGAAGGATATCGCAAAGCCCTGAGACTGATGAAAATGGCAGAACGTTTTCGTCTGCCCGTATTAACATTTATTGATACGCCAGGAGCCTATCCGGGTGTGGGAGCAGAAGAACGCGGCCAGTCGGAGGCTATTGCAACCAATCTGAAATACATGTCCAGACTGCCGGTGCCGGTTATTTGCACCGTCATCGGTGAAGGCGGATCCGGCGGAGCCCTTGCCATCGGTGTAGGCGATCGTGTGAATATTCTGCAATACAGTACTTACTCGGTGATATCACCGGAAGGCTGCGCATCCATTCTGTGGAATGACGCGGCGCTTGCCGAAGATGCGGCATCTGCTCTCGGCATCACGTCCGACAGGCTTTTGCAGTTGGGATTGGTTGACGAGGTGATCCCGGAACCACTCGGCGGAGCCCATAAAGATCCGGAGACCGTTGCCGCAAAGGTTGGCGATTGCCTGGCCGCACAACTTGAAGAACTGGATAACATGACAACAGAGGCCCTCTTAGAGGACCGCTATCAACGCTTGCTCTCTTACGGCGAATTCAAGGACTAATCAAACAGGTTCCCAGGTTAATGAGCAATCGTTCCTTGGCATTTAATGCAGAGCGTTTGCTGCAAGTTCTCAGGTCTTTCCCAACCGTAAACTCGTATATCGTGGGATACAGCGGCGGTGCTGATTCCACTGCGCTTCTGCACGCCCTCAACAACACCCAACAACAATTGGGTACAGCCGTTTCTGCCGTACACATCAACCATGGCATTCATCCTGATGCCGATCAGTGGCAGTTACAGTGTGAAAAATTCTGCCATCAGCATGGTATAAAGCTGACCTGTCTGAAAATTAGCTTAACGAATCGCTCGGGCAAAGGTCTGGAAGCAGAGGCACGTCATTTACGCTACGAGGCCATTTCAGCCCTGCTCAATACCGGCGACTGTTTGTTAACCGCTCATCATGCTGATGATCAGGCTGAGACTCTATTGCTTAACCTGATGCGCGGCAGCGGTGTTGATGGACTTTCAGCGATGCCCGAAAGCAGACCACTGGGAAACGGATTTTTGCAAAGACCCCTGCTGCGGTTTAAAAACAACGCATTGCGGACATACCTGCAAGAAAACAATATCCAATGGTCGGAAGACCCTTCCAATAAACATCTAAATCATGATCGTAACTTTGTACGTCACGAGGTCATCCCTCTGCTGGAAAAGCGCTGGCCGGACGTTGGCCAGCGTCTGCTATTAACCCGCGACGCGATGTCAGATTCGCGAAATTTGCTGGAAGATCTTGCAGTTAAATATATCAAACCAAACCTGGCCCATCCTCATGTGTTGGTAGTCACACCACAGTGCCTCGCCAAGCCGGAGTTATTCAGACTGGTAATCCGGCACTGGCTGAAGCAATCAGCAATACCCGGCATCCCGGTCTATAAACTGGATACTTTTTGCAACCAGGCTCAACTGGCGGGTAATGACCATAAAATTTCTCTTCATTGGGACGGTTGGATACTACGTTGGTATATGAGTCATCTATGGTTGCATACAGATGTAGAGATTCTGCCTTGCCCCACCGTCAACTGGCCAAGAGGGGAAAGCACAATCGATCTGGGAGCAGATGTTGGTCAGTTAATTTTACGCACTGAAAACAAGACTGAGCGACATCTCGATAGCTTTCCCGATAAAAAGCTCTCGGTTGTTGGTCGTATTAATACGCAAGACGCTCTATTCAGCCGGGGCGGTTTTCATAAAAGCCTCAAAAATCTGTTTCAGGCTTCACATATCCCCCCCTGGTTAAGAGATTCCATTCCATTTTGCAAACTGGATGGGGAGTTGGTGTCAATGGGAGATTGGTGCTTCAACGAGCAGTTTGCAAGCTGGTTATCAGATAACCATCTCAGCTTAAAATGGCGTCCTGAGCACCCGCTGCTGCAGTTTGTTCTTGAACAACAGCACCCGGCGACCCATTGATAGTTGACCCTGCGTGTGCGGTACGTTAGTGTCGCTTCGCTAACTCCGGAACATAGATTATGAGCAAAAAAACAGAGCCTGCTCCCAACTTTGAAGAGACGCTGGCAGAACTAGAAAAATTGGTTGCAAACCTCGAACAGGGCGACCTGTCACTGGATGAATCCCTATCAGGTTTCAAACACGGGATTGAGCTTACACGTCAATGCCAAACGGCACTGGACAATGCGCAGCAAACCATTGAAATCCTGACCAATACTCAGGACGAAGACACACTCAGGCCATTTGACCCGGATGCCTGAAACTGCTGCCATCATAAGGGCATGGCAGACCAGGTTTGAAAATAATCTACCCGGATATCTGCCTGAGCCTTCACGGACACCGCCGTTATTGCAAAAGGCAATGACCTACTCTGCCTTAGCGGGTGGAAAGCGAATCCGTCCCTTGTTTGTTTATGCATCTGGCCGGGCATTGAATTTGGATGATAACAAGCTCGACGGTATCGCCACCGCAATTGAGCTTATCCATACCTATTCCCTGATCCATGATGACCTGCCCAGCATGGATGACGATGACCTTAGACGGGGGCAGCCAAGTAGTCACCGTAAGTTTGACGAGGCCACGGCCATATTGGCAGGAGATGCTTTACAGGCACTGGCATTCGAGATTCTGGCGGCTGACCCGGGTCTTGGCGCTCACCCTCAAGAACAGATTGCTATTATCCTGGGACTCGCGCGTGCATGTGGCGCCAGTGGAATGGCCGGCGGCCAGGTGCTTGATCTCGACAGCCTTGGAAAACAAATTTCTCAGGCCGAACTGGAGGATATTCACGCATTCAAGACCGGTGCACTTATCCAGATCAGCACCATGGCACCAGCATTACTTGCATCGGCGCCAGGTTCGCAGGTCAATGCCCTGTCGAGTTACGGACAGTTGATAGGTCTCGCTTTCCAGGTTTTTGATGATCTGCTGGATGTCATAGGTAACTCTGATGTCACCGGAAAACCGAGCCGGGCCGATGCGGCCAGGTTAAAACCTGCTTTTCCTGCCATTATTGGTGTGGAGAAATCACTTGAGAGAGCACATGAACTGCGGGATAGTGCACTGATGGAATTGACCCACCTTCCGGGAGATACCGACACACTTGAGTGGCTGGCAGGTTACGCAGTCGACCGGGACCGGTAGAATACCGCTTATGAACGTTGAGAAATACCCACTGCTTGACCAAATCATCAAACCGGCAGATTTACGCAAACTGGATCAGGATCAGCTGCCGCAGGTGGCTGACGAGCTGCGTGAGTATTTACTGCAGGCTATCTCAAAAAGTGGTGGGCACTTCAGTGCAGGCCTGGGCTGCATTGAACTCACAGTCGCCCTGCATTATCTTTTTGACACACCTCATGACCGCATCGTCTGGGACGTAGGACACCAGGCATATCCGCATAAAATACTGACCGGCCGACGTGATCGCATCGGCACCATCAAGAAATCCGGTGGTCTGGCACCATTCCCAAAGCGCTCAGAAAGTGAGTACGATACCTTTGGTGTAGGTCATTCTTCCACTTCAATTGGCGCCGGACTTGGTATGGCGCTGGCCTCGACACATAAAAACGTGGATCGTCGGATCGTATCCGTCATTGGTGATGGCGCAATGACAGCCGGCATGGCATTTGAGGCGCTCAATCATGGCGGATCACTTGACCCCAACATGCTGGTTGTATTGAATGAAAACCAGATGTCGATATCGCCCAATGTCGGTGCAATGACCAAGGTTCTGGCGCGTATGATGAGTGGGCCTACCGTGACCCATATTCGTGAACGCGGCAAACGGATGATGCACAAAGATTCCCGCGTGTGGCGCTTTATGAGCCGTTGGGAAGAGCACGTGAAAGGCATGATTGTGCCAAGCACATTGTTTGAGGAGTTTGGCTTTAATTACCTGGGTCCGATTGACGGGCATGATCTACCCGTGTTGCTACGCACACTTCAGACCATACAGACCGTGGATGGACCCAACCTGCTTCACATCATTACCGCCAAAGGCAAGGGATATGAACCTGCAGAGAAAGACCCGGTAAAATATCATGCCGTTTCACCATTTGATCCTCAACAGGGTATTGTCCCGGTCACACCGGCAGTTAAGCCAACACCAACCTACACGCAGGTCTTTGGTCAGTGGTTGTGCGACATGGCCGAACTGGATGAAAAACTGCTCGCTATAACACCGGCGATGCGTGAGGGATCCGGCCTGGTGGAGTTTGAACAACGCTTTCCCACCCGTTATTTCGACGTCAGCATCGCGGAACAGCATGCCGTAACACTGGCTGCCGGTATGGCCTGCGAGGACACACACCCGGTGGTGGCCATCTACAGCACTTTCTTACAAAGAGCCTATGACCAGTTGATCCATGATGTTGCGATTCAGAACCTTCCTGTACTGTTTGCTATTGACCGGGCCGGTCTGGTCGGTTCGGACGGCCCAACTCATGCAGGCAGTTTTGACCTGAGTTTTCTGCGGTGCGTTCCAAACATGATCGTCATGGCACCATCCAATGAGAATGAATGCCGGCAAATGCTTTACACGGGCTTCAAGTACAAGGGACCCGTAGCCGTGCGGTATCCACGTGGAAGCGGACCCGGCGAATTGGTTGACGAGAACATGCAGGCCTTACCCATCGGCAAAGCCGAGGTGGTAAAACGCGGTAAGGATGTCGCCATCCTGGCGTTTGGCAGTACACTTCAGGCCTGCAGCGAAGTCGCCTCACGTATCGGTGCAAGCCTTGTGAATATGAGGTTTGTCAAACCTCTTGATACTGAAGTCATCATGGAAATGGCTCAAAGCCACAGCCTGCTGGTCACCGTAGAAGAGAATGCAGCTATGGGTGGAGCCGGCAGTGGAGTGAACGAGTTTCTAGCCTCAACCGGGGGCAGTTTCAATATCCTGAATATTGGAATACCGGATCTCTATATCGAACATGGTTCACGGCAGGACTGCCTGGCCTGGGCCGGTCTGGATGCGAATGGAATACTGGAACAGGTGAACAAACGGTTTGAGCTTATGAATTTAAGCCGCTCCGCACTCGGTAGTGATCTTTAGCGGATATTTGTTATGTCGCTGATCTGGCGGTCATGCCATCGAGATAAGGTCAATAGAGCTAATATCCCCCCACTGAGCGCCCACAACATATCAGATTGTGTATCCCAGACGTAACCCTGTGTTCCCAGAAATGCATCCGCTGCCTCTGCGCTTAGTAAAGCCGCCCACCACTCTATCAGCTCATAAAACGCACTTAACGCCAACACGATGCAAAGCAGCAGGAAATTTAACCAGGCCCTGACAGTCACGACCTTATTACGGATCATGATTTCACGGGCAATCATGAACGGGACAAATCCTTGCGCGAGGTGACCCAGCTTGTCGTAGTTGTTTCGCTCTCCACCGGTAAAATCGCGCAGCCAATCACCGACAGGTACCTCGGCATAAGTGTAGTGACCGCCTACCATTAAAATAATGGCGTGTATCAAAATCAAGAAATAGACCAGCTCTGTCAATGGAAAACGTTGACGTGTCATCACAAGGACACCCAATCCAAGAATTGCCGGAATGACTTCCATCCACCAGGTCAGCCGATCGGCTGGCTCAATGGCAGACCAGGTCAGTACCAGAAGAAAAACGGCAATCCATGCCAGAACTTTAAAATTCAAGATGCCCTCTCACGGCCACAGGCCATGCCTAAAACGAACTGAAACTCGTTTTTTTTTTCGGAGTAGCCGCAACAAACCGAGCGACAGACTCTTTACAGAGTAGCACCTATTCTGACGGAAAGCACATCACAACCAGCACCGTGCAGTACTGAGTTTGCGGTTGAGCCCAGCAATAGCTGAAGGCCTTTCTGACCATGTGTACCGATGACAATCAACTGGCATTTATTGTCTTTAGCGAAACGGTGGATCTCATGAGCAGGTGAACCATGGAGGATATGCAAATGGTCAGGCGACAGCTTGAACTTTTCACCCAGCACGATTAGTTTCTCTTTCAGTTCCTTACCAAGTTGCGCTTCAAGATCACCAAGACCACTGAACGCGGCACTTTGCGGAACTATGCCGACATAGACATTATCCATAGGCTCCTGGACATACACGACATGGATATCGGCATTCGGCCCTGCTATTAGCTGGGCCTTTTGCACCACCAGTGCTGATTCGGAGCTAAGATCAACCGCAACAAGGATTCTTTGATAGGTAGCCATATCATTCTCCAGCAACAACAACTCTATGATAATCAACTGAACAAAAGCATTTATTGATCGAAATCAAACAAGTTCGATTAGTCTTCCTCTTTACCCAGTCCCCGTTCTGTTTGTAAATAGGTCGCAAAACTCCCGAGCCAATGTCCGCCTTCGTAATGTTCACCGGTTACTGAAGCCAGGCCTGATTTTTTATGAACCGCCGCACTTTCAAGTAAGGCCTTTCTGCGCGGGTCTCCTTCCGGTAGACCGAAAGCCATTCCCTGCAGCATCCATGCACGGCTGATATTCAAACCATCGAGATGGGCCAGTTTGCCGTCAGTCGGGTCAGTGACCACCGCTAATGGCAACCAGTCACCACCTCCACTTACGGGTACTGACGGCATGAAGACGCTCAACCAGCGGGCATATTCGTCGGCATTCATGATGCGTCGCATCAAATCAGCCTCTGCCAGGCATGGTGACAGGAAGTCCTGCCCACCCGGCTCATAGGCCAACGGACAGTTCTGGTCATTCAAGTAAAAGGCCCTTGATCTGTCTGCCACCAGGCTGAAGAAATCGGTACGGCCACTGGCACGCGCCCAATCCAGAAACAGCCCAAAAGCGAAAGCTGTTTGAGCATGTTCACCTATCCGAATGGGGTATGCCAACTTCGCGAGCCAGGTTTCCATATTGCTGACCAGGGCGGCTTCAAGAGGCTCCAGAACCGTCAGCCAACGACGGGCCCTTGGGTCGTCCCATTCACGTAATTCTGCAGTCAGCTGCAAGAACCATGCAACTCCGTACGGCCTCTCGAATGAAGCCCTTTGTGGGTGCTTGACATAAGCGACTTCGACTGCGACGTGCTCGGCCTTAAAACTCTCATTTAAAGCTGCTTCGGCCGGACCGGCAAATTCCGCATCGGGGTACAAACGCAGCAATCGTGTCAGCAGCCAGTGGCCATGCACAGACGAGTGCCAGTCAAAACAACCATAAAAGACCGGTGTCAGCTCTCGTGGTGGAGCAACATCCTGATCACCACTCATTACATGTGAAATCTTGTTAGGGTATTCCTGATGAACACAATCCAGCGCCAGATGCGCAAAACGGCTGACAGCCGGTTCTTCGGCCCGGGCCTGGAAACTCAGTTGTAGAACAATCAACAATCCCAGGAATAGCCAGCGCTTCATTGTGATCTCCAGTTGGTAAAAATTAAAGGAAGCTGATTTCCGCTCGTCACAAAAGAAAAAACGAAGCGCCAAGCGGGTGTCAGAGGAACCTGCCTTTATGGTCTATTTTACGGTCGCTATGCACTCAATTTCCGTACGTGCACCAAGCGCCAATCCGCTGCTTCCCAGTGCACTTCGGGCAGGTGGGTTGGTTGGGAAATAGGTTACATATACCTCGTTCATGGCAGCCCACTCATTGATATCGGCCAGGAAGACCGTGCACTTCACCACTTCAGCCATTGAGGAGCCATGTTTTTCAAGAGTGGCCTTGATATTCTCCAGAGTCTTTCTTGTTTCACCGGCAATCCCACCCTCAACCAGCTTGGATGTTTTGGCGTCATAACCCAGTTGGCCAGACAGGTATAGCATGTGACCTACTCTGACCGCCTCAGAAAATGGTAACTGCATATCCTCCCTGACTGGATAATATTCAACTTCTAATTCGCCGGCCTGTGCCACCGGACTCGAAAGCAAAAACGCTACTGCCAATATTTTCACTATGAACTTCATATCATGTGTCTCCTCTAATTTATTAAATTTCACCATTTCGGGCAAAACGTGTAATGTGCTCTGCAGCCCTGAACGCCAAAGCCTGGATTGTCATCGTTGGTTGTCCGCGGCCGGAACTGACAAAACTCGAACCATCGCAAATAAACAGGTTTGGAACATCATGGCTACGGTGGTACTTATCAACAACCGAAGTCGCCGGGTCATTGCCCATGCGACAGGTTCCCAGTAAGTGTGCATGTATGGTGCCACCCTCCACCGGTTCTCTCCAAATCTCTGCTGCACCGGCTGCACCAAGAATTTCCACAGCCCTGTCCTGTAAAAAGGTCGCCATGGCGAGGTCATCGGCATGATCCATGTAAGTCATGCGTATGGCGGGCCTGCCTTTATCATCCTTCAAGTTCGGGTCAAGCGTTATGTTGTTGCTTGCCAGGGGTACAGACGTGGTACTGCCCAGTACTGACATTTTGCGGGTAAAGTAATGTCGAAGCATCCGCTTGAATTCAAGGCCCCAGGTTGGTTTCCCAGGTGGCAGACCGGTCATTGCATGCAGGATAGGAGTGGAATCCAGGAACGGCCTGGCATCCATGCCACCACCACCGTAGAACCCACGGGCTGGATCATTCTCATAAAAATCGTGAACAATCCGTGTGACCTGTACACTCTTGAACTCATTCAGTGGATGTTCAAATGCTGCCTGGGTGACAGAATGCCCATTTCCCATCAGGTATTTACCGACGATACCAGAAGAGTTGGCCAAACCATTGGGTGAGCGACCCGATTCCGATAAAAACAGCAGTCTTGGTGTTTCAGCGCCATTTGCCGCCAATATTAGCGCCTTGGTTTTCTGTGCCTGTTCCTGCCCCTCCGAATCAAGATATACCACCTCGGTAACTCGCCCCGCATCGTTGGTTTGAACCCGGAAAACAGTTGATAAAGGCCGGATCTCACATCGCCCGGTGGCCTCGGCCTGTGGAATCATTGACGCGAGTGTCGAGGATTTTGCGTTAACCTCGCAGCCGAAACCCATACAAAAACCGCAATGCACACAGGCAGGACGTCCATTGTGCGGTTTTGACAGGATCGCCAACGGTGCAGGCTGTGGATGCAAGCCGATGGCCCGTGCACCTTTTTCAAACAGGACACCTGATGATTTGACAGGCATCGGTGGCATTGGATAGGGTTTGGAACGCGGGGCGTCAAACGGTCCCGGTTGACCGGAAACACCACATTCCCATTCAACCCTGTTGTAAAAGGGCTCTAACTCCTCGTAACTTATTGGCCAGTCTGCAAAACCGGTTCCCTTCATCGGACCCAGCAAACTACGTTCCATGAAATCACTTTGATGGAAGCGCCAGTAGTTGGCAGTAAAATGAACACTGCTACCGCCTACACCACGGGCATAATAAGCCGGTGGAGGCTCGCCTTGTTTTTGCACGGCAGTTTCCGTTTCAAATTTTCGAAACGTTTGCGGATCATTCCAGCCGGGGTGATTCATCAACCCATTATTGATTAGAACATCCATCTCATCGTGCTTGAAATCAGCCGCTGTGCGGTATGGCCCCTGCTCCAG
>JAOUCZ010000214.1 GCA_029859505.1 Lysobacterales bacterium | reverse complement strand
TTGTCGATCTGCTGAAATCAATTCAAAGCACCAGCACGCTGCATGCCAGCAGTGAAAGCGGACACTTTTACACACCCCGGACACTTGCCGGGCTTTGTAAGCTACTGGAGGCGAACCCGCAGGCCGCACTGGTAGCTGGCGCAACCGATGTGGGTCTCTGGGTAACCAAGCAACATCGCAGACTTGAAACCGTCATCTACCTCGGCGCCGTAGAAGAACTGAAGCAGATTCAGGATGATGGAGAATACCTGTCAATTGGCTCAACAGTGACCTATACCGACGCAGCGGATGACATCACCACCCGCTACCCTGCCTTTTTGCCTCTCATTCAACGTATCGGTGGTACACAGGTCCGAAATGCAGGCACTATCGGCGGCAACATTGCGAACGGTTCGCCCATCGGTGATATGCCGCCTGGTTTGGTCGCCCTGGGTGCCAAGCTGGTGTTGCAAAGCACACGGGGTCAGCGTGTATGTGATCTGGAGGACTATTTCATAAGCTATGGAAAGCAGGACCTGCATGCGGGTGAATGTCTTGCACAGGTACGCTTACCAGTGCCACCGGAAAATCAACTGTTTGCGACCTACAAGGTTTCCAAACGATTTGAACAGGATATATCAGCCGTATGCGGCGCATTCGCCGTCCAGATAAATGATTCAACCATCAACAATGCAAGAGTTTGTTTCGGTGGTATGGCTGAAACTCCAAAACGCGCCAAGGCATGTGAGAAGGCCCTTGAAGGTAAGCCCTGGAACCAGGAAACCATCAACCAGGCCATGCAGGCCATGTTGAAAGACTTCACTCCTCTGACTGACATGAGGGCAAGTGCGTCATATCGTACGCGGGTCGCTCAAAATCTCCTGCAGAGATTCTTTCTTGAACAAACTGCAGTGCCCTACCCCGTCAGATTGGATTTACCTCACACAGCACTCAACCAGGTGAGCAACCGCGATAAAGGTGGTGCCGGTGAGTAACTCTAAAAACACCAGTCAGAAAAGGCGAAAATTCCATCACGTGTATTCTGCCATCAGCCATGACAGCGCAAGCAAACATGTTGCAGGCACCGCAGTGTACGTGGATGACATAACGGAGCCTTCCAACCTGCTGCATTGTTATTTTGGCAGCAGTACTGTTGCCCATGCCCGGGTAGTCAGCATGGACCTTTCTGCGGTGAAACAATATCCAGGCGTGGTCCGTACAATGACCGCAGCTGATATCCCTGGGGATAATGAAATCAGCCCCATGCACAAATTTGACGAACCGGTGCTGGCAGAAGACCTGGTTCAGTTCGAGGGCCAACCACTATTTGTGGTGGTGGCCGAGAGCCGTGCGATAGCCCGACAGGCGGCACTATTGGCACGAATCGAGTACGAGGAACTCCCTGCCATTCTGGATATAGAAACCGCCCTGAAAGAAAAATCTTTTGTGCTTGAGCCCCATGTTTTGCAACGCGGTGAACCAGGCACAGCCATTGAAGCAGCACCTCAGCGCCTGCAAGGTGAAGTCTTCACTGGTGGACAGGACCACTTCTACCTTGAAGGCCAGGTCTCCATGGCCATACCCAACGAAGATGGGGATATGCTAATCCTGACGTCGTCCCAACACCCCTCCGAGGTACAACACCTGGTGGCCCGCAGCCTGGGAAAACCAATCAATGCGGTGACGGTAGAGGTTCGCCGGATAGGTGGTGCCTTTGGCGGAAAGGAAACCCAGGCGGCACAGTGGGCCATCATGGCGGCCGTGATGGCCAGCATGACTGGCCGGCCCGTTAAGTTGAGACTGGACCGCGATGACGACATGCGCAGCACCGGCAAACGACATGATTTCAAAATTCGTTACGATGTAGGCTTCGATGACGACGGCCGCATACTCGGAATTGAGTTCATGCACGCCCTGCGTTGCGGCATATCATCGGACCTGTCGGGTCCTATCGCCGATCGCGCCATGTTCCACAGTGACAATGCCTATTACCTGCCCAATGTCAGCATTACATCTTATCGCTGCAAAACCAACACCGTGTCCAACACAGCATTCAGGGGCTTTGGGGGACCGCAGGGTATGGTAGGCATCGAACGTGTCATTGATGCTATCGCGCAACAACTTGGAAAAGACCCGCTCAGCGTTCGTAAGGTAAATCTGTATGGTGTGGACAAGCGTAATATTACACCTTACAAAATGGTCATCAGAGATAACGTCCTGCCTGGTCTGATCTCGGAGCTTGAAGCCTCATCCCGATACAAGGAGAGACGGCAGGAAATAGCTGCCTTTAACCGGAACAGCCCGGTCATACGCAAAGGCATAGCATTTACCCCGGCCAAATTCGGTATCTCATTCACCACGACGTTTCTAAACCAGGCTGCCGCACTGGTTCATGTTTACAAAGACGGCAGTGTCCACCTGAATCACGGCGGTACTGAAATGGGCCAGGGCTTGATGATCAAGATTGCCCAGGTGGTCGCCGAGGAGTTCCAGATTGATCTCGACCGGGTCAAAATCTCCGCAACCAATACCGGCAAGGTTCCCAACACCTCTGCAACGGCAGCATCTTCCGGTACCGACATGAATGGTATGGCTGCCCGTGCAGCGTCACGAAAAATCAAGAAACGGCTGCTTAAGTTTGCCAGTAAAAAGTTTGATGTTGCACCTGTAGAAATTAAGTTCGTCGATAATTGTGTCAAGGCCGGTGATATCGAAATCAGTTTTGCAGAGCTGGCTGAACAGGCATGGCTGGGCCGTATCTCGCTGTCTGCCACCGGATTTTACCGCACTCCGAAAATTCACTATGATCCGCAAACATCCAGCGGACGCCCATTTTTGTATTTTGCCTACGGTGCAGCAGTTTCCGAGGTGGAGGTTGACTGCCTGACCGGCGAATCACGTATCACGCGCGTCGACATTCTCTACGACGCAGGTAAGTCACTGAACCCGGCCATTGATATTGGTCAGATTGAAGGCGGCTTTGTTCAGGGAGCCGGATGGCTGACATCGGAAGAGGTCTGGTGGGATACCAAAGGACGGCTTCGCACACATGCACCATCAACCTACAAGATACCGACCTGTGGAGATATACCTGATGTGTTCAATGTCCGCCTGTGGGACAAGGGCAGAAACAGGGAAAAGACCATCCACCGTTCAAAGGCCGTGGGTGAGCCACCATTAATGCTCGCGATTTCCGTTCATAGTGCCATTAACCAGGTTATTGCAGAGAAGCTGGGTGGGAAAACCTTACCGTCTCTCGATACACCCGCTACACCCGAGGCCATTCTCAATTGTTTGTATGCAGGCGAGAATGATACGTAAATTTTGCGGGAGGTCTTTGACGGCGCGTTACGAGTAACGCACCCGACGGGCACCAGGAAGAAAACTATGGAAATTGAAGCACACCTTCACATGTGGCTGAGCCTGCTAATTCGCTGGGCTCATCTCATTGTTGGTATCGCCTGGATAGGTGCATCTTTCTATTTCAACTGGCTGGAAAACCACCTTCAACGTCAAAACCAGCAGGAAGGTACGGCCGGTGATCTGTGGGCTGTTCATGGTGGCGGCTTCTACTACCTGAAAAAATTTGAGGTCGCACCCGGCCAACTTCCGCCTACCCTGCACTGGTTCAAGTGGGAAGCTTACGCGACGTGGATCAGCGGTATGGCACTCCTGGTTGTCGTGTTCTACTGGAATGCTCAAACCTATATGCTCAGCCCCGGGGCCGGCGGGCTTAGCCCGGGCGCTGCCATCAGCGTTGGTATCCTGGCACTTCTATCCAGTTGGATTTTTTATGACGTCATTTGTTGCCGGCTATCCGGCCCGGAGTGGTTGGTCGCACTGCTGATATTTACATGGTTCGTGATACTTGCGTGGGTCTTAAGCTCATTGCTAAGCGGGCGTGCCGCCTATATTCACGTTGGCGCTGCCATTGGCACCATCATGGTTGCAAACGTGTTTCGCGTCATCATTCCGGCACAAAAAGACCTGGTTAACGCCGTATCGGAAAAACGTGTTCCCGATCCAGGCAAGGGCCGTAGCGCCCTGCAACGCTCACGGCACAATAACTACCTTACCCTGCCCGTATTATTCATCATGATAAGCGGTCACTATCCGGCAAGTTATGGACACCCGCACAACTGGCTGGTATTGCTTGTCTTTTCACTCGCGGCGGTTGCTATCCGGCATTATTTCAATATCCGGCATTTACCCGGATTTCGAGCCTGGCCATTGATACCTGCAGTTCTGTTACTGGTGGGTCTGATCATCGTTACAGCACCAGACTCTGCGACAGTATCGAAGGCGGAAACACTGACAGAAAGTGTGGATAGCCGGGATGTTTACGAGGTCGTCGAGTCACGCTGCACAGCCTGCCATGCTGCAACACCGAGCTTCCAGGGTTTTGCCAGTGCTCCCCTTGGCATTGAGTTGGACAGCCCTGAAAAAATGCAACTACACGCTGAAAAAATATACCAGGCAGTGGCGATTACACGCACGATGCCGTTGGCAAATCTGACCCAGATGACGGATACAGAACGTCATCTCATCGCAAGATGGTTTGAACAACGTGACGCCGAAACTCAGCGTTGACCCTTTTGCTGAACTCTTATCGACGCGGTCCAAAAAGAAGACCGTTAACAAAAGAAACCAGCAGTGAAAATGCCAATGCCCACCAGAATCCGGCGATATGAAAGCCACCAATCAAGTATTCAGCGGCATACAATACAAGGACATTCACAACAAGCAGGAACAATCCAAAAGTAATAATGGTCAACGGAATTGTGATCAAGATCAGAAACGGTTTTAATGTGGCATTCAGAACCGCCATCACTACCGCCAGAATTAGAGCCGTTACAAACGAGTCAATCTGGATACCTGAAAGAACATAACTCACAGCAAATATGCTGATGGTGTTGACTATCAGGGCCCCGATTATCGAGTCAGTTCCCATATTTCTCTTATCTGACATTGTCTAAACCTCCGGCCGCATATGCGGGAACAACAGAACATCCCTGATTGAAGCAGAATCGGTAAACAACATAACCACACGGTCAATACCAATACCCTCACCTGCTGTCGGCGGCATACCGTATTCCAGCGCACGGATATAATCAGCATCGTAATGCATGGCTTCAAGGTCACCGGCATCTTTTTGTGAAACCTGTTCCTGAAAGCGGGCTGCCTGATCTTCCGGGTCGTTCAACTCCGAGAAACCGTTGGCGATCTCGCGACCGGCAACGAACAGCTCGAAACGATCCGTAATCAGGGGATTCTCATCATTTCGGCGTGATAACGGTGATACCTCGGTTGGATAGGCCGTAATAAAGGTTGGATTCATCAACTGTGATTCAGCGGTTGCTTCAAACAACTCGATCAATAATTTACCTTCACCCCAACTCTTATCAACATGAACATCATGTTTTGCACAGGCACTTTTCAACGTTTCCATGTCCCAAAGATCGGCATCTGCCAGGTCCGGACTATACTTCCTGACGGCATCCTCTACGCTTATGCGTTCAAACGGTGAGCCATAATCAATATCCTCACCCTCAAATTCCACTGTCGTACTACCGCAAACTTCTATTGCAAGTTCCCGCAGCATGGTTTCTGTCAGATCCATCAGGTCATTGTAATTGGCATATGCCCAATAGAATTCAAGCATGGTGAATTCGGGGTTATGCCTGGTAGAAACACCTTCATTACGAAAGTTTCGGTTTATTTCATATACCCGGTCCAAACCGCCAACTGTCAGACGTTTTAAATACAACTCAGGTGCAACACGCAGAAACATCGGCAGATCCAGTGCATTATGGTGGGTTACGAATGGCCGTGCGGTTGCGCCACCCGGTATCGGATGCATCATGGGTGTTTCCACTTCAAGAAATTCCCTGCCCGGCGCTTCCATGAAATCGCGGATGAAACGAATGATTTTTGATCGTGTCTGAAAAACTTTCCTGGAGTCCTCATTCATTATCAGGTCGACATAACGCTGGCGGTAACGTGTTTCCGTATCAGTCAGGCCATGAAATTTTTCAGGTAATGGACGCAGCGATTTCGTCAACAGGCGCAGTTCGACCGGCTTGACGGACAATTCACCTTTCTGGGTCCGGAATATAGATCCGCTGCCACCGATGATGTCACCGATATCCCACTGCTTGAACTGCTGATATAGCCCTTCAGGAAGATTGTCCCGCTGTATAACGAACTGAATGGCTCCGGTCCCGTCCTGTACCTTGACGAAAGCAATTTTGCCCATAACACGCTTGGCCAGCATACGGCCGGCGAGTGCAAAAGTTTCGCCAACCTCCGCCAGTGTTTCGGTGTCATCATCGGCAAAACGTTCATGCAATACGGCTGCATTGGTATTGGGCCTAAAATCATTAGGAAAGGCGATAGTTTCCGCCTTTAATGCGTGTAGCTTTTCCCGCCGCTCAGCGATCAGCCGGTTTTCGTCCAGTACGCTATCACCGCCTGTATTATTTTGGTTCTTTTTGCTCACGCTTTTATTCCTGTTGCTGATTACTCTTCAGACAAGCCCTGCTTCAGGGATGCCTCTACAAATTGATCCAGATCGCCATCAAGCACGGCCTGGGTATTGCCTGTTTCC
>JAOUCZ010000213.1 GCA_029859505.1 Lysobacterales bacterium | reverse complement strand
CCACGGTTGAACCGACCTGTCCGGCACCGAGAATAACGATCCTCATTAGTTGGTCACCAGTTTAGGGTCAATTCCAAGTGATCTGAGTTTTCGGTACAGGTGGGTTCTCTCCATACCTACCGATTCGGACAGCTTGCCGACACTGCCGCCAGCTTTCTTTAACTGGTAGGTCAGGTAGTCGCGTTCGAATTGTTCCCGGGCTTCGCGCAACGGCAGGTCATACAGGCCGTCCTGATACAAACCCGCGTGACCGGTAGTGGCTGAATCCACACTGGCCGCACTTTGGTTAAGGGCCTCTTCTACTTCCTGGGCCGAAACCTCACCTTCGTGACCAAGCACCAAAAGACGCTGGATCAGGTTGCGCAATTCGCGAACATTACCCGGCCAGCTGTGGTTTCGCATCCGGTTTTGGATGGAAACCGAAAATGAACGGTAGGGCAGGTTTTCATGGTTGGGAAACCAGTCGGAAAAATACCTGATCAATTCAGGGATATCCTCAGGTCTCTCGCGCAGTGCAGGTAATTTTAAAGGCAGGACGTTAAGGTGAAAATACAAGGGTCCGGGCAGACGTTTTTCTTTAACTAACTGCTCCAGGTTATCCGCGGCGCTGCAAATGATACGGCACCCGATTTGCTTAAATCCCGTACCACCTACTGGTGTATAACCATTTGATTCAATTGCGTTGTTCAGTAGTTCAAGCGTGTCCAGCGGCAGTCTTTGCAATTTAGGTATAAACAGCACACCACCGGCGGCCTTATCCAGTAACCCATCGATTACGGTGCCGTTTGAAACAGAACCGAACAGATAACTGCGGGCATTTTCACCACTGGCCTGGCTGTGGTCCAGTGTAACCATAGCTCCACTGGCGGTTGACAGGTGATGAATATATCGGGCCAGCGTTTCCCGGCCACTGCCGCTTTCGCCGGTAATCATTACTGGTGAGGCATTGTTTGCAGCCTGTTTCGCGCTGTTGCGTAACAGTTGCATAACGGGGCTGTTGCCAAGCGGTTCTACCGGCGGCGTGTGAAGTCCGGATGTATCGGTAGCCGTGGATTGCGGTCGTGAATCCAGCGCCTTTCTCACTGTCGCCAGCAATTTGGCGAGTGAGAGTGGTTTTTGCACAAAATCGAAAGCACCCAGGCGAGTGGCCTCCACGGCGGTTTCGAGTGTTCCATGACCGGACATGATGACGACTTGGGACTCAAGATTTCCGGCACTAGACCATTCTTTCAGAAGTGAGATTCCATCAATATCCGGCATCCAGATATCCAGCAGAACGAGGTCAGGTTTCTGTTGTGCATAGACCATAAGGGCACTTTCACCATCTTTTGCAACCTGTACAGAGTATCCCTCGTCTTCAAGGATTTCTTGTACGAGTTGCCGGATATCAGGCTCGTCATCAACGACCAGGATTTGGGCTTGCGTCATAGTTGTAAGCATGGTGTGGTAAGGAAACAACAGAATACTCTTATGCGCGGATGAGTCAACAGCAAAGTGTATTTCGACAGACGGTAATGTATGAATCAGATGGCTACGCTCAAGTGAGCTGGCTCTAAACTATGGCAGGAAGGGGTTTGAAGATTGTTCCCGCCCTGGAAAGCGGGAACGATATAACCAATGAAGATCACCCGTGCGGGTGACAGATGGTGAACTTTACGGGGCGGCCGTTTCCTTGGCTACCAGGAAGTCGACAACATCCAGCATGGTGTTGAAATCCCCGACATTCTTGCTGCTTGTGACCCTGTACTTACGGTTTACAACCACGCTGGGTGTGCCCGTGATGCCGAAAAGCTGCACATCACGCTGGCTTTTACGTAGCTGGCTATCTGCCGCAAATGACTGGTAATTCGCCAGGAAGGCTGATTTTTCGATACCAAACTGCGTGTAGAAATCGGCCAGTTCGTCCACCGTACGGAATTGCTTTCTGTCTTTCCAGATCGCGTCCATCATGGCGATGTGACTCTCGTCTTCAATACCCAGCATTTCTGCCGTGATATACGCCCGGGCCATCATTTCCCACGCCTTGCGGCCAAAAGCAACAGCAATGCGGTTGAAATTGACGTTCTCGGGTTTACTCTCGTTCCAGCTTTCCAGATAGGGTTCGAAGGTGTTGCAATGAGAACAGCCGTAACTGAATAGCTCGGTGACCTCCACAGTTTCAGAACCTGTATCGGCCGGAATCTGACCTATTTTGAAGTAATGCACTCCTTCCTGATAAGGCTCAAGCTGTGCCATGGCCAACTGGCTGCCAAACAGCAAGCTTAACGCGATAATTACCTTTTGAATCATTGTTGCCTTCTCCACATTATATTTTCTATTGGCTAACAGACCCCCATTGACGCCTTTTGTTCCACCTGGTGATTACGGGGCTATTATTTTACGTTGTGCAAACCCTGTAAATAGCTTGCCACGGCCTTGATTTCTGCATCGGTCATCCGTTTGGTCACATCGGTCATGATTTTGCTGCTGGCATCATCATCTCCCCAGGTCGTACCTGCACGGAAGTCGGTTAACATTTTTTCTGAATAGACAGAGTGCTGACCAGCAAGAGACGGGTAGCCTGACAGCGGATTGCCTTCCCCAGCCGGACCGTGGCAGGACATGCAGGCGGGTATACCGGTTGCAGAATTGCCGCCGCGGTAAAGCATTTCACCGTTGGCACGTAACGCCTCATCGGTTAAACCAGCGCTGGTGGTCTGACTGGAAAAATAAGCCGCCAGGTCTTGCATGTCCTGATCTGTAAGGTTGATAACGATGCCGGCCATTTCTGGAACCGGCCGGTTACCGTCTTTGATCAATGCGATCTGGCGTTGAAGATAAGGGGCATGTTGACCGGCTATTTTTGGCCAGTTAGGAACAATACTGTTTCCATCCACACCGTGACAAGCTGCACAAACAGCTGCTTTGCCCTGACCAGCAGTCGCATCACCTATCGCGAAGGCAGGTATGGATACCAGCAACGACAGGCCAATAGCGAATTGCAATAATTGCTTCATTTCGTACTCTCCAGGAATGTTTGCGTACAATGACCGAAATGGGCGGTTATTATCCCGTTTTCATCCCAATCGTTCCAGCGATAAGATACAAAAATATGAGAAACAAACAATGAAAAAGACCAACCCTTTCAGAGTTGCGAGCTACGTACTCAATGCCCACGAACTTAAACAACTGCCAGCGGACCGGGGTATCGAAGTTGCAATTGCTGGTCGCTCTAATGCGGGTAAATCTAGTGCAATCAATGCTTTAACAGATCAAAAGTCGCTGGCAAGAACCAGTAAGACGCCCGGTCGCACGCAACAGATTGTTATCTTTGAACTGGACGAAAACCGGCGTATAGCCGATTTACCGGGTTATGGTTATGCCAAGGTTCCCCTGAAGCTAAAAGAACATTGGCGAAAGGTTATGGCCCGTTATCTGGAAACACGCAAGTGTTTGCGCGGTGTTGTGCTGGTTATGGATATCCGTCACCCGATGCGTGAGTTTGACCAGCAAATGCTGAGCTGGTGTGATTCAGCGGGTATTCCATGTCACATATTGCTGACCAAGGCGGACAAACTTAAACGGGGACCGGCACAAGCTACTCTGCTCAAAACAAGAAAGGGATTGCCAGCAAATGCCAGTGCCCAGGTTTTTTCCTCTTCGAAGAAAACCGGACTTGCGGAACTGGTGGATAAACTGAGCATTTGGTATGAGTTTGAGGACAAAGAGAGTTAAAATTCACTGAGTTTTTACATAGGACAATAGAGCATGAGTTTTCCTTCTACACGTATGCGCCGTATGCGCGCCGATGATTTTTCCCGCCGCTTGATGCGCGAGACCGTTTTAACCCCGGATGACTTTATCTGGCCGGTATTTGTTATTGAAGGCGAAGACTGTACCGAGAAAGTAGAGTCCATGCCCGGTGTCGAACGTATGAGCATCGACCGGTTGCTTGTGAAAGCGGGGAGTGCGTACGACTGGGTATCCCGGCGATCGCCCTGTTTCCGGTAACAGCTCCGGAAGCCAAAACAGATGATGCCTGTGAGGCCTGGAACCCCGAGGGTTTGGCGCAGCGGGCAGTACGTGCTTTGAAGGAAGCCTATCCGGAACTGGGTGTTATGACGGATGTGGCGCTCGATCCATTCACCAGTCACGGTCAGGACGGTCTGATGAACGAGGATGGTTACATCGTCAATGACGAAACCGTGGTGGCACTGGTCAAGCAGGCGGTTTCTCACGCGCAGGCCGGTGCGGATATTGTTGCGCCGTCTGACATGATGGATGGGCGTATCGGTGAGATTCGGGATGCGCTTGAATCGGCCGGCTATATCAACACCCGCATACTGGCCTATTCCGCCAAGTATGCTTCCGCCTTTTACGGCCCATTCAGAGATGCCGTGGGTTCCGCCGGGGCGCTTGGCGGAGGTAACAAGTACACCTATCAGATGGATCCGGCCAACAGCGACGAAGCAATTTCAGAAGTTGAACTCGATCTTCAGGAAGGCGCAGACATGGTCATGGTCAAACCCGGTCTGCCATACCTGGATATAGTTCGGCGCGTAAAAGATACTTTTGGAGTGCCAACTTACGTTTACCAGGTTTCCGGTGAGTACGCGATGCTCAAGGCTGCATCTATTAATGGCTGGCTGGATGAAGAGTCCGTGGTCATGGAAGCTTTGACCGGCATCAAACGTGCTGGTGCTGATGGCATACTGACCTATTTTGCATTGCAGGCTGCAGCGTGGATCAGGGAAAAGAACTGATCAAGCTGGCGCTTTTCGGGCAACCGGTCAAGTCGTCTCTTTCTCCAGCGATTCACCGCATGTTTGCGGTACAGGTAGGACTGGATATTGAGTATCGGTTGATCGAGCCTGAAATCGGCCATTTTCCACGCGCCCTGGAAGAGTTCAGAAGCGCGGGTGGCGTCGGTTGTAACATTACTTTGCCTTTCAAACGGGATGCTTGGAAGTTGGCCGCCGGAGCATCACCGGAAGTCAGTCAGGCACAGGCTGCGAATACCCTTGTTCTTCAAGAATCAGGCTGGTTTGCTCACACGACAGATGGTGCCGGATTAATTGCAGATTTGACCGGGAATCATGGTTTGGGTATTTCCGGCCTGCGTGTATTGATTCTCGGTGCAGGTGGTGCAGCGGCAGGTATTCTCGGCAGCTTGCTGGCAGAGAATCCTCAACAAATCATACTGGTTAACCGAAACCTGGAACGTGCCAGGAGCCTTTCTGAAAGGTTTGAAGCATCCGGCAAGGTTTCAGTTACAAGCTGGTCTGAACTGTCCGGACAGAGTGCCTTCAATCTCGTAATTAACGCGACCTCGCTGGGTCACAAGGGCGAGGCACCACCTATCAATACCTCGAGCTTTGCAGAGGGCGGCCTTTGCTATGACATGAATTATTTCAAAGCCAGCCAGCCATTGAAGAAGCTCTGTGAGGACATGCATCGTCCCTACATTGATGGTTTGGGTATGTTAGTGGAGCAGGCGGCAAAAAGTTTTTCTATCTGGACCTCGAAAATGCCGAAAACACCTGCTGTTATCGAAGCCGTTCGTCGGGAAGCAGGCTGAAATGGGTACAGAAAAATCATCTGACAAGCTTGATCGGGTCGTAGCCCAGGCACGAAGGGCTTCCAATGAGCGTGAGAGGGGCTACCGGGCAATAGCGCTGAAGATGTACCCCTGGATTTGTGGCCGATGTGCCCGTGAATTTACCAATGAAAACCTGCAGGAGTTAACGGTTCATCATCGTGACCACAATCACGACAATAATCCGCAGGATGGCAGCAACTGGGAATTACTTTGTGTTTATTGTCACGACAATGAACATTCCCGCTTGGTAGATGCAGCCCTGGGTCACGTGGGGTCGGAAGAAAAAAGTGGTTCAGCCACTCACAACCCGTTTGCGGGTCTCTCAAATATGCTTAAAGAAAAGAAATAGCGGCAATTCATCACCCGCTCATGTTAAATCTGACAGACTCCTTGGCATGGGTTCCGCCAGGTCACCGTTTTCATCAAGGCAGGGGTATGGCAGATCGTGTCTTTGGCAATAGTCTGTCAATACCGGGTGCAGCCACTCAAACCTCTGCCTTACCAGGGTCTCGCTATTCAGCCTGCAGTGGTCGTACATACCCGCAGCCTGTCTCTGGCGCTGTGCTTCATAGAGCACAACTGCACAGGCGACAGAAACGTTCAGGGACTGGGTTACACCCATCATCGGGATATTGATCTGCTGGTCAACATAAGCCAGTGTTTGATCGCTGACACCAAATAACTCAGAGCCCATGATCAAAGCGATGGGCTGGGTGTAGTCAACATCACGATAACTGATAGCCGCATCGCTCAAGTGCGCCGCAACCAATTGAAAGCCGTTTGATTTTAGGTGTTGACAGGCATTTTCTGTGTTGTCGTGGGCCTTAATGTACATCCATTTTTCCGCACCCTGGGAGGTTTTCCAGTGTTTGCGGACGTCGCCTTCACCCGGTGAAACATGCATCTCGTTGATACCGACTGCATCACAGTTGCGGACCATGGCAGAAAAATTTTTGGGTTTGTGCAGGTTTTCCGCAAAAACTGTCAGATCAGGCTGGCGTTGCGCCAATACCTCATCAAGCCTTTTAACGCGTTCAGGCGTCATGATTCACGCAGGCTCTTC
>JAOUCZ010000212.1 GCA_029859505.1 Lysobacterales bacterium | reverse complement strand
TGTTGGTAACCTGTACTCATGACAAATATGGAACATGGTGATTTGACTCTGGCTCAATTGGGCTGGCGTCCTTTTTTTCAGCAGCAACTGGTCCTGGAGCAGTGGGAATACCCGGTGGTGCGTGTGATTGCACAGTATCGCAATCGTCTTGACCTTTTGGGTGAAACGGGTGAGCGCGGACTGGTCCTGCATTCTGATATGCCCGAAATCACCGTGGGGGACTGGCTGGTGCTATCTCCCAATGGGGAATTTGAAAAACTACTGGAACGACAGAGTCTATTTCGCCGCAAAGCCGCCGGTAGCAAGGTAGGGAAACAGCTTATCGCCGCTAATGTGGATACACTATTTATCGTCACATCACTAAACGACGACTTCAATCTGAACCGCATTGAACGTTATCTGAGCCTGGCAAACGAGGTAGGAGCAGAACCCGTCATCATTCTTTCCAAATCAGACCTTACTGACGACCCCGAATCATTTAGTAGTCAGGTTCAGGCCCTGGACCCACTGCTGATGGTCGTGACTATTAATTGCCTGGATGCAGATGAGGTTCACAAGCTCTCGCCATGGTGTAAAACCGGCAATACGGTTGCCTTGATGGGCTCATCGGGTGTTGGAAAGTCAACCATGGTGAATACCCTGCTCGGCAAGACTGTTCAATCCACCGGGGCAATTCGCGAGGACGACAGCAAGGGGAGACATGTCACCACGGGTCGTTCACTTCACCGGATGCCCCAGGGCGGCCTGCTTTTGGACACGCCAGGCATGCGTGAATTGCAGTTGGCAGAGTGTGAAGACGGCGTAAATTCAACCTTCGCTGACATTACGTCGCTGGCAGAACGATGTCGTTTTGGGAATTGCCAACACGAAAGTGAGCCCGGATGTGCCGTGCAGAATACGATAGATCGAGGAGAACTCGAAGCACGTCGCCTGTCAAGTTATCAAAAACTGATACGGGAGCAGGTTTTCAATACTGCAACACTGGCGGAAAAGCGCGCCAGGGATAAAAACTTTGGCAAGATGATCAAGGCTCATCTTTCGGACAAGAAAAACCGCAAATGCTGAGTTGATCGGCTGAACCTACATTCGCTTGCGACTACGAACGATTCAAGGACACATGAACCAGACGGCATTGAAGTAGTGGCGTCTGGTTCGATTCTGGTTTGACCACCCGATTCGCCGGCTAAGCGGATGATCGTTTCCATGCAACATCAGTGCTGAGGTAGGTGGCCGATCGCCAAAGCCATTCGAGTGGCCCGTAGTGATATCTTGATAGCCAGGCATGCGCCAGGACCATTTGTACCACCCACAAATAACCATACAATCTGAAGCAGGTTGCCAACAGACAGACCACGCCAGGTAATCAAACATAGATAGCACCCTGACTGCACTGCCCTTTCAGTGACAAAACTGTCAGGGTGTTCTTATGTCAATCATTTGACCGCCACGGTCAAGCAAAGCAACCCGGTCATTCATACAATGCTACTATCAATTTAAAGCAGGACAGACGATGAAAGGTGAGTCTTTTAAGGTGATTGAACGATCAAATGCTGAAAGGGTTGTTGAGATTGCAGCCTGGTTTGTTGAACGTGGGTACAAGCCTGTAAGCAAAGTCACGCAAATACCCAGCACGGGATTGTTTACCCAGGTCATGCATTGGGAACCACGTCACGGAACTCTGGCACAACAGGCCAATTGACTTTGTAATAATAGAAGAGCCTCCACGGCTTCTCGTCACGATTTGGGTAATATTCAATCCAATCCAGTACATGCTCGGTCGAGTCACTCATTCTCAGGTGACCCCACTCGTTGAAATGCCACTTAGAGATGATTGAAATCGCCTCCTGGCAATCGGCTAGATACGCAAACTCTAAAGACATGGAAAAATTGTAGCCGATCGGGGAATGACTACAGTTGACTGTTGTGGTTAGCCAAAATAATAGAACTCGCGTTGACAAATGGCAGCTTTGTGCTGCGAAGCGGAACTTGATAGCCAGCTATCTCCAATTCAAAAATTCAAAGTGGTGAATCAAAGCCAACTCAAAGAGTATCGATTGAACATGTGGATTTTTTGGGTCTAATTAAGCGGCATTCCAAGCCATTTATTGGGTGTCTTCCCAATATCAATGAGAGCGAAACAGTTTTCACACAGCCTCGGCCACAAGCAGCCCATTGCGCAGCAAGATTTGATGTTTAGTTTGGCATTTCGCGAATAAACGACTAGTCTTAACCACAACATTGGCCACCCAGAAGCCAGCCCTTGTCATTTTTCAACGAACTCAAACGCCGGAACGTCTTCAAGGTCGCTGCTGCTTATGTGATTGTTGGTTGGCTGATCATGCAGGCCGGCGAAGTCATGGGGCCGGCACTGCGCCTGCCCGACTGGATCAACAGCGCGCTGGCATTTTTCCTGATTCTCGGTTTTCCGCTGGCGATATTTTTTGCATGGGCCTATGAGATGACGCCTGAAGGGATCATGAAAGATAAAGGTGTCGACCAAGATCAGACTATTGCCAATGTGACCGGGGGGATACTGAATCGCACCATTGTCATTGCACTGGTGTTGGCGCTTGCTTACATTTCCGTCGACAAGTTCATACTGGACCCTAAACGAGATGCCGCGCTACTGGAGTCTGTGCAGACTGAAGCAGTACAGGCTGTAGATATAACTGACCCTGACTTTGCCGCTGAAGATAAAGTCCCGGACAGCAAATCAATCGCTGTCATGCCCTTTATGAACATGTCTTCAGACCCTGAGCAAGAGTATTTTTCCGACGGCATTACCGAGGAAGTGTTAAACCTGTTGGTCAAGACACCTGAGCTTAAAGTGACCTCCCGTTCCTCGGTGTTCAGCCTCAAAGGCCAGAATCTCGATATTCCTACGGTGGCTGCAAAACTCGGCGTGGCACATATCCTTGAAGGCAGCGTGCGTAAAGCAGGTAACCGGGTGCGGATTACGGCCCAGCTAATAGAAGCGAGCAGCGATGTGCATATGTGGTCGGAAACCTACGACCGTGAACTGGTTGACATTTTCGCCATCCAGGACGAAATCGCACAGGAAGTTGTGAAGGCCCTTCATGTACAGTTGCTTGGGGATACTCCCACCGCAACTACAACGAATGTGGAGGCCTACCAGTTGTATTTGAGAGGTAAACATCTTGCCACGCTGGGTACCAGGGAATCCCGGGAATCATCCGTAACAGCCTATCAGGAATCGATCGCACTCGACGCAACCTTTGCCGCTACCTGGGAAGGTTTGTCTACCGTTTTGAGATACCAGGCACTATCCGGCGATATTGACATGCAAGAGGGTATGGAAGCCGCGCGCCAGGCAGCCATGCATGCGCTGGAACTCGATGATGAACTGGCGGTGGCCTGGACATCATTGGCCGCAATACAATTTGATTATGATTGGGACTGGGCCGGCGGCGAAGCCAGTACTCACAACGCGTTAAAATACGGATCGCAAAACGCGCGTGTTCTTCGAAACGCCACATGGGTTGCACTTACGCTGGGAGAAACGGAACAAGCGCTGATGCTGGCTCAACTTGCTGTTGATCTGGATCCTCTTGACTATAGTAGCCTGAGAAACCTCGGTACTACCTATTGGGCACTGAGTCAGCTTGAAGATGAGGAAAGGGTCTATCGGCAATTTCTAGAATTGTATCCTGAGAACGCATCCGTCGAGTCCTGGCTGGCCGCATCGCTTGCAAGACAAGGGAGAGCTGAAGAGGGCCTGCAATACCTGGACTTCGATTCAGATAACGGGTGGCAACGAGCCATGTCAACAATTGTTTTACACAATCTCGGCCGTCATGGGGAAGAACAGCCAATCCGGCAGAAGATAATCGATGAAGATGGTCAGTACTGGGCCTTTGGTGTCGTTTTGACTTACTCTTGGCATGGCGACTCCGACAAAGCTTTCGAATGGCTGGATATTGCCATTAATAAGAAAGAATACTTTGTGCGCCAGCTAATCTACAATCCGTGGCTGGCTCCTCTCCACGACGACCCACGCTGGGAGAAAACCCTCGACAAGGTGGGGCTGCTGAAATACTGGAACAAATCGAAGGCCAGGCGTGAGGAAGCTGAATTTTGAGCTTCTTCGTTGAACTCAAACACCGCAATGTCTTCAAGGTAGAGGTCGCTCACATAGTTATTGCCTTGCCAATCATATGGGCAGATGAATCACTTGCTGCGGAAGCGGTTGCAGCCCTTGCCAGCCAGACTTCCTAACGTCCGCTTCTCTAATCGGGCCTTAATGTCAAGTTCCCATTGTTTATGGCATGCTATTGGTCGCGTCTTGGCGTGGGTCACGCTTCTCTTCGCAGTCAGTACTGGTGGTATCCAGCCGCTGCAGGCATAGGTCGGACGGTGTGGAGAGCCAAGCTTTTGGACGTGCTTTAAAGCACAGCAGACATATTCGGCTTCATCCAGACCACGTCCAAGCCGGGACGCTTCTTCTGGGGTTGGAGGGTGCTGTTATTTCATGACCTTGCGCCCTCCGAGCCCCATTGGAACTGAGTGTCATCGATCCACATACGGTGCAGGATGACAGCGTGTTAATTTGCACCCAAAACTGCCCCAGGTTTTGCACTGAAAATTACTCTTGGTGAACGGCTGCTTTGCGCTCAGGAGCAGTCTGTCGCGTAATCCGATAGTGATAGGCAGCTAGCGGCCAATAGCCGTCATTCTCAATCCCAAATCATTCGCCAATCACTTTCATCGTGGGCAGGCTAAAAAGCACATGCGTATCAATTACAAGGGCATGATACTCTTGGTTTCCCATCTAATTGAAAGTTAGGCATCACCTATGGGTATATTTAAGAGACTATTCGGCGGACGCCAAGCAGAAGTGCCAGAGAGTTCCGAGGACGAGTTCGAAGAAGAGTACATGTCATATGCAGAAGCACTGGCTATCGCCAAGCGCGACGCCAAACGTGGGCTCAACGTCGAGAGAGACATTATCTCGTATGTTGGCTACGACGAGACGTTGGGGGATTTTTGTACAGTGGAGATTCGCTTCTTTTCGACTGATATGGGCGAGATGAGCATGAATCCTCTTCCACTGGATAATCGTGAAGAGGATGAACAACTAACTGATGAAAAGATTGCTGAGTTTGCCAAGGCGGGGAACACAATCGCGGCCATTCGCCTTTACAGACTGCTCCACTCTGTTGACTTGTATCAGGCGAAGCAAGCGGTGGAAAGGCTGCGGCGAGATGCCTAACACGCGCATGCAATCGGACGCAGTTCCGCTGCGCCGCTTAACTATAACGTTATGTTGCAAATGGCGAATGAATCGTGACTGACGACTGGAGGCTACAAGGCCAGGAGAAGTATCTCACTGACGTCACGTTGAGTCGCAAGTCGTACTTACCGACAAGCGAGGGCAATGACCACGATCATTGCGAGTTTTGCTCGGCAAAGTTTTCACAAGACTCGGCCATCCCCGATGCACTGCGTGAGGGCTACACTACCTCTGATGCTTATCGTTGGATTTGTGATCAGTGTTTCATTAATTTCCGTGAGCGGTTTAATTGGGTTGTGGTCGATGCCAGATCATCAAAGGCAACATAACAACTCCCAACACGGACCGTGAAGGCGCGACTGGTTAATTAAGCGTTAAAGCCAAATGGCGGCTTCTGACCTATTCTGTTGAAAAACTCTGTTTTCCACGCCAATGAAAAATTCTCGGCGCATCAGGTACTTTGATTATCTCAAGATACGAGAGGGTATTAAGAATAGTTGAAAGTTTGCCACAGAGCCTCTCGCGTAGTCACAAGCATGAATTGCATTGAGTTTTCCAAGAAACCAACATATAGCGAAAAATCAGCACTACTCAAATTTGGAGTTTTTCAACACAATAGGCCAACAGCGGAAGTTACCTGATTGGGCTTTACAAGTAATTGAGGCAAAAGAAAGCCACTCCGAAAGAGGTGGCTTTGACTCTTGGAATCGTGTAGTTCCGCTCAATTTTTCGGATACAACCTCTGATTAAGTCTTTTTGTGCTCCGCCCAAATATTGCTTCCCGGGCAAACGGATCAAAGCAAGTTTAATCGCGCAGCGCAGCATATACCTATATCTGGTTCGGACATGCAACACCCGGAACAAGTATGTCCCTATTGATGTCATACGAGAGGTCGGTGAAGAGATTGTTTTGCATTTCCATATTTGGTGCCAGGGCTATATTGCCTGCAGCGCAGGAAGTGAATTTGAAAGTTCCCGTTCCCCACGGCGTTTCAATATTGTCGTTAGGATTAAAATCTGTCCCCCACTTCGCTCCTGAAGGGATCATCAAGTCGATTACAGCAGTATTCCCGTTTATTGGCCCTGCACCTATTAACCATACCTGGTTACCGATGCTGTCGTAAGTGTAAAACGAAACGACCATGATGGTACCGCCATTACCGTTGCGTGCGACGTCGATAAGGAATCCTTCACCAGAGCGTGTCGCGCCACCCCACCAGTTGCCGCTAAGACCGGAATTGATAGCAAAGCCGGTTCCACCGAGCTCCTGGAGGTACAGCATTACGTCGGCGATGTTTTGCGAAGTGGGTGAACCCATGGTTGAACGATCCATGATGGTATTAGGAATGCCCCAACGCGCTTTGTGGGCAAATTCGCTGAATTTTCCATCA
>JAOUCZ010000211.1 GCA_029859505.1 Lysobacterales bacterium | reverse complement strand
TCATCGGGCAGGTCGTGGCGGAATCCGTCGGGAAACCCGCCGTGGGACCGCTTTGCTAAGTCTTGGTCCGGCCCGGCAGATAAGTTGTCATCCGGTATGGAGAGTTCCAAGTTTGGAAATTGTGAAAAATTTCGGAGTTCCGGTGTTTCTGCAGATTCGTTTGTCGCCAACAGGTTACGAAACAGAATGATCTCAACGCGGTAGGCCCCCGATTCCGCTAGTACCGAGGCGCTGACCACTAACAAAAAAAGAGGCAACAGATGTTTCATCGATACTAGTGTAGATGATTTTACTGTGATGACAAGCGGGGTTGGCACCGAAGCTGTCACGGGCTGAGTTTCTCGAGAATTTCGCCAATGATGCGCATGCGTTCACTCACCGAATCTTCGTCAAAAGTAAGGCGTAGCTTATGCGGTCCCTGAAGTTTGTAGTCAGAGGGGTGGCGCTGAATCATTTCCAGAAGTGCAACGGGATTTGCGCTGGTGTCTTCGGTGAACTCGATGCGTCCACCCGTTTCTCCAAAATCAACACGCCGAATACCAATGGCACGTGCTTTCTGACGAAGCTCGGCTATCTGAAATAAGTGCTTTGTCTGTTGCGGTAACAGGCCGAAGCGGTCGATCATTTCAACCTGGAGGTCTCTCAGCGCGCTTGCATCAGGCGCACTGGCGATACGTTTGTAGAGTGTCAGTCGTGTGTGGATATCACCCATCCAGTCGTCCGGAATCAACGCGGATATGTGCAATTCAATATCAGTTTCCTGGTGCAGGCTGCCTTCAAGATCAACCTCCTTGCCTTCACGTAATCCCGAGACTGCGCGGGCGAGTAATTCACTATAAAGACTGAAACCAACTGATTGTATCTCGCCACTTTGTTCGTCGCCGAGTAATTCACCGGCACCACGGATTTCGAGGTCATGGGTGGCAAGTGTGAATCCGGCACCCAGTTCCTCCAGTGAAGCGATGGCCTCCAGCCGTTTGCGCGCATCCCGTGTCATGCTGCGCTCATCGGGTGTTATCAAATACGCGTAAGCACGGTGATGGGAACGGCCCACACGGCCCCTGAGCTGGTGTAGTTGCGCCAGTCCGAATTTATCGGCACGGTTGATGATAATTGTATTGGCAGTAGGGACATCGATGCCGTTTTCAATGATAGTGGAGCATACCAGTACATTGATTCGCTGCCGGTAAAAGTCCAGCATGACCTTCTCAAGTTCACCCCGGGGCATTTGCCCGTGCGCCACACGGATACGTGCTGCTGGAACAAGTTCGCCCACTTCACGTGCAATCTGTTCGATGTTTCGAACTTCATTGTGCAGGAAGAATGCCTGGCCACCACGTTGTATTTCCCGCTGCAAGGCCTCCCGCAGCAGGGCGCTGTCCCACTTGGAAACCAGTGTTGTAACGGCCATTCGGCGTGCCGGTGGCGTTGCGATAATTGATAGATCACGTATTCCCGCCATTGCCATGTTGAGTGTGCGTGGAATCGGTGTTGCGGTCAGGGTCAGCAGATCGACTTCGGCCCGTAATTGCTTCAGACGTTCTTTTTGACGCACTCCGAACCGTTGCTCCTCGTCAACGATGACAAGCCCCAGCCGTTTGAAACTGATACCGCGTTGCAGCAGTTTATGAGTGCCAATCACGATATCCACCTTGCCGGACTCAAGTTCCTTGAGCGCCGTATCGGTTTGCTTGCCTGTACGAAAGCGCGATAACAGTTCTATCTTTATCGGCCAGTCGGCAAAACGGTCACTGAAGTTTGAAAAATGTTGTTGCGCTAGCAAAGTGGTCGGTACCAGGATAGCCACCTGCTTCTGACCCTGTACCGCGACAAAGGCCGCGCGTAAGGCGACCTCGGTCTTGCCAAATCCAACATCGCCGCAGACGACACGATCCATCGGCTGGCTGGATTCCATATCTTTCAGCACGGCGTTTATGGCTGTTTGCTGATCCACTGTTTCCTCGTATGGAAACCCTGCACTGAAATCCGCATACATGGGCTTGTCCAGCTCAAAACCGAAGCCCTCGCGAGCCTGCCTGCGGGCATATAAATCCAGTAGTTCTGCTGCGACATCGCGGACCTTTTTAGCCGCACGTTTTCGGGCCTTGCTCCACTGTTCACTTCCCAGCCGGTGCAATGGCGCGGTTTCCGCAGCCCCGCCGGTGTAACGGCTGATCAGGTGCATGGATGACACCGGCACATACAGCTTGTCTTCACCAGCGTATTCCAGCATCAGAAACTCTGCTTCGCGCTCGTCAATCTCCAGTGACTGCAGTCCACGATAACGTCCGACGCCATGGTCCTCATGAACGACCGGATCGCCCAGTTCCAGATCGGAAAGGCTGCGTATGATGGATTCAGGATCACGTTCGGAGCGCTTACGAGTTGTTTTCAGCCTGACCCGGCCGCCGAACAACTGGCTTTCAGTCAGAATGGCAAAATCAGTGCCTGCAACAAAGCCCTGTTCCAATGGCAGGACCGATAGACCAACCCGTTCGTCGGAAGATTGAAAATCAGACCAGGATTCGAACCTAACAGGACGGATACCAAAAGCCCACAGGGTCTCTGAAAGTACTTCCCGTCGTCCTGTGGTATCGGCTGCGAACATTATGCGGCCGGTGAATTCCCTGCCAAATTTGAGCAGGGCTGCCGCGGGTTCCTGTTTGCGGTCATGGATATGCAGGTCTGGTGCTTCCTGCGTTTCGAATTTAACCGATCGGGTAGTTCGGTCTGTTTCGTCTAGCAAGCTGACTGTGCTGAACCGGTCTAGCTGATCGCGGCTTGTTCCTGCATCAAAATAAAGCTCCGCCGGGTCAAGAACTGGTCGTTCAATATCATGCCTGCGCTGTTCCCACCGCTCCGTTGTCGAAGACCAGAAGTCGGCGGCGGCAGTATCAACACCCTGTTGTATGACCACCAGGGGTTTCGACGGCAGGTAATCGAGCAGGCTTTCGGTGTGTTCAAAAAATAATGGTAGATATTGTTCCAGGCCCTGCGGATGCAGACCCTGTCGCAAGTCCTGGTAAAGGGACACCTTGCGGGTATCAACCACGAAACGATAACGAAATGCCCTGCGAAAGGCCTCAAACGAATCCGTGTCACAGGGGTACTCACGCGCCGGCAGCATATTGAAGTCTGTCAGACTGTCCGTTGAGCGTTGGGATTCCGGGTCGAACTCCCGTAAGGAGTCAATTTCCTCATCAAACAGATCGATTCGTAACGGCATTTTCCTGCCGCTCGGAAACAGGTCGATAACGGAACCACGTACGGCAAACTGGCCTGCCTGGTAGACCGGGTCGCTGTGGTTGTATCCGGCCTGTTGCAGGCGTTCTCGGAACTCGTCGATCACCAGCGATTGACCGGTCTTGAGCTGAATGTTGCGGCCCAGCGCATGGCTTCTTGGCGGCAGACGTTGCATCAGGGTGGCGATAGGCACCAATAGCAGGCCATTCTTTATGGTTGCCAGTGAAGAGAGGGTCGAGAGCCGCTCGGCAATGATATCCGGGTGTGGCGAGAACGGATCGTAAGGGAGCGTTTCATGATCCGGAAAATGCAGTATCGGTAATGAGCCATCGCTGAATAAACTCACATCCTGTTCCAGCAGATGTGACTGGTGGCTTGACCGCGTTACAACAAGCACGAGCCCGTCATGCGCCTGTGCTGCCGATAGTAAAGCGAGGGCAGTACTGCTGCCATGCAAACCACTCCAGGCTGAAGTATCGCCGGTTAAACGCGCCGCCAGGGGGCTTTTTAGCCCGTCTTTGCTCATTAAGCTGTTTGTAGTTCGCGCGATGGCTTGCCGTAGAACCTGAGGATCAGCCAGAGTACGACAGCTCCAATGGACATGCCGAGCCACCAGGGTGAACCCAGCGCTGTCATGATGCTACCAAACAATATGGCTGAGCCACCGACCGTCATCGCATATGGCAACTGTGTGCGGACATGCTCGATATGGTCACAGCCAGAGGCCAATGAAGACAGAATTGTAGTGTCCGATATCGGGGAGCAATGATCACCCCAGACTGCACCCGCGAGGATAGCGGAAATGGACGAGTAGAGGATGTGCATGTGCTCCGGCCCGACCTGTCCCTGGGCTGTCATCACTGCCCAGGTTAACGGCATGACCAGGGGGAATAAAATACCCATGGCACCCCAGCTTGAACCTGTAGCAAATGCGGTGATGGCTGCCAGGATGAACACGAGGGCCGGTAATATAAACACCGGTAATGACTCACCTAAAACACCGGTCAGGAATTCCGCTGTTTGCAAAATATCGGTAACTTCTCCAAGAGACCATGCGAGAATCAGGATGATCATCGCCATAAGCATCGAGCTGACACCGTGAAACCAGGCGTTGACCACTTCTTCAAGGTTGAGGATTTTTTGACTCAATGACAACACTGCAGCCGTCATCATTGACGCAAGGGAAGCCCACATCAACGCAGTGTAGGAATTGGCGTTGCCAATAATGTCCTTGAGCGTGGGGTCTGTAATTTCGGAAGACCCTTCCAGTCCTGTGACATACAGGCCAACTACAACGCCGGTGACCATGACAAGCACGGGAATAAAAGCATTGAAGGCGCGCTGAGGTTTGCCATCGACGGGGCGAAGATTTTCTGCTTCCTGGTTTTTATCCAGAATGACATCGGGATCATCTGAACCATGTTCATATGCTCGTCTTTCGGCTTCCAGCATCGGCCCGAAGTCACGGCCACTGGCGGACACCATGAAAACAAAAGCGATGGCCAGAACCGGGTAAAAACTATAGGGAAGGGTGTTGAGAAATAACAGGTATGGCTCGGTATCCAGGCCATCCATTTTGCTAAGAGAGTCCCCGATCAGGCCTATTTCATAACCGATCCAGGTGGTTACAATTGCGATACAGGCCACAGGAGCGGCAGTGGAGTCCACGATATAGGCCAATTTGGCGCGTGAAACCCGCATTGAATCTGTCACGGGCCGCATGGTGTTTCCGACTACAAGCGTATTGGCGTAGTCATCAAAGAAAATGGCCACGCCGAGCGTCGCTGTTGCCAAGCAGGCATGGCGTGCAGAGTCTGCCCACTCGACAATGTGGTTGACGATACCCTGCATACCGCCATTACGTGTAATGATGCCTACCATGCCGCCCACCATCATCGAAAACAGGACAATCGCAGTATGGTCTGGATTTGATAGGGCGTTTGCCACAAAGACCTGAAAGGTATCTAACAAGCCTTTCCATATACCGAAAAGGCCAAAATCGTTGATGACCCAGGCGCCAACCCAGATACCCAGGAAAAGCGCAGGAATGACGCGTTTAATAATTAGAGCAACAGCAATGGTCAGAAGTGGCGGAACTATCGCGATCCAGCTTCCTGCTGCCTGTGGTGCTGTTTCTGTTGCGTTGGCAAATGAGCTGAACAATAAGAGACAAAGTGCATTAACTGTGATATGTATCTTATTGTTATATAGCATTAAACAGTCTCCAGTATAGTAGATAGTGCTCGCTTGATACGTTTTCCGAAGTTGCCGAACTCGGCCTCGGGCAAGGCATAAAAACCAAGCCAGGTCTTTTCTGCCTCAAGGGCTTCTTCATTGGCAGCCTGCCTGGGCGCCTCGCCGGACATTGATTGAGCCAGCCGGTCAACCTGGTACTTCATGCGCTGGTCACGATCCTCAGCGGGTGAAGGTAAACCTGCAATAAACTCAAGAGCAATACACAGGGCGCGTGCCTGTGTCTGCATATTTTCAATTTCGTCAGCAGTCAGCGCGGGTGTTTTGCCACCCAGAATATTTTCGCAGGTTTTATCCATGAGGTTTTCAAAACCATCATCAGAGCTATCTGCCGGCCAGACATTTGTGACCCGCTTTTCGGTTTTCTTGCTAAGGGCGCCCTTGGCGGTTCTGCCGGTGACGGTCAGTTCGTGTAGCAATGCGGATTTCAACCACCAGCGCTCACGGGCTGTTTTGACCAGTTCTTGTTCGGCCTGGTCAACCCGGTTCTGATACTCCTCAACCATAGCCTGGAATGACAGCTGGATTTTACGGTCGGGATGTTCTATGTCTTTCCAACCATCCTGTAAGCCCTGGACTTTACCGTGCAGGCTTGACAGTTCCTCGCCGCTTTTCAATATTTCCCTGAGTTCGGTGCACAGAGATTTTTGAGCGGCAAGACGGTCTTTGTCCGCTGCCCGAACGCTTTCCTGTTCGTTCTTAAGTTCTGAAAACAGTGGGTCAAGGTGGCCACGGAACTGGTTCCAAAGCTCTTGTTCTTTGCTCCTCCACAGGCTTCCAGCATCCTTCCAGCTTGATTGCAAAGACTTTGCCTGTGAAATGGCATCGCTGCGTTCAGGCAGATGAATCAACTGGCTGGCCGACCTGATCAGTTTCATTTTTTCAATTTCCACCGTTTGGTAATGCTTCTGCATTGCGACATTTGCCTTGTCCAGCGTGGCTTTCAGTTTCCTGGCGAGTTTTTGTCGTTGATTAGCCGGTACGTCGTTGAGTTCGTGGAGTTTCTTACGCCCCCTCGTCAGACCCTTGGCCAGTGCGACCCAGTCGACGGCCTCTGCCTGTGCGATCTGTTCCAGTTCGGCACAAAAAGTGGCCAGCGACTGCGCATGTCGTGACTGAATTTCGCTGCGCTTATCCAGATAGGGCTTGGC
>JAOUCZ010000032.1 GCA_029859505.1 Lysobacterales bacterium | reverse complement strand
CCTGACACTTCCAGGCCAGACCGCCACATGCACATTTTCACCCTGTGCATACAAGGCCGACCTTGGTAATGGCATCCAGTTTTCCCAGCAGTTAAGTCCGCCAACCCGGAAACCGTGCAGATCATGGACTCTTAAGCCATGACCGTCACCGGCAGACCAAACCAGTCGCTCTTCATAGGTGGGGCAAAGCTTACGGTGAACCGACTTAATTTGTCCGCTTGCGTTGATATAGACCAGGCTGGCATACAAACTCTGACCTCCACGGTCAGCCGCCCGTTCAATACAACCAAGATAGATGGCGATCGAATGTTGATCTGCTGTTTCACACAAGCCCTGAAGATCGCCCCTGTCAATATCAACGGCCTGTGAAGAATAGTGTGCAAATAGATCTTTCTGCACGCTGGACTCAAACTCTGCACCATTGGTCAGCTCCGGCCAGAATGGATAACCGGGCACCAGGCCTTCCCCAAATGCGATCAGTTGACTTCCCTGCCCCGCTGCCTCCCGGACAAAATCATCGACTTTGCCCAGGGTCGCTGCCCGATCCAGCCAATGCGGTGAGATCTGCGCCAGCGAAACCCGTAAACTGCTTGATTCAGGCATATTCAATCCTTGTCATGACCATGACTTGCATTGTAAATCGGGCCACCTGTATCACGATAGTGGGCCAGTACGGAGGCCGCCTGAGACCTTAGAACGCCACGCTCTACTTCAATGTCTCTGTTCTGTAAAGATGCAACCCACTGTTCCGGCTTGTCACCCTCGTCAAATCCAGCTTCCTCGGCATCCTCTTTCCTTGCACCGCAGACCAGGCTTTTAATCCCCGACCATGGCAATGCACCAAAGCACATGGCACAGGGTTCACAACTGGTGACCAGTTGCAGTGGTCCCGAATGAGACAGGTTCCACTGCCCCATAGAAAGCTGCGCCAACGACAATGCAACCATTTCTGCATGTGCGATAGACAGACCCGCAGTTGTAACGAGGTTGATTCCAACCGATACCAGTTCGCCTGTCTCTTCATTGACCACCACGGCACCAAAAGGACCACCGGTTTTCTGCTGAACACTCTCTTTTGAAAGCGCGATGGCGAGTTGCATACGCAGATCAAGTGAACTCAAGGGTTGCTGCCAGTCGACCAGGAAAGGCTCAACCCAGGCGGGAAGCTCGAAACTGCAGTGACTGCTGATATTCATACGCTAAGTCTAGCCGATAATGTCAGCTGGTTTGCCGCTGTCTGCAAATTTCATAAAGACATATTCCGGTCGCCACAGAGACGTTAAGGCTCTCCACCTGGCCGGCCATTGGAATTCTGACAAGGTAATCACAGATCTCACCCGTAAGACGACGCAGGCCACTGCCCTCATTTCCCATAACCAATGCCAACGGTCCTGTCAGGTCGGTTGCATATAAACTGTCATTGGCTTCGTCACCTGTTCCTGCCAGCCAGATTCCTCTTTTTTTCATCGTGCGCAATACCCGTGCCAGGTTGGTGGCCTGGATCACCGTCAGGGTCTCGGCAGCACCAGAAGCTGCCCTGCGCACCACCGGCGTGATGCCTGCTGACCGGTCCTTGCAAATTATTACCAGGTCGACCCCGGCAGCATCAGCGGTACGTAAACAGGCACCGAGATTATGCGGATCCTGTATACCGTCAAGCACCAGGATCAATGGCGTGCCTTCAATCGAGTCCAAAATGGCTTCCAAGCGTCCTTCGGGAGCCAGGTTGCTGCCCTTAAAGCCTGCAATGACACCCTGGTGACGCTGCTGACCGGACAATTTGTCCAATTCCGAAAGCCGGGTCTGAATAACCTTTACGCCCGAGCCGTGAGCCCGCGACTCAATTTCAAGCAAGCGCTTGTTGTTACTGTCGGCCAATATGCGCAGCCATTCAACATCGCCGGCTGCCGTTTTCAGAGCCGAGGTTACGGCATGAATACCGATCAATAACTGTTCCTGGGAAGTAGTCATTTACTCAACCAGTTCAAAGTCGATCTTGCGCTCATCCAGGTTGACTGTCACCACCCGCACTTTCACCCTGTCGGCAAGCTGGAACACCCGGCCGGTACGTTCGCCTTTCATACGGTGTGCGACCGGATCGAAATGGTAGTAGTCATTTGGCAGTCCGGTCACATGAACCAGTCCACTAATTCGACCATAATCCAGCTCCACGAACAATCCAAAGGAGGTCACACCACTAACCAGGCCCTCAAACTCCTCACCGATCCGGGTTTCCAGATAGGCACACTTGAGCCGGTCGATCACATCGCGTTCGGCTTCTTCCGCTCGGCGTGCATTGAATGAACAACGTGCACACAGTTCGGACATCAAATCACCGCTATAGGGATAATCCGACGTGCCAGAACGTTGCAGCAGCTGGTGAATGGCGCGATGCACCAGCAGGTCGGGATAGCGCCTGATAGGTGATGTGAAGTGAGTGTAGGCGTCGAGCGCCAGCCCGAAGTGTCCTTCATTACCGGGTTGGTAGGCGGCAAGACTCTGCGACCGTAACAAAACCGCCATGATCAGGTGCTCATCAGGACGACCCTTTGCCTGCCGGGCCACCTGTTCGAAATCTTTTGGCTGCGGATCATCCCGCCATGGAACTTGAATCCCCTGCCCCCGTAAAAACTGGCCTAATGCCTCAAGCTTTCCTTCAGGTGGTGAAGCATGAACCCTGTAAGGGGCCGGCAACTTGTTTTTGAGCAGAAAGCGGGCAGCTTCGACATTTGCAAGAATCATGCATTCTTCGATCAGTTTGTGTGCGTCATTTCGCTCTTGGGGTATGAGTCCGGCAACTGCGCCGCGCTCGTCAAACTGGAATCCATACTCGATACTTTCAAATCCGATTGCTCCACGCTTGAGACGTGCTGCGAGGAGAGTCTTGTATAGGGAATGCAGATCATCGAGGTTGCTTTTGACATCATCCATGTCGTCATGATGTTTCAACACACCGCTTTCATAATAGTCGGCGACCTGCTGATAGGTTAAACGCGCGGACGAGTTCATTACCGCTGCAACAAAACGGGAACGTTGAACCGTACCACTATCGGACACGGTTATCTCACAGGCGAGACAAAGCCGGTCCACCGCGGGCTTAAGTGAGCACAGACCATTGGACAGGGCCTCCGGCAACATGGGTATGACCCGGCTCGGAAAATAGACCGATGTGGAGCGACGCACAGCTTCTTCATCCAAAGCTGTGCCTGGCTGAACGTAGGATGAAACCTCTGCAATTGCGACAATTAAACGCCATCCTTTGGATTGCTTCCGCGCGAACACAGCGTCATCAAAGTCCCGGGCATCGGCACCGTCAATGGTCACCAATGGCAATTGACGCAAATCCTTGCGGCCGGCTTTCATTTCTTCAGGAACAGCTTCACCAAATGCTTCAGCGGCCGCCTCAACCCCATCGGGCCATTCAAAGGGCAAACCATGACTGCGGATGGCAATCTCTGTTGCCATGCCCGGCGCACCGGATTGACCCAGTATCTCGGTGATTTTGCCCACGGGTGATTTGCGCCCGGTAGGCTCGGTCACGATGGTTGCCACGACGACCTGACCGGGACGCGCTCCGAGCGTGTCATTCAAGGGAATCATCACATCCTGATTGATACGTGGATCATCCGGAACCACCAGGGCGATACCATTTTCCTCAACGTAGCGACCCACAATACTGTCATTGGCACGTTCGAGTACTTCCGTGATCTTTCCTTCACGACGACCCTGCCGGTCGGTACCGGTAACAGCGGCAAGAACCCTGTCACCATGAAGTACCTTGCGCATCTCACGGGAGGAGATGTACAGGTCAGTTCCGCCATCATCCGGAATCAGAAAACCAAAGCCATCGCGATGGGAACTGATACGCCCCTTGACCAGATCCATGCGCGCCGGCAAACCAAACGCTCTGCGACGGTTTTGCACCAACTGACCATCACGGACCATGGCACGCAGACGGCGGCGCAAAATTTCACGGCTATCATCAGACTCTACCTTGAGTGCTCTGACAAGCTCCTTGCGCTGCATCGGTTGCCCGCGCTTTTCCAACATTGCAATGATTTCATTGCGCTCAGGGGCAGAGGCGTTTATCTCTCTGCTTTCATTCCGGTTTTTTCCACCGGGGTTGTATTTTGTCACGTTCAATATCTCGTTGATCAGATTAAGGTCTCATTGTAACTCGAACCGGCAGGACGGATTGGCCGGCGTTTATGGATATCTCCATTTTAATTGAATCTTCAAAAGTTGACTGATTCTTCAGGCAACTTCGTCAAACCGACTACAAAGCGTTGATTTTAAGCACCCGGAAGCACGGAAATTTGTTGACAGTTCGAGGCGAACTAGATAAAGTTCGCGGCGGTTTGGGAGTTCCCCCTTTACTTCTGAACCACCGGGCTGTGGACCCCCTTTCCACAGCCCACTGCCGAGGTGGCGGAATTGGTAGACGCGCTGGCTTCAGGTGTCAGTGAGCATTAGCTCGTGGAGGTTCAAGTCCTCTTCTCGGCACCACCTGAACAATAAAAAACCCGCCTGTTGGCGGGTTTTTTATTATTTAAGACTTTTACAGATAAAACTACTCCATGGGGTGCCGGATAACGATGTTTTCCTTTCGATCCGGGCCGGTGGATACCATATGCACCGGTGCTCCACATAATGCCTCCATGGCGGCCAAATAAGTTTTGGCATTGGCGGGCAGGTCTTCAAAACGGGTAATTCCCCGGGTGCTTTCCTGCCAGCCCGGGAAGGACTCATATTCAACTTCAAGGTCGTCCCAGGCTTCTGCATTCTGTGGTGGTATATCAAGCAATTCGCCGTTGAGACGGTAGGCAATACCTACCTTGATGGTTTCAACGCCGTCCAGAACATCCAGCTTGGTGACGCAGAAACCGGTGACACCGTTGGTATGGGCAGCCCTGCGTAAAGCCACTGCATCCAGCCAACCGCAACGACGTGGCCGCCCGGTGGTGGCACCGAATTCGGCACCACGCTCGGCGAGTCCGGCACCGACTTCATCAAATAATTCCGTTGGAAATGGCCCTGAGCCTACGCGGGTTGTGTATGCCTTGGTAATTCCCAGTACATAGTCGATGGCGCTCGGACCAACGCCGGCACCTGTGCAGACCGCACCAATAGTGGTATTTGACGATGTAACAAATGGATAGGTACCGTGGTCAATGTCCAGCAGGCTACCCTGTGCGCCTTCATACAGTATGCGTTTGCCCTCTGTCCTCAAGCGATGCAATTCGCCACTGACGTCCTTCACCAGTTCGGAGAAACACGCACCTAGCTGAAGTGCATCATCCAGCACCCGGTCGAAGGACATACGCTGCATACCGAAATATTGATCCAGCACGAAGTTATGGTAATCCATGGCCTCTTCGAGCTTTTCAGATAAAAGACCGGGGTTGTACAAATCTGAAATCCGGATTCCACGGCGTGAGACCTTGTCTTCATAGGCAGGGCCTATTCCACGGCCCGTGGTGCCAATGGCGTTAACACCCCTGGCCTTCTCCCGCGCGTGATCGAGCAATTCGTGGTAGGGCATGATAACCGGACAGGCGGGGGAAATTCCCAAACGGGAACGAACATCAACACCCTTCGCTTCCAAACCCTCGGTCTCGGTCTTCAGGGCCTCGAGAGACACCACGACACCATTGCCGATGAGGCACTGTGCCCCTTCGTTCAGAATCCCGGAGGGGATCAGATGCAACACCGTTTTTTGATCGTCGATCACCAGTGTATGACCCGCGTTATGGCCTCCCTGGAACCGCACAACGGCATCAACGTCCCTGCTCAGCAAATCAACAATCTTGCCTTTACCTTCGTCACCCCATTGGGTGCCCAACACAACAATGCTTTTTGTCATTTCAGCAGTAATCTTCGTTTGAATGAAATCATGTCAGAAAAAATAATAATAACGCACCAGACAGCATACTGATTATGCCAGCAATCCGGATGCCCTGTGGACCCAATTTAGCCGCATCAGCCATCACCTTCAACCAGGTCGATGGTGCAAGCCCGGGTAGCAGGCCTTCAATGATCAACACCAGTGACAGCGCGGTCAGAAGGTCGCTACCCATGGTAGCACCTCAATTTGAATAGGTGCTCCACCGTACTTGCTTCTAGTCGCGCCCGTCCTGCCCGAAATAATCGAAAAACTCGGAACCCGGATCAATCACAATCGTATCTCTGCCTGAGCCGAATGAAGAACGGTATGCTTGCAGGCTTCGGTAAAAGCGGTAGAACTCCTCGTCCTGCCCGAATGCCTCCGCATATGTCCTGGTCGCGATCGCATCACCCTCACCACGTACTTTCTGCCCTTCACGCTCTGCTTCAGCAAGCAGTACCTGGACCTGCCGGTCAGCATCGGAACGAATTCTTTCTGCTGCCTCCCTACCCTCGAAACGGTAGAGGTTTGCGGCCTTTTGTCTGTCTGCGGCCATACGCCGGAAAACCGACTCACGGACATCATCGGGTAACTCGATGCTCTTGATTCGAACATCAACCACTTCGATGCCAAACTCCTCTGCTGCCCGGTTGGCCGCTTCGGCAATCGCTTTCATGGTGGTAACACGCTGCTCAGAAACGACCTCTACCAGTGTACGACTGGCGATCTGGTTACGAATACGGTCACTGACAATTCCATGTAAGCGGTTCAACGCAATGGATTCATTACCCTGGGTGGAAGTATAGAAACGTGTAACATCCACGATCCGCCACTTCACAAACGTGTCCACATTGACGTATTTCTGTTCCGAGGTCAGCATCAGTTCGGGATCTGTATCCAAGGTCAGTATTCGCTTATCAAATTTACGGATATTATTGATAGCCGGCCATTTGAAATTCAAACCCGGTTTGTAATCCACATTGACGATACGACCCAATTGAAAGCGGATGGCATATTCGGTTTCATGCACCGTAAAGACACTCGCAAGACCCAGCCCACCCAAAATTAACAGCACAATTAACAATACTGGTCTGCTCATCGTCTTGCCTCCCTGGATCTACTGCGAGTCTTCTCACTATTCTCAGGACTGTCTACACCGATAGCACTGGTCCCTTTAAGGGGAGGAATGATGTTTGAAGAATTGATATTACCGTCCGGCTGGCCAATTGGCAGGTACATGATATTGCCACTCGAATCCACATCAAGGAATACCTTTTTGTTCCTGGATAGAACCTGTTCCATGGTTTCCAGATAAAGTCGTTTGCGGGTAATCTCCGGTGCCATTTGGTACTGGGCGAGAACCTGTGTAAAGCGACTGGCTTCACCTTCTGCCAGCGCAATGGTAGAAGCCATGTAACCTGCAGCTTCCTGCTCGATACGCGCGGCAGTACCACGGGCTTCCGGAATGACACTGTTGGCATGCACCCGGGCTTCCTCGGTGAATCGCTCGCGATCCTCACGTGCCCGGATAACATCGGAGTAGGCTTCCCTGACCTGCATGGGAACGTTCACATCGACGAGGTTAAATTCCGTCACCTGTAAACCTGCCTGGTAAAAATCAAGGGTTTCCTGCAATACGCGCTGAGTTTCTATACGAACCTTGGTTCTCGCGTTACCTTCAAGGATGGCATCCAGTGAGTTGGTGCCGACAGATTCCCTGAGCGCACTCTCAGCTGCCTGACGCAGCGTCTGTTCAGGTTCACGAACCAGGAAAAGAAAATGCTGTGCATTGTTGATACGGTATTGAACCTTGTAGACAAATTCCACCAGGTTCTCATCTTCGGTCAGCATGTGACCCCGATCCTCGACGACCCGAACATTATTGATATTGACTTTTGTGAGTGTCTCAATTGGCCGGGGGAGCGTCAGGTTGAAACCCGGTTGCAGGGTACGGACATATTTGCCAAAGCGCAGAACGACACCATTTTCGGCTTCGTCGATCACATGTACCGAACTCAGGCCGATCCAACCGACGAGCAATATAAGAACGAGAAAAAACAAGCCACCTAAACCGTTGCTTCCGCTTTCTCCATCGGATCCCGAACCGCCGCCTTTACCGCCACCAAACAGTGACTGCAGGCGTTTGCTCACATTTCCAAATATTTCTTCCAGGTCGGGCGGCTGTTGTCCGCCAGATTTCCAAGGATCTTTATCTCCCTTGCCAGGTTCTTTCCAGGGCATTAAATTCTCCAGTGCCAGACGCAGTATTGCATCTTCAATCAAATATATATCAGGTGTCTTAAGGTGGGTTACAAATCCGTTGACATGTTTTCAATTCAGGTATTTTAAGGGGCGCTCTGCTGCGCTACAAGTGCTGAAAGTGACAATATGTTATTGCGCACCAAAAGACCTTCGTCACCCGGCATCCGGCCAAGCCTCTCAGCGTCCTGTTGGGACAGGTTGATATGCAGCAACCACTGACCGTCATCGCCTACTTTTTCTTCTTCAACAGCACCCAGATCAAACAACTGCGAACGCAGTTTTGCATGCCGTCCTTCTAGGCTTATCCAGGCTTCGATTCTCTCACCTTTGAGCCGCAGGGCGATGGTTTCCTGCAATTCTTCAAGCCCGGTACCATCCAGGGCAGAAACATCTATCCGGTCCACCTGTCCATCACCATTACGATGAGTTGTTGCCGGCCGGTCTACCAGGTCGATCTTGTTGAAGATACGAATGACAGGAATTTTGCTGGCGTCCACACCTTTGAGGACGTCTTCAACATCGTGTTCACGTTGCTGATGAAACGGATCCGAAGCGTCAATGACGTGTAACAACAGATCGGCGTCCCTGGTCTCCTGCAATGTGGCATGAAAGGCCGCCACCAGTTCGTGCGGCAGATCACCCACGAAACCTACGGTATCAACCAGCAATACATTTCCGGTGGGAATATTGGGTAATTGGCTGACCGTGGGATCCAGGGTCGCAAACTGCATATCCTGTGTGCCCACCTTCGAACCTGTCAGTTTATTAAACAGCGTTGACTTACCTGCATTGGTATACCCAACCAGGGCAACGGTGAACACGTGTGCCCGCTCCCGCTTGCGCCGACTTTGAGCCCGCTGTTGACGAACCTTGTCGAGTCGTCCCTTGAGATGAGTAATACGATGCCCTAAGAGCTGGCGATCAGTCTCTAACTGGGTCTCACCCGGACCCCTCAGGCCGATTCCGCCCTTTTGACGCTCGAGATGGGTCCAGCCCCTGACCAGCCGGGTCGAGATATGACGCAATTGCGCCAGTTCAACCTGCAATTTACCTTCATGTGAGCGTGCACGTTGGGCAAATATATCCAGTATCAGCGTGGTACGATCGAGAACGCGGCATTTGCAGCGCTTCTCAATATTACGTTCCTGAATTGCGGAGAGAGGCCGGCTGACGACTATCAGGTCTGCGCCGGTCGCTGCAACCTGTTCGGCCACTTCATCAATTTTTCCGCTTCCAACAAAAAACCGCGCGTCCGGTCGGCCACGCGGCGCTGTCAATACGGCGGCGATTACTACACCGGCTGAGCGACACAGTTCCTGAAACTCATCAAGCTGTTCCGGTCCCGTATCCGCAAAAAGCGGGTGTAATAATATGGCGAGATTACCCCGCTCTGCCCTTTCAAACAAACCAGGTAGCCTTTATCTACCCTTCATCCTCATCCTCAAAAACAGTGACGTTCCTCGCTGGAACGACCGTTGAGATGGCATGTTTGTAAATCATCTGACTGACTGAGTTCTTAAGCAAAACCACAAATTGGTCAAATGATTCGACTTGACCCTGCAGCTTAATTCCATTGACCAGGTAAATGGCAACCGGTACACGCTCACGACGCAAAGCGTTTAAGAAAGGTTCTTGTAAGGATTGACCTTTAGGCATAACTGTTCCTCCTGATTTTTATTAATGTCCGGTTGGTTACGGAACAGATTACATGGGTGCATAAGTCCTAAGCTTCAAGGAACCCCCCTAGCTCTTTCACAACTTTTTGCATCTCATCCTCTGCCTGCAAATCATACCATACAGATGCACTTTCCTGCCTTAACCAGGTTAACTGCCGTTTGGCCAGTTGCCTGGTTGCTACAATTGCTTTTTCACGCATCTCATCGAAACCATATTTTCCCTGCAACCACTCCCACGCCTGGCGGTAACCAACGGCGCGCATGGACGGCAGGCCTGCATGAAGATCAGACCGTGAAAACAACTTTGTTATTTCATCGATAAACCCGGCTTCTATCATTATGTCAAAGCGTTGCTCGATTCGTTGATGCAAAATACTGCGTGGCTCCGGTGAAACAATTATCTTGTGAAGCCGATAATCCAATGAATATTCCGGTGTTTGTTCATAGAGTTCGGTCATGCTGCGACCACTGATGGCAATCACTTCCAATGCCCGTTGAAGCCTTTGCGGGTCATTTGGATGGATACGTGATGCGGCCTGCGGATCCTTTTCCCTCAGAATCTCATGCATGGCAGCCCAGCCTATCTCTGCAGCCTGTTGCTCCAATTGCCTGCGAACTTCCTTATCGGCGGCAGGCAGTTCTGAAAGACCCTGCTCGAGCGCCCGGAAGTAAAGCATGGTTCCGCCCACCAGCAGGGGAACTCTTCCTGCATCAGTTATTGACTTCATTTCCCGCAGGGCATCTTCACGAAACTCCGCCGCTGAGTAGCTTTCCGAGGGGTCCCTTATGTCAATTAGCCGATGCGGTGCCCGCTTCAGGGTCTCTGGATCAGGTTTTGCGGTACCGATATCCATTCCCCGGTATACCAAAGCCGAATCTACACTGATAATTTCAAGTGGAAAGCGCTTGCATAACTCAACCGCTAAGCCGGTTTTTCCTGAAGCCGTAGGGCCCATCAGGAAGACAGCGGGCGGTAGTTTTATTTTAGACACGATATTAACGCCCGCGCAGAAAAAGGCGATCCAGGTTTTGCATGTCCAATTGCACCCAGGTAGGCCTGCCATGATTACACTGCGCAGATCTCTCCGTTCTTTCCATATCGCGCAACAGGGCGTTCATTTCTGCAATATTAAGCAGGCGATTGGCCCGTACCGAACCATGACACGCCATCGACGAAAGCACCTCGTCCATTTCTGATTCAATTTTCAGGCTTTTGCCATCTGAAACCAACTCTGAAAGCACATCCTGGAGCAAGCGGGTCATGTCGGCCTGTTGCAAGAGAGTAGGCAGTTTTCGGACAACCACTGTTTGTGGTCCTGAACGGTCACAACCAATGCCAAGCGAATCAAGACTCTGCGAGTGTTCTTCCACCATGTCAGCTTCCCGCTCACTGACATGAACGGTTACCGGTACCAGCAGGTTCTGACAGCGAATGCCATCCTCAGCCAGTCCCGTCTTGAGCCGTTCATAGGTGATGCGTTCATGTGCTGCATGCATATCCACCAGTACAAGGCCATGCTGGTTCTGCGCGAGGATATAGACACCATGCAGTTGTGCCAGCGCGAAACCCAGGGGCGGGACTTCTCCATCTTCATGCCCTGCCAAGCTTTCATCTACACTGCCGGAACCTCCCCTGGCCCCGTGAGGAGAGGAAACCAGCTGTGCATAGCTCTGCAACTGCTCCGCCACGTTGATCGGCATAGCCGGCTGTTGTGCGCCCCAGTTACCGGATTGATCAACGGTTTGGGCATCATAAGCAGGGTCTTGCACCCCGGCACCAGGCCGCATTGCACCACTGCCGACACCCGCACTGGCCAGGCTATGGCTGAGGGTGGAAAAAATGAAATTGTGAACTGCACGGGAATCCCTGAAACGTACTTCGTGTTTCTGGGGGTGGACATTCACATCCACACCCGTATAGGGCAGCTCCAGGAACAATACAAACGCGGGGTGACGACCGTGAAATAGCACGTCCCGAAAGCTCTGCCGGATAGCATGGGCCACCAGCCGGTCTCTTATAACCCTGCCATTAACAAAAAAGAACTGCCGGTCCGCCTGCGGACGGTTGTAACGGGGCTCGGCCACCCATCCACGCAACCCAAACGAACCGCGTTGCTCATCAACAGGCAAGGCGTGTTCTACAAATTCTGCATCTACCACCGATTCCAGCCTGGCCAGCATTTCGTCATCCGTGCGCACCGGAAGGAACTGTCGCACCATACGATTGTTATGCTGTAACTGAAACCCGACATCCGGACGCGCGAGTGCGAATCGTTTCAACAATTCGTCCACATGCTTGAACTCGGTCTGGTCAGTTCGCATAAACTTCCTGCGTGCAGGAACGTTATAAAACAGGTCACGTAACTCAACCTGTGTGCCGTCTCCTCCCGCTGCGGGTACTGCTTCTTCAATCTCACCGTTAGCCGCTTTGACCTGCCACGCATGTTCCTCACCCGCGACCCGGGAAGTAATGGCCATCCTGCTGACCGCCGACATACTGGGCAATGCTTCACCTCTGAAGCCCATGGTGGCGACCTCCTCCAACTCCAGCAAGGAGTTGATTTTGCTGGTCGCATGACGGGCCAGCGCCAGTGGCAACTCATCAAGCGGAATACCGCAGCCATCATCGATCACACGCACCAGGCGTTTGCCACCCTGTTCCAGCACAACCTGAATGGACTGCGCGCCGGCATCAAGGCTGTTCTCAATCAATTCCTTGACCACGGATGAGGGCCGCTCAACCACTTCCCCGGCAGCGATTTGATTGATCAGGAGGTCTGGTAACTGATGTATAGGCATGCGCACCGTTTTAGCCGTTTTCCGTGCAAGCTTCAATAGTTAGTTGCAAAGGAGTTGCAGTTCCTGCTTGTTGCATGACTATTTCCGGAGAGGTTTTGGCTGATAGTGCAATCATTCTGGAAGTGGTCCCCGCTTCCGCAGGGATGACGTTGCGAAAATGAAATATTGAATGAACTTGACCAGTGGCACCGTCATTCCCGCGAAAGCGGAAACCTCTATGCTCTTATTAATTGTTTAGAGATTAATTGTTTAGAGAAACTTATTTAATTTAACTGGTAGGAATAACCAACTCACGACCCACGTGGATCACGTCACCACGTATATTATTCGCCGTGCGGAGACGGTTCAGGCTAACACTGTAACGGCTCGCAATGCCACCGAGCGTATCACCACGGGCGACAATATATTTCTGACCATCACGGTTTGCTGCGATCCAGGTGCCTGGAGGCGGACTGGAGTAGAAATAATCCTTAATTCCGCGGGTGATGGTTCTGGCCATACGCTGCTGAAACTCTTTCTCGGTCAGACGTTTCTCTTCACCGGGATTGCTGATGAAAGCCGTCTCGATCAACACAGACGGTACATCGGGTGATTTAAGTACCATGAAATTGGCGCGACCCACATGCGGCTTATGTACGGTTCCGGTGCGCTTCATCGATCCCAAAATGTCATTGGCCACTTTATTACTGGCTTCCCGTGTAGCGCTCTGAGACAGATCGAGCAACACCGACGCCAGCATGTCGTCCTTGTCGTTCAGCGTGACACCACCCACCAGGTCAGAAGCATTTTCACTATCGGCCAGAAGACGTGCAAATTCACTACTCGCCCCCCTCGGGGACAGGACAAACACCGAACTCCCGCGCACACTGCGCTTGGTAAACGCATCGGCGTGAATGGATACAAACAGATCGGAGCGCGCCTTGCGGGCTTTCTCGTAACGACCGCGCAATGGAATATAGTAATCTCCGTCACGGGTCAAAATGGCCTTCATACCAGGCTCGGCATCAATGGCCTTTTTAAGTCGCCGTGCGATCTGCAGAACAACATGTTTTTCCTGGGTCTTTTTCTTACCTATCGCACCCGGGTCTTCGCCCCCATGACCGGCATCGATGGCAATCACCACGTCCCGGTCGGGTTTGCTGATATCCGCGACATGTTTGACCATGGTAGGCGCCTGGCGATTTGATCTGGAGTACAGATCGATCACCAGTCGATGACTGTATTGTGCGGTGGGTTCCAGCAGGAAACTTTTTAATTCGACACTGTCGGTGAGGTCAAAAACCACACGCAGGGTCTTTTTATCCGGCTGACCATAGCGGACACTTGAAATGATACCGGCGTGTTCTTTATCCAGTTCGACCGGGATTTCAATCGACGTGCCTTGTAAATCAACCACCACACGATGCGGGTCTTGCAGGGTAAAAAGCTTGTAGGCCGTTTTGCGGTCAAGATCAAGAACAGCGCGGGTTTTAACGGGATCCGCCCAGACACGAAAGCCACTCACCTCAGCAGCAAAAGCCTGCATTGAGCCGAGAAAAAGTAAGACTGCAATTAATAAACGCGTGTGCACTGGTCCCCAAACCTCACGATTAAACCTCCTTGTCGTAAATATAATGATGAATTGCTTTTCGTGAAAAAGCAATAGTTTCTGATAAAAAACCGGAAGATATAGAAACTAGCTAAGGAAGGTAATTAGGTGTCCAGCAGCGTCAATGCAAATGATTCCACGCGCTGCGTACGGGCAATCCAGTGGAGTTCACGACCTTCACCTGCATAGGCAAATCTGAAGATAAAGTCCGGTTCAGGCAACCATGAACCGCCTTTGTCCGGCCACTCGACCAGCAGGATGGTTTGGTCGTCCAGTAGGTCTTCAATGCCCAGAAACTCTAGCTCACCCGGATCACTGATGCGGTACAGGTCCATGTGCAGTACCTGTAATGAATCGAGCTGGTAATGTTCAAGCAATCCGTAGGTTGGGCTCTTTACCCTGCCCTCGTAACCAAGGGCATGGATCAAACTCCTGGCAAAAGTTGTTTTACCCGCACCAAGGTCACCCTCCAGCCAGATGACCAGTGGTCGTGGCAAAAAACGCGCAAATTTATTCGCGAAACTTTCAACATCCTGCTCATTGGGGAAACCTATTTCACCCCTGACGGCTTCGGTTACAGATTTGTTCACAGACCCGCCGCCTTCCACACACCGGGCAAGGCATCAATGATATCGCCCGCAATCATGCCCGTTTCACTCAACCCGGCTGCCGCACGGTCACCGGCCTGTGCGTGCACCAGCGCGCCTATACAGGCCGCATCATAGCAGGAAAGGACCTGACCCAGCAGCGCGGCGATAACTCCAGTTAACACATCACCGCTGCCTGCAGTGGCCATACCCGGGTTGCCAGCCGGGCATATGGCATATTCACCTGAAACATCAGCCACAACCGTTCCGCAACCTTTCAAGACCACACAGGCACCGTAGCGCTTAGCGATCGCCTTTGCTGCACTAACGCGATCGCGCTGAATATCCGCCACCTTACAATTGAGCAAGCGCGCCGCCTCCGCGGGGTGCGGCGTAAGTATCCAATGGTCACGATATATGGGCTCGTCCAACGACTGTTGTGCCAGTAAATTCAAACCATCTGCATCAACAACCAGTGCCGCATCGGATTCAATACAGATTTTAAACAGTGAACCGGACCAATCGGTTTCACCCAGACCGGGCCCGACAGCCAATACGAAATCCCTGGCAAGAACTGTGAGCAGTTCAACCTCTCCACCAATGGCCTTGACCATTAACTCTGGACGGCCCAGGTTGATCATACCGGCGTGCGCCGGATCGGTTGCCAGCGTCACCCTGCCCGCACCGCTTCGCAGTGCTGCTTCACCACATAAACGGATGGCGCCGCTCATACCCGAAATACCACCGACGGCAAGTACATGGCCAAAGCTGCCCTTATGTGAGTTGCGCACCCGTCTTTTCAACGTTTCGGGCAGACTTTCCATCGTCAACAGCTTACCGGCACTCTCAGATTGTTCAGTTGCAGCTTCAGCAGGTATTGCCAGGCCATCAAAGCTGATCAGACCACAGTGATCGGGCCCATCGGCCGTATACATACCACGCTTTCGCCCCACAAAAGTCACCGTATTGTGGGCCCTGACAGCGCAACCCATGACACAACCCGTATCTGCATTCAGTCCCGACGGGATGTCGATCGCCAGTTTGGGACAGGTCAGTTGATTCAGGAAAGCGATGGCTCCGCGAAATTCACCACGCACTTCTCGATCAATACCTGTACCCAGCAGGGCATCCAGTGCAAGATCATATGTGTTATTTACAGGCAATGGCCAGTTGGCGACTTCACCACCACCTGCTTGCCAGTCCGAGTACGCGATGGCCGCGTCCCCCTTGAGTTGTCGGGGATCGACCAATGAGCAAACTGTAACATCGATACCCGCTTCAACAGCCAGCCTTGCCACCACGTAACCGTCACCGCCGTTATTGCCGGGACCGCACATGATTAACCAGCGCCGGGTGTCTGGAAAACTTTCAGTTGCAACATCAACCACCGCACGTCCTGCACGGCACATCAGCTTGTAACCTGCGATGTCAAATGCATGAATCGCTGCATAATCGATCCCACGAACCTGCTCGGCGGTATACAATTTGTGACTGATATTGGACATGGCCCCATTATAACGGTGAAACGCTCGGTGAACCTCCCCACAGAACCTAAAAACAGCGATGAAGGGCAAAAGCTTGCAGCCGACATGGATGACCTTGCCGGGCACATTCGTACCTGGGGCCGGGAACTGGGTTTCCAACAACTGGGTTTCAGCGATATCAACCTTGCCGAGCACGAGATCCACCTGAATAACTGGTTGTCAAAAGGATTTCATGGCGAGATGCATTATATGCAGCGCCACGGTACACGCCGCAGCAGACCGCAGGAACTGGAGCCCGGCACGCTGCGGGTCATATCCGCCCGTATGGACTACCTGCCTGAAACTGCAGCTGATATTGAAAGCTTGCTTACCGAACCCACCGTGGGAGTGGTGTCCCGCTACGCCCTGGGGCGTGATTACCATAAATTGATGCGTAAGCGCCTACAAAAACTGGCGGACAAGATTGAGGAGCACAGCGGCCCTTTCGGTTACCGTGTGTTCGTCGACTCCGCGCCGGTACTTGAAAAGGCACTGGCCGAAAAAGCCGGACTGGGGTGGATAGGCAAACATTCCAACCTGATTAATCAGCAGGCAGGCAGCTGGTTTTTCCTCGGTGAAATCTATACCGATTTACCCTTGTCGGTTGATCAACCAGCATCTGAACATTGCGGCGAGTGCACACGCTGTATCGATATTTGCCCGACCAAAGCCATCGTTGCCCCTTTCACCGTAGACGCCAGGCGTTGCATTTCATACCTGACCATTGAGCTGCGTGAAAGTATTCCTGAAGAGCTTCGGCCCCTGATGGGAAATCGTATTTATGGCTGTGACGATTGCCAGTTGGTATGCCCATGGAACCGCTTCGCCCAGCCTACTCAGGAGAAGGATTTTGAGCCGCGTCAGGGGCTGGATGCGCCGCAATTGATCGAACTTTTCCAATGGAGTGAGGAACAATTCCTGCAACGCACCGAGGGCAGCGCGATACGCCGTATCGGTTTTGATTGTTGGTTACGCAATATCAGCGTCGCCCTGGGAAATGCGCCAACTTCTGATGCGGTTATCGATGCACTTGAAAGCCGTTTGAAATACGGATCTGAAATGGTTCGGGAGCACGTTGAATGGGCGTTGAAAAACCACAACAACAGGCCCTAGCCTGCTGTTTTATATGCCTTTCTATTTTCCCCCTCAAACACGAATCAAAGAGTTTGCCCGGGCGGGGGTTACGGCCCAACAGGCGGTGTGATATTCTTGCACGAATCGATTTTTTGACTCCGGAATTAAGGAATTCATTCAATGAAAATGCTTGAAAAACTCAATGCAATGCGTGCCCATGGCGGGACGGTTCAAACCCATGGTCTGGATGATGAGACCGTTCTGAGATTTGCACAAACGGATGAACGGCTTGCCGAAGCCGTCGATGCAGCTTACCGCGATTTCCTTGCTTTACTGGAGGAAATGCCGGAACTGATGATGCTGCCGGAAGATGAACTGGTGGCCGCAGTGCAAGAGGGTTTCGTCAATTTTTACCCGGTAGATGCGATCAATCCTTACGTGGCACTGGGAGGCTCGGGTCCATGGGTCGTGTCCTCACGAGGTGCCGTGCTGTTTGAATGCGGCGGTTACGGTATGCTCGGTTTTGGCCATGCGCCCGAGAGCGCTCTCGAGGCAATGAACAAACCACATGTGATGGCCAATGTCATGACCCCGTCTTTCAGCCAAAAACGCCTGATCGATGCGCTGCGCAAGGAAATAGGACATACCCGTGGCAACTGCCCATTTGAGCGGTTCTTTTGCCTTAACAGTGGCTCGGAAGCGGTCACACTGGCTGCGCGAATTTCAGACATCAATGCCCGCAACATGACTGATCCGGGTGGAAGGCATGCCAGCAAACCTATTCGCATACTCAGTCTGAAGAGCTCTTTTCACGGACGCACCGACCGGCCTGCCCGTTTTTCCGATTCCACACGTACTGCCTGTTGCAAGTACCTTGCCAGCTTCCGTGATTACGATAACCTGTTAACGGTTGAACCAAACAACATCGACCAGCTTGAGCAGGTATTTGAGTACGCGGAAAAGCACCAGTTATTTATAGAGTCCTTCTTTATGGAGCCCGTCATGGGTGAAGGCAATCCGGGCCAGTCTATTACGCCCGAGTTTTACGCCCGTGCCAGGGAATTGACCAGGGAACATGGCGCATTACTCCTTGTCGATTCTATCCAGGCCGGTTTGCGTGCCCATGGTGTATTGTCCATCTGTGATTACCCCGGTTTTGAGAGCCTCGACGTGCCGGATATGGAAACCTATTCCAAGGCAATGAATGGCGGTCAATATCCGCTTTCAGTGCTCGCCCTGAGCCCTGCAGCATCACAAATTTATCGCGCCGGTGTTTATGGCAACACCATGACAACTAACCCAAGAGCACTGGACATCGCCGTCGCAGTCTTGAACAGCATCACGCCTGAATTACGACAGAACATCCAGGACCGTGGTCGCGAACTGGTTGAAAAATTAACCGCATTAAAAAACGAACTCGGTGGCAGCATTACCTGTGTACAGGGCACCGGGCTTCTGGCCAGTGCCGAGCTGGACCCCGTTCGTTTCAAGAATTTCGGTGCCAATTCTTCCGAAGAGTACATGCGTAAGCACGGAATCAACGTGATTCATGGCGGAACCAATGCATTGCGTTTTACACCTCCGTTTGATATCACCAGCGAGGGAGTGGAGCTTATTGTGCAGGCTACCCGTGATGCCATTGTTAATGGCCCGGTTAAGGCAGTCGATAAGGCCAGCGAAGCAGCATAAACCGACTGAACCACTGAAAAACAACAGTGTGAGATAAAAGCATGGCACATATGAAACCATTACCGCCGGAAACCACCCCTGAGCTTCGGGATGATTTCGAAATATTCGAAAAGATACTGGGCTTCGTTCCCAATAGCCTGCTAACCATGCAACGGCGGCCCAAAATGGTGAAGGGTTTCGGTGAGCTAACCAAAGGTGTGATGGATCCTGAAGGCGCAGTCGACCTCGGCCTGATGCGTCTAATTGCGCATTTCTCAAGCCGTGCTGCGGGTTGCCAGTATTGCGAGGCCCATTCACTTGTTGCGGCTGAAATCCACGATGTTCCCAGGGAAAAACTGGACGAGATCTGGGAATACCAGACAAGCCCGCACTACACCGACGCCGAGCGGGTGGCGCTGGACTTTGCAATGGCCGCAGGCTCGGTTCCAAACGCGGTCGATGCCGAATTATTCTCGCGCATGCGGGAACATTGGTCGGAGGATCAGATCGTCCAGATACTTGGTGCGGTTTGTCTTTACGGTTTTCTTAACCGTTGGAATGACTCGATGGCCACGGACCTTGAAAGTTCCCCGCGCGAGATGGGCGAAGATGTACTATCCCGAGGCGGCTGGACCGGCGGCAAACACGTTTAAAAAACCGCGGACAGGCAGGAGAGGTAAGCCTGGCCGCGGACACCCACGGTGGTTTTAACCGAGAACCTCTGCCAGAACATGCGGCAGGACAAACATTCCTGAAAGCAACAGCGCTCCCCCAATTACGTTTCCGAGCACGGTAAACACCAGCCAAACCGGTGATGCTTCGTCATCATAGACATCATCGTTGACGGCCTGCTCCTGAACTCCCGTGCCATGACCAGGTAGTATTCGAGTCGCCTGTGATTGAATCTGAGTGTCGCCCGTTTGCTGAAAAAGTACCCGTTGCATTGTGTGCTCCTTTTGCTTGAAACACAGGAGAACATAAGTGGTTCTCAATTCATGAGAAGGGCTGGACAATGACTCATTATCTGCCCGGTCGCCAAGGTGGCGTGGCCTCTTGTTTCAGGACATGCCGTGAACCCATCCATGGGGGCGCGTTCTCGACTTCCTGTCTCGCACGGTCCTGCAACAAGAGGCCACACCTCCTCGGCTTTGTGGATATTCAGACAATATTGGATTCTGGTAGATGCGCACGGCGGTTGCTGAAGCTGGGGGATTGCAGTTTCAGTGAAGGTTGAACTCTGGATGAGCGCGTGGGTAACGGCCCAGGCCGCCCTCTCGACGAGTACCCCGTCTCACCTTGCAAGTTACCCACCCCACGAGCCGTGCAAAATTGATACGATCGCACCGTTCAAACCTCAGGGCACTCTCTCGAACAATTTCTGGTCTCACCTTGTCCTGAACATAACCGAGTCAGGTGTAAATTGAGGCGGCTTTGCGGGCTGATTCGGCGACTGCATCACGTAGAAAATCTGGTGAGACCACCTCTACTTCGGCGCCGTATCTTAGGATATCCATGACTAACTCACGGGCGCTGCTGAATGGCAGTTCCAGCACCCATGCGCCTTCATTATCATACGAGCCTTTCTGATCCGGGTGCCATTGCTCTTCAGCAATCCAGCGCGACATTTCCGGTGTAAATTTTAACTTTGCGGTATGTTCGGCGGGTCCGGAAAAAATACCGT
>JAOUCZ010000210.1 GCA_029859505.1 Lysobacterales bacterium | reverse complement strand
CTTGAAAGCGCGGATCACGCGATAGCGGCTACCTTCGTCACTTTGAAAGTACAACACCGCATCTACCATGTGCTCAAGAATACGCGGCCCGGCCAGTGCGCCATCCTTGGTGACATGACCAATTAACACCATGGCGCAATTCATCTGCTTCGCATAACGAACCAGTCCCGCTGCGGATTCCCTGACCTGTGACACGGATCCCGGTGCCGAATCTACCTGCTCTGAGTGCAATGTCTGGATTGAGTCTACGACAATCAGGCCCGGCGTTTCATTTTGAGCAACATTCAGAATCTGCTCAACGCTGGTCTCGGTCAGGCAACGTAAGGCTCCAACATCCAGGCCAAGTCGTTTGGCTCGCATATTGATCTGCTGTAAGGATTCTTCACCACTTACATACAAGCACTTGAGTTGCCCCATCAGCCCTGCCAGTACCTGCAGCAATAGTGTCGATTTTCCAATACCCGGATCACCGCCTATCAGGACCACAGAGCCCGGTACTATTCCGCCACCCAGCACCCGGTCGAGTTCATTGATTCCGATATCGATCCGCGCAATTTTCTGATCGGAAACTTCTGCCAGCTCAGTTACCTGCTGATTGGTGGTTCCGGTGTATCCACTCTTGCGTGAAACACCTGGAACTGCAGCCTGGCGGAATTCTTCCACAGTATTCCAGGCTTTGCAGTCAGGGCACTGCCCGGCCCACTTGGAAAGTTCGCTTCCGCACGCTGTGCAGTAAAAAGATGTTTTTGCTTTTGCCACGCTGGTTTCCTTTTTTACACTGCTCTTGTAGCAGATCAGACCCATTACCTCCAGCCCAGAGACAATAATAGAGAGATTATTTACAATGAGCACCGGTCAGTTCTCACATCAGGCAGAGATTGAAGCTATGCGTAAACCGCAGGATCAACAATTAATCGGTGAGTCGAGGGCGTTTCTGGAAGTTCTTGAACACGTTTCCCGTGTTGCACCATTGAACCGGCCGGTACTGGTGATTGGAGAACGCGGCACAGGCAAGGAACTGATAGCAGCCCGAATTCATTTTCTGTCCGGGCGGTGGGATTACCCCTTTGTCAAAATGAATTGCGCGGCACTCGCAGAATCGCTACTGGAAACCGAACTTTTTGGACATGAAGCCGGCTCATTTACAGGTGCCGCCAAGCGCAGACTGGGGCGATTTGAATTGGCAAATCAGGGCAGCCTGTTTCTGGACGAACTCTCCAGCACCTCTTCCGGTGTTCAGGAAAAAATTCTGCGTGTCATCGAATATGGCGAGTTTGAACGCGTTGGAGGCAGTGAAACCATTCGCACCAATGTACGCATTATCGGCGCAACCAATGAAGACCTTCCGGCTCTCGCTGCAGAGGGGAAATTTCGTGCCGATCTTCTTGACCGCCTGGCTTTTGACGTCATAACACTTCCACCTTTAAGAGAACGCCCGGGAGATATCATGACATTGGCGAATCATTTCGCTGTCAAGATGGCTGGAGAACTGGGCAAGGATGTATTCAACGGCTTCAGTGAACAGGCTCGAAAAGAACTCTCAACTTACGCCTGGCCGGGCAATGTCCGCGAACTTAAGAACGTCGTTGAACGGGCTGTTTATACATGCCAGGACGACAGCCAAGCTATCATTGGTATCGTCTTTGATCCTTTTGAGTCACCCTGGCGACCGGGCACACATTCCGCCAGTGATGAACCGGCAACACCGGCGTTACCTGATGAGCCTTATGATTTTAAGCAGGAAATACAGGAAGAGGAAAAACGCCGGATTAAAAACGCCATGGAGCATTGCCGGTTTAATCAGAAAAAGACCGCCGAGTTTCTCGGTATGACATACCACCAGTTGCGTGGCTACTTACGCAAATACGAACTAACTGAAGAAGACTAGTAAGCGGGTAAAAACGTGCTAGTGCTGATCGTATTGATATGCGCTTTCAGGTGCCAGGTTAACGAACCGCAACCAGGGCCCCTGAAAAGCAAGATGAACCGTTCCGGTAGAGCCGTTTCGGTGCTTACCGATGATAACTTCAGCTTTACCCTTCTCACTGGTTTCCGGGTTATAAACCTCATCCCGGTAAATAAACACAATAAGATCAGCGTCCTGCTCAATGGCACCGGATTCCCTGAGATCAGCCATTAGTGGTCGCTTGTTCGGTCGTTGTTCGAGTGCCCGGTTCAGCTGCGATAATGCAACAACTGGAACATTCAATTCCTTGGCAATGGTTTTCAGTGAGCGTGAAATTTCTGCAATTTCAGTCGCTCGGTTCTCCTTGTTATCGGGTACCGACATCAACTGAAGATAATCCACCACAATCAGGTCTATGTCGTGCTCACGTTTCAACCTGCGCGCCCTGGCACGTAGTTCAGCCGGCGACAATGCCGGTGTGTCATCAATAAATATTTTACTCTTGTGAAGCAGGTTCATGGCCGAGGTTAGTTTGGGCCAATCCATATCATCCAGGGTACCTGTACGGATACGGGTTTGATCAATTTGACCGACCGATGAGAACATACGCATCACCAGCTGCAGTGAAGCCATTTCCATACTGAATACGGCCACCGATTTACCATGCTTAATGGCTGCGTGCTCGGCAATATTCATCGCGAATGTTGTTTTACCCATAGCGGGACGACCTGCAACGATGATTAAATCTGATGACTGCAGACCCGCTGTAAGGCGATCAAAGTCCTGGTAACCGGTGGGAATACCGGTGATGTCACCTTCAAATGCATTCAGTTCCTCAATTTTGGCCATGGCCTCTTTGAGGCTATCCTGCACGGATACAAACCCGGCCCCCCCGCGACTGCCCTTATCCGCAATCGCAAAAACGAGCCGTTCCGCTTCTTCCAGGAGGGTTTTGCTTTCTCTGCCATCTGAGGTAAACGCACTGGTGGTGATGGTCGCACCAACGTCAATGAGATTTCTTAAAATGCTCTTTTCACGCACAATATCTGCATACGCGCCCACATTGGCAGCACTGGGTGTATTGTTGGCGAGCTGGGAGATGTAGTTTCCGCCATCGACCTGATCAATTTTTCCGTGGGATTCAAACCATTCGCTTACTGTCACTGCGTCGCAAGGCCTGCTGGATTCATGCAAATCATGGACGGCCCGAAAAATTAAGCGATGATCTTCCCGGTAAAAATCTGTCTCGGTTATTTTGTCTGCAACCTGATCCCAGGCGCTTGCGCTCAACATAAGTCCACCCAATACAGATTGCTCTGCTTCCATTGAGTGAGGTGGTACTTTTGATGCTTCAATGATTGCTGGTTTGGGTGCTGCCATGTGTGGTTCTTATCACTTATATGAGGACAAAAAAAACTGCGAACCACCTGTTGATGATTCGCAGTTCAGCATATCAGAGCATCACTGTCATGACTATCTGCCATGACTATCCGTTGAAAATTATTCCGGACTTACGATGACCTTGATGATGGCTTCAACATCTGTGTGCAATTGCACAATGACGTCAAACTCACCAACATTTCTGATCGGGCCTTCACCCATGATAACTTCGCTCTTGCTGATTTCATGACCGTTGGCAGAAGCTGCCGCAGCAATTTCACGCGGACCAATGGAACCATACAGATTGCCTTCTTCACTCGCGTTGGCAGTAATTTCAATCACAACGTCTGCCAAACTTAACTGGCGTGCGCCAGCCTGTCCAAGTTTGTCTTTGGCCGCGGCTTCCAACTCTGCTCTGCGAGATTCGAAAAGCGCAATATTTTCTTTATTTGCAGGTGCTGCCTTGCCCTGTGGTACCAGGTAATTACGGCCATAACCGGCCTTTACCTTAACCAGGTCGCCCAGGTCACCCAGGTTTTGTACTTTTTCAAGCAGGATAAGATCCATGTTTACTCTCCCGGGTTTCTATTGGTTGTCAGTGTACGGAAGCAAAGACAGGAAACGTGCCCGCTTTACAGCCGTAGCCAACTGACGTTGATATTTGGCTTTCGTACCGGTAATGCGACTGGGCACAATTTTACCGGACTCACCAACATATTGTTTCAGCGTATTGAGATCCTTGTAATCGATCTCAACAACGCCCTCAGCCGTAAAACGGCAAAATTTTCTGCGACGAAATTGTTGACGTGCCATGATTATTCTCCCGCCTCAGTTTTGGTTTCAGTTTCTTCCGCGACAGGCTCAGCAACGACCGCTACCTCTTCAACCTCTACGGTTTCGGCAACAGCTTCTGCTTCTGCTTCTGGCTTCTCGTCGGCACTTTCTTTTGCAGCTTCCGGCTTAGCTTCTGCGGATGCACGACGACGATCTGTGTGTTCACGGCTGGAACGGTCCTTTTCTTCTTTTGCTTTGAGCATTTCGGACTGTTCGACCACGGCGTCTTGCCTACGAATAGTAAGATGACGCAATACGGCGTCATTGAACTTGAAAGCACCTTCCAGTTCGGCAAGGGTATCGTTGTCACATTCAATATTCATTAACACGTAATGAGCTTTATGCAACTTGACAATAGGATATGCCAGCTGACGACGGCCCCAGTCTTCAAGGCGGTGAATACTGCCTTTCTTTTCTTCAATCATATTGCGATAGCGTTCCAGCATGGCCGGAACCTGTTCGCTCTGGTCTGGATGCACCAGGAAACAAATTTCATAATGACGCATAGATAACTCCCTGTGGATTTTAAAGACCCGCACATATCGCTAAAAACAATATAGTCAGGAACTTTCAAAGCCTCCGTCAACCCAACCATTGGGTGCGTGAAGCAAGGTAAATTTCTCTGCAAGTAACAGAGCCGGCGGATTATATCAGCGCGGTATCAAGACTGGCAAGGATTGTCACCCAACCAATCATAATAATTTGTTGTGGCAGACCGGGATCAGGAGATTGTGAAGCTCTCACCGCAGCCGCATTCATCGGTAGCGTTCGGGTTGTTAAACTGAAACGTCCTGTTCAGACCACTTTGCGTGAAATCAATGCTTGAGCCCTGCAAGTAAGGCAGGCTTTCGTTATCAACAACGATTTTAATACCCTTGTCCTCAAAGACCTGGTCATCATTTTCAAACCCTGATGCGATACTCACTTCATAAGCCCAACCTGAACAACCGGTTTTCCGGACCCCAAGACGCAAAGCCACACCATTCTCTTTATCAAGAAACTGTTTCACCCGTTGTGCTGCGTTTTCGGTTAATTGAATGCTCATAATATTTGTACCATTGTTTATATTTTCGGCTTAGTGCTCTAAAAGACTGTGCGCACCGCGCCGGGTGATTTATTATCTTGGGCCACTTAAGCAGAGATCAACCATAATATTATGTCAGCGGTCAGTATAAAGAAGGCACTTGGCGGAGAAATTTCGACAGGGTCAAAGGTCAAAGTACAGGGCTGGGTACGTACCCGTAGGGATTCCAAAGCCGGATTCTCTTTTATATCCGTCCATGACGGATCCTGTTTTGACGCCATTCAGGTCGTCGCTCCAGCGGATCTTCCCAACTACAGTGAGGAAATACAAAAACTCACCAGTGGTTGTGCCGTCATTTGTTCCGGTGAACTGGTTGAATCCATGGGCCGTGGTCAGAAATTCGAGATTCAGGCTTCAGACGTCGAAGTAGCAGGCTGGGTTGAAGACCCCGACACCTACCCTATACAACCGAAACAGCATAGTTTCGAATTTTTGCGCGAGGTAGCACATTTGCGACCACGCACAAACACCTTCAGTGCGATTACCCGTGTGCGTCACGTTGCAGCGCAAGCCATCCATCGCTATTTTCATGAAAACGGTTATTTCTGGATTAATACACCAATTATCACCGCCTCGGACGCTGAAGGCGCCGGGGATATGTTTCGTGTCAGCACATTGGATCTTGCTAACTTGCCTCGCGATGAAAAAGGTGACATTGATTTTGAGCAGGACTTTTTTGGCCGCGAAACTTTCCTCACCGTTTCCGGACAGCTGAATGTAGAAGGCTACTGCCTGGCACTATCAAATGTTTACACCTTTGGCCCGACATTCCGTGCTGAGAACTCCAATACTTCGCGTCACCTGGCTGAATTCTGGATGATAGAACCAGAAATCGCGTTTGCTGACCTGGATGATCTGGCGGATCTTGCAGAAGATTTTCTTAAATACGTTTTCAAAGCCGTTCTGGATGAGTGTCCGGATGATATGGCATTCTTTGCAAAACGAATAGAACCAACAGCAGTTGAACGGTTGGAAAAACTGATCGATGCCCCGTTTGTTCGCGTGGATTACGTAGACGCAATAGACATTCTTATCAAATCTGGACAAAAATTTGAATTCAAACCAGAGTGGGGTCTTGACCTGCAAACCGAACACGAACGCTATCTGACTGAAAAACATTTCAACGCACCTGTTGTAGTTAAAAACTACCCTACAGAGATCAAGGCGTTTTATATGCGCTTGAGCGATGACGGCAAAACCGTGGCAGCCATGGATGTATTGGCGCCCGGAATTGGTGAAATCATCGGCGGTTCGCAACGTGAAGAACGACTCGATGTTTTACAACGACGCATGGAAGACCAGGGCATGGATGCAGATACCTATAGCTGGTATGTTGATCTGCGCCGATACGGAACGGTACCACATGCCGGATTTGGCTTGGGCTTTGAGCGATTGATAACTTATATAACCGGGATGTCTAATATTCGTGACGTCATTCCCTATCCACGGA
>JAOUCZ010000209.1 GCA_029859505.1 Lysobacterales bacterium | reverse complement strand
CGGCTGAGGACCGAAGGTATTTGCTTTATAACCCGATAGTCAAAATGAAGGTAACCAGCCAGGGTGAGCAGGTGGTGAGGTCATTACACGAAGTCATTGCGGCCAAAGGCTTTGAGAAAGAGCCTTTTTTTGAGGTTGCCAACCATGAAGCCGGGATGCTGCCCAAGCTTGAGGGAACCACCCACGTGAATATGGCGCTGGTTGTGAAGTTCATGAAAAACTTCCTGTTTGAGTCGGCCGAGTATCCCGAAATCGGTAAATGTGTGGATACCGCTGATGATACCTTCCTGTTTGACCAGGGACCGACGAGGGGTTTGGGTAAAATTCTGTTCCATGACTACAGTCTCGCCTATGAGACAGTCGAGACACCCAATATTGAACGGTTCAAGGGTCAGATTGCTGCCTTTCGCTGTCTATTGCTCAAAGCGGGTCCGGATGAGGCTCAGGCCAGGGATATCGACTATCTTTTGGGGCTTGGTGAGTGCTTTACCCTGATAGCCTATGGTCAGTTGATTCTCGAGAATGCACCACACTTCGAGGCGGGACAGGATTTGCTTGAGCAGATCTTTGATTTCATGGTTCGGGATATGTCCGCCTTTGCCTTGAATATTTTCAGCCACACCAGCAGTACGGAACTTCAAAAGAGCCTGGCGCTGGATATCATCAAGGCCCCCGTTTCAGACCAGGCGCGTTTTGACAGAGTCTGGCAGCAACATGTATTTGCACTGAAGGGGCAGTACAACACGGGGCTTTGAGGGAGAATGGCTCACGATGTGAGCAACCAAAGGTGCGGATGGACTACACGGTTGCGATGATCGACTATTCGGTGATCACGGCCACCCGCAGCGCCTCGAGCTTGAGGTGCGTGGAATCCAGGTGATGTTCCAGTTCGCTGGTTTCCGCCACCAGGTAATCAATTTCCTCCTGGCGTATATTCGGATTGACCTCTGCAAGGGCCTGCAGGCGTCTTAATTCGGTTTGCTGAAGTTTCTGCATGTGGGTCTTGGCGGCATCCACAATCGATGGTTCCTGATCGGCAGCGAGTTGCTCCGCCTTCTTGAGCATGGAGACAATTTTTGCACGTGTGTGACGCAGAAAATCCTGCGCGCTTATCAAGCGGACGCGTTGCCCCAACTTGTTGAAGTGTTTTTCTGTGAGTAACTCACTCAGGTCATTGCCCTTGATATCAACTACGATACGTGTGGTGGTCAATGGAAGGTAACGATGCAGTTGCAGGGCGGAAGGGGCAGGGCAAACCGTGGTGAATATCGCTTCCAGTAAAATGGCTCCTGCTTTGAGCGGTGCCAGCTTCATGGTACAAAATGCCGTGTTGCCGAAGTCACCACTTAAAACCATATCCATGGCACCTGTAACCATCGGGTGTTCCCAGGTCAGGTAATGAAAGTCCTCACGTGCCAGGGCCTGGTCACGATGAAATGTTGCAGTGAGTCCTTCTTCGGGAAGTGCTGGAAAGCTGTGTTCGGTCATGTGCTCGCCCGGACGCAACACGACGCTGTTGGCACTATGGTGCTCCTGGTCTACTCCGAACTGGTCAAAGACCGTTTCCATGTAGTTGGATAGAGTACGTCGATGCTCGTATCCATGCATGTCCTCGATAATTCGCTCAGCCTGCTCATTGTCGCAGGAGTTCAATTCGAGCAGACGGTCGCGCCCTAGTTGTAATGTCTTTATGAGGGCCTCAGAGCGTTTGCGTGTCTGGTTTATCAAATCATCAACCCGGGTGGTGTCACCGGGTTGCAACAGGCAGTTCTCCAGTGCTTCCTCAAACTCAAGAAAGAGTGTCTGGCCGACCGCACAGGTAGATTCAAAGGCATTGATACCCTCGTGATACCAACGAAGCAGAACCTGTTGTGCGCTATTTTGATAAAACGGAACATGAATTAAGACCGTGTGCCGCTGACCAATTCGGTCGAGACGGCCGATACGCTGTTCCAGCAGGTCCGGGTTGAGTGGCAGGTCAAATAATACCAGCTGGTTCGAAAACTGAAAATTGCGTCCTTCACTACCAATTTCAGAGCATACGAGTACCTGCGCACCCTGTTCATCATCGGCAAAATAGGCGGCCGCGCGATCACGGGCAATCAGTGATAGTCCTTCGTGGAATACCGCGGAGTGGATGCCCTGTTTCAGGTTAAGGTATTGTTCCAGCTCCAGTGCAGTTTCAGCGCGGGCACAGATTACCAGGATCTTTTTGCCACGTTGCTGTTCCAAAAAATCAACCAGCCAATTGACCCGGGCATCGTGTTTTAACCATTGCTCGCCCATACCCAGTTCAGGTTTCAACCGGGCTTCGAGCTCAGCCGGGCCCGCCGCTGTGTCTGGGTCCAGTGCTGCAGACTCTGGTAACAGGTGCTGATGAAGTTCGCGTTGCGGAAATCCTTCAACCGAGGCCCGTGTGTTCCGAAAAAGCACCCTTCCTGTTCCGTGACGATCCAGTAACTCGCGTATCAGCCTGGTGAGGATATTTTCCGGGTCTGATTCGTTGCTTTCCAATTCGATATTTAATGCGGTGAGTGCCGGTTTACCGAGGAAGACAGACAGCTGTTTTTGCACCGGCTTGCTTGCAAACTGCTTCAGACCGTCATCAGCCAATAACCGTTGCACCAGTTCGTTCACAGGCGCATAACGTGCCTCTTCATCAAGGAAGCTCTCCATGCTGAAATAGCGGGCCGGATCCAGCAGACGCAAGCGGGCGAAATGACCCTCGATACCCAGTTGTTCCGGTGTGGCTGTCAGTAACAAGAGGCCTCTGGCCCTTTGTGAGAGAGTTTCTATGGCCTGGTAGGCGGGGCTTACCGACTCTTCGGTCCATTCCAGGTGATGTGCTTCGTCAACGACCAGCAGGTCCCACTCAGCCGCCTCTGCCTGTTTCAGACGGCTTTGTTGTTCACTTAAGAAGGAGAGGCTGCAGAGTACCAGTTGCGCACTTTCAAACGGGTTTTCGGTTCCCGATTCAAGTAGTGCGAGACACCGTTCTTCATCGACGATGGTAAAAAACAGATTGAAGCGTCGCAACATTTCTACCAGCCATTGGTGGATCAGGCTGTCGGGTACCGCGATGAGTACCCGGCTTGCACGACCGGTGATTAACTGCTGGTGAATGATCAGACCCGCTTCAATGGTTTTGCCCAGGCCGACCTCGTCTGCCAGTAAAACCCTGGGGGCATAACGGCTGGCGATCTCATTGGCAATATATAATTGGTGGGGCAATAGCTGGATGCGCGCTCCCAGCAGGCCCGAGACCGGACTTTGCTGTAAGCGACGGTAATGGCGCAGCGTTTCCAGACGCAGTTCGAATGCCTTGTTCTTATCAATCTGACCTGCAAATAAGCGATCCTGGGGGTTACTGAACTGTACGAAGCTATTCAGTTCCAGTTCCGGAACAATCATGACCTGTCCATCATCATCACTGCCGAGGTAGATCAGGCAACCGTTATGCTCTGCAACTTCGCTAATCAGTAATTCATGGTCATCAAGGTTGCTGATTTTCTGGCCGACTTCATAACGCACACGGCTCAATGGTGCGTTATCAATGGCATAGACTCGTTTTTCATCGGCTGCCGGGAAGTTCATCTCAACACGACGGTGAGCGACCTCAAGAACGATGCCAAGGCCTAGCTCAGATTCAGTATTACTGACCCAGCGTTGACCGGGTTGAAATGCAATAGAAGGCACGTTTACAGCCAATCAGTGAGACAGGTCGCGGATATTAAGTGCTTATCGAAGATGTAACAAGCATAAATTAAATTGAGCGTCTGCCGATGTAAAAATACAATTTTCTTTCAGCGTAAGTTCCAGAGTTTAGAGTGATGCAAAATATGCGTTAAATTTGATAATTACGGTTCTCTAATATACCACTGTGTTATTGAAACATGAGATAATTCGAGCAAGGGGTTTGCTCGCCAAATACCTCGTAAATATGTGTTTTTGAATAACCGGATTTGGGGATATTGACCGGCCATGTCGAAGAATAATAAATTCAAGGATGAAGCCAGTGTCATTAGTGAAATTTTGTAGAAGCTGGTGGGGCTGTTTCGCGATCTGCGTATTGTCAATTTGTGCCATCAGCAACGCATCCGCGGAGGGCACGTCTTCACCACGTCCGGTGATGCATGCTTCGATGCTGGATACCGCTCCGGTACTGGATGGAGAGGTATTGGCCGACCCCGCATGGCAGAGTTTGACTCCGGCAACGGGCTTTTGGCAGGTACAGCCAAATGAAGGGCAGGCTGCCACCCAAAAAACCGAGGTTTATATCGGCTTTCTGGACGGGGCACTGTACATCGGAATGGTGGCCTATGATGACGATCCGGACGGCATAATTGTCACCGATGGCCGACGTGACAGAAACCTGAATGAATCGGACAGTTTTCGTGTCATTATCGATGGCATGCTGGACCGGCAGAACGGCTTTGTATTTGGTACCAATCCTGTGGGTATGGAATACGACGCACAGGTGGTCAAGGAAGCATCCAGTGGTGCGTTTGGTGGCACCGGGTTCAATATTAACTGGGATGCAAGCTGGAGTGTCAAAGCCCAGATCTCTGACATTGGATGGAGCGCCGAAATGCGTATCCCGTTCAAGAGTCTGCGCTATGGAAAAGGCGACAACCAGGTCTGGGGTATCAACTTTCAAAGAAATATTCGTCGCAACAACGAGATCGCGTTTTGGGCGCCTTTGTCAAGACAGTACAACCTCAACCGTGTGTCGGAAGCCGGTACCGTCGAAGGCATTACACCGTCATCTACCAGAAATCTGAAAATTACCCCCTATGGCCTGGTCAGGACAAGAAAGGGTGGGGAAATTGATGGTACCGATACCGACACCGAGTTTGGCGTTGATATCAAGTACTCGATTACACCAAGCCTGACACTCGACCTTACCTATAACACGGACTTCGCGCAGGTAGAGGCGGATGAGCAACAGGTCAACCTCGATCGGTTCAACCTGTTTTTTCCGGAAAAACGACCGTTCTTTCTTGAAAACGCAGGGCAGTTCACCGTGGGAAACAGCGGCGAGGCACAGTTATTTTTTAGCCGGCGCATTGGTATTGGTGAAGATGGGGATGTGATTCCCATCAATGGTGGTGCGCGTGTATCAGGAAAAATTGGTGAACACACCAACGTCGGATTTCTTTACATGTCCTCCGAGGGAGTCGAGGGTATCGCTCCAGAAAACGCATTTACGGTTGCCCGGGTTAATCAGGAATTGGGTAAGCGATCATCGCTCGGTGCAATTTTTGTAGAACGCAACGGTGATGGTTCTTACATTCTTCCGGATTCGGCCGATAAAAACAGAACTTACGGAATAGACGGACGGCTTGCTATCGGCGATTTCACGCTTATTAATGCCTGGTTTTCGAAAACGGATACCCCGGGGCTTGATGACGATGATTTCGCGTACTCAATCAAGGGGAATTATGATTCGCCCGAATGGAGTCATGGTATCGAGTACACCCAGGTGCAGAACAACTTCAATCCGGAAGTCGGTTTTTTGTCGCGTAACGACTATCACAAGTTTTCCATCAACAGCTTGATGCGTATCAGGCCCGATGACCTGTGGGGTCTGCTCGAGATTCGCCCACACTATAGTTATCGGCGTTACTGGGATTTTGATGATTTTGTGGAAACCGGTTATTTGCATATGGATGTGCATTGGGAATGGAAGAATGGTTATGAGTTCCATACCGGTTACAACGTTTTCAGGGATGGAATTTCGGAAAGGTTCGATATCATCGACGATGTGTGGATTGAACCGGGTACGTACTATGGAACCGATGTCGGGCTTAATTTCTCAACGGATGAGTCACAGGATTTGTCGTTTGGTATGCACTTAACCATCGGTGACAAGTTTGGCGGAGACCGCTTTCTGGCATCACCCCACATCGATTACCGAGTCGGTGACAAGTTCAGTTCCAGTTTATCGGTAAATTATAACCACTATGATTTGCCGGTCGAAGGCGGGAATTTTTCTGTCACGCTTTCGCGCCTGCGTCTCTCCTACTCATTCACACCAAAAGTCCTTTTGCAGCTTTTAATGCAATACAACGATGACAGCGAGACCTTGAGTACGAACCTGCGGTTTTCCTGGCTTCGCACTGCGAATACCGGTTTGTACCTGGTCTACAATGAATTCGACGAAAGAGGCGTGGGTGGTTTGCCCACGGGTCGTGAAGTCGTACTCAAGTACAGCTACATGTTTGACGTTTTCAGGTAAATGCCGGTTAAGGGCTTGGCTGTCCCTTGCCGAATTTTGTGTAGATTGAATCGCGTTTTTCAGGGTCGATATTAACCTTGCTCAGATCTCCGTTGATATGTGGCAAAGACAATAGACGCTTGTCCATCACCCGGTACCAGAGTCTCGGGATATAAGCGATCAGGTAGGTTCCGAAGTAACCGTTGGGAAGCTCGGGGATATCCTTGTAATTTCGCAGGCATTGATAACGTCGTGAAGAATTGGCGTGGTGGTCTGAATGCCGCTCCAGTTGAAATAATACGATGTTGCTAAAAGTGTAATTGGCATTCCAGGAATGATGCGGTTTACAGCGTTCATATCTGCCGCTTGAGTCTTTCGCACGCAACAGACCGTAATGTTCAATGTAGTTGGCGCTTGTCAGTTGGAACCAGGCCAGGAAATTATGAATGGCCAGTAAGGGAATCATGATCCAGCCAAAAACCACGATCAGTCCG
>JAOUCZ010000208.1 GCA_029859505.1 Lysobacterales bacterium | reverse complement strand
ACTAGGCTAACTATTTTCTTGGTTTGAGCTTTTGTTCTCCTGAGGCCCCTTGGGTATACGGCCTGCTTTGCGCAGGGCGTCGCGGAGAAGATATTCAATCTGACCATTTACACTCCGTAACTCGTCATCTGACCAGCGTCTTACCGCCAGCCAGATGTCTTCGTTGATGCGAAGCGGAAAAGCTTTTTTCTGAGCCATCAGATTCAGTCTTTAGTTGTAAAGAGAGCCCGTATTTAATACCGGTTGCGCATTCTCCTGCGCACAGAGCACCACAAGCAAATTACTGACCATGGCTGTCTTGCGCTCATCATCGAGCTCAATCACATCCTGATCCCTTAGCTCATCCAACGCCATCTTGACCATACCAACGGCACCGTCCACTATCGTCCGGCGAGCCGCGACAATAGCCTGCGCCTGCTGACGCTTGAGCATGGCGCTGGCGATTTCCTGTGCATATGCCAGGTGAGAAATACGTGCTTCAATGACTTGGACGCCGGCTTTTTCAAGACGATCCTGAACCTCCATTTTGAGTTGCTCGGCAACCGCCTGCGGATCACTCCGCAAGGCGATCTGGCCTTCGGAATGTGACTCGTATGGATAACTGGTGGCCAAATTCCTAAGCGCGGCCTCTGTCTGAATTTCGACAAAACTGATGTAATCATCAACTTCGAAGCTGGCCTCGGCTGAGTCTACAACCTTCCAGACAACGACCGCTGCAATTTCAATCGGATTACCACTACTGTCATTGACCTTGAGTGGGTCGCAATCAAAATTACGCACGCGCAATGACACTGCTTTCTTGGCATAAAATGGATTGGCCCAGCGCAAACCCGTATCACGCGCACTACCAACGTAAGTACCAAACAGGGTTAACACCCTGGCCTGGTTCGGATGCACCATGAAAAAGCCGGCAAAACATACAAGCAACACAATTGCGATTAGAACCGAAACGAGTAGCAGTGAGATCGCCATTGATTGGAGAGCCCTGACAAACATATAGCCATTAGCGACAAACAATATCGGCAAAACTATCAGGGCCAGGTATCCGGAGGCATAGGTCTTTCGAATTTCTTTAATCATTGTTCCACTCCTTGATATCATTTATATATCATATTAATACTAATGATAAAAAAATCAATAGGCCTAAAGTCACTATTTTCCCATTTCGAGTTGAGCGAAAGCCCGGGCAAAAGGATATAATCGCGTTCGGCTTAAAATAACTGGAGAAAAACATGCGAGGCCTTATTCTGCTCTTGGCAACACTGCTCCCCCTGTCATCAATGGCAGATTCCGGCCTGCCTTTCCTTAAGGATATGGCGGGTGACAGGGATCTGCCCCGGCCATGGGGTATCGGTTTTGACTTCTACACCATGGATCAGGACTACGACATCACGAATCTGAAGTTCGTCCTTCCCGGTGTCTCGATCGGTAACCCTGAAGACATCGCGGTTTCCAACGAAGTCAAGCACTACGACATCCAGGCCGATGCCTGGATACTGCCATTTCTGAACGTCTTTGGAATAGTCGGCAGGGTGAGTATTGATACCCTGGTGGATTTCAGCGAGGCAGATATACAGGGCCTGCCACCCGGCATCGGCCTGGGCACATTACCGGTTTCCTTTAACGGAACGGTCTGGGGCGGCGGTTTTACACTGGCTTACGGTTCGGAAAAATGGTTCACCTCTGTCACCACTACTTTCACCAAAACCAGCACCAGTGGCGATCTCGACTCCAAGGTCAACTCAACCTCTGTTCAGCCTCGTATTGGACTGCTCAGAAACGGCTTTCGGTTTTGGGTTGGCGGCATGTACCTGGATACCGATGAAGAGCACAGCGGTGTATTTGATCTTGGAATACCCGGTCTTAACGCTGTCCCATTCGAGATAGAATTGAAATCCAAGGATAGCTGGAATTATGCGGTTGGCGCCGGTTATGCATTCAATGACAGGTTCAATCTAAGCCTTGAAGCGGGGTTCGGCAACCGCACCCACTCGCTGCTTAATCTAAACATGCGTTTCTAAAAGCCCCATGGGTATCAAGTTCTTAAGTGTTCTGTTCTTATTTATCTCCGCCCCGGCACTCGTCGGGGCATACGAAACTGACCAGTTCAACAACCGCCTTCAGCCGATTAGCGATTCCACCTCGATACTGAATCAGCAGGTGACACTTGCGATTGCCAGCACCATTACAGGCTGGCAAGGCAAACGTGACGAAATGAAAGTGGTCGATGGAATCTATTACAAAATCGGCGGGAAGCACTGGGTAGATAAGCTGGAACGGTTTGCCATGGCTTCCGATGAGGTAGAGCGCCTTGATACGCCTCCACACGATTCTATATACAGCGGACACCCGCTCTACGCTACACGGGTTGCCGGGCTTTTTGGAGTCGGGCCAACACTAAAGATTAATAATGTACTGGTGGGGACCGATAAGCTGGGACACTTTCTGTCGCAGGGTCGAAAATTTTTTCGCCGCTGGGTGAAAATGGGTGATGAGAGCAAGGCCGCAGAGCATTCCGCTTACACCGAACGAGCCTTATTCGGCCAATTGACCACCGGTTCATACTCAAATGCTGACCTGGTCGCAAACTACGAGGGTTTCCTGTTTTACCGCAGTCTCTTTGAAGACAATGTCATCCCGGGAAAGCCAGCCATACTTGCCTGGAAAGATGACCATTGGATAATGCAGCGGCCATTTGACTGGGCGGATCACGTCAATGACTATTGGGATGAAGCGCTTAACATCAATCACTATGACGAGTTGCTTTATTCACACATGAAAGCCCGCCTGCTTACATTTTGTGACAGCTACAACACAAACCCCGAGTTTTTCGTGGTGCGCGATGAAGAAGCTCTGAAATACCGCTATCGTTACCTGCAATTGCGTGACACCTCGGAATTACGGCTTGACCAGCTGTGCACTGGCGATCAGGACGTCAATGCCGAATCGTCGATATTTACCCCGGGTTCGCAATAAGCAATTTTTGACGATTAATATTTAATTAAGATTACTGCGAGTGATTGCATAACGAATCACTCCAGTCTCTGATCCGGCGCCGGTGTACACAAAACCATTCTTCTCAAGCACCCGGATAGACTGGATAAGATGCGGCAGGGTTTCTGCGCAAACCTCATTCACGTTGTTGTGAGAAAACGCCCAGCCAACCAGCCTTGCAACCGCTTCTGTGGCATACCCCAGGCACTGGTAATTGCTCAGGATCGAGTATCCGATCTCAACTGAACCGGCCTCATCCGGCCGACCCTTGAATCCGCAAATTCCAATCAGATCTCCGGCATCTCCCGGGGTCAGCAGATACCAGAATGACCAGCCTTGCTCAGAAATATCACCCAGCTGAGTGAGTGCAAACTTCATCGCTTGCGGACCGTACAGATCAGGTGGCCAGGATTCTGAAATTTCTACACCCAGGGCTTCACTTAAAAGCTTACGGTCATCAACATCCAGTCTTATCAGTTCGCTTGTTGCTGCAATAAGATTCAATCGGCGGGATTTTATTAACCTGAGGGACAGGTCCTGGGAGTAATTATTTGTCATAGGCCGCCTCCAGCTGAGCCCAGGCAGACTGGAATGCCGATACATCCCCGGCGGGCCAGAACTTTGTCAATGATCTCCTTAGGCGTTTCAAATTACCCTCTCCGTTGACAGGCTTGCCGGGGCTGAAACGCGCCCGGTCAAAATCAATTAAAAAAATCCGATGCTCGGCATCCAATAGTATGTTTCGGGCGTTCAGGTCCGCATGCCAGAGGCCTGCCTCGTGAAACCGGCGAATACACCTGCCCAGACTTGTCCAAACACCCTTAACCAATTCATCACCGTTCAGACTATCTGCAAGAGTATTCGAGGAATCAATACGGGTGGTCATTATTGCACCGCTTGAAGTGACACCATGGTGTTGGCATAGGGCAGCGACCGGACGGGGCACTGGCAAACCAAGCTCAAACAATTCGGACATCACCCGGTATTCCCTGAAAGGTCTGGACCTTGTGATACCGGTAAAAAAATAACTCTGCCGGCTGAATTTCGCCGCCCAGCCACCACGCAGGTAGTGCCGTAGCACGACAGGCCCCGGTATCTCGACAAACCACGCACTGCCACGACCAACAGCCTCCCCCGTTAATGCCTGCCTGGAACGCCAGTAATCAACACTGAAAAAGTCCGGGCCTGGAAAATCTATTAGACATGCATCATAGATGACAGCCCATGATTTCTCTTTGTGAACTTCATGCTTCATAAGCACCTTATTCTAAAGCACAATGCCGGAACCTGTCAGATCGTTTGTTACCAACATCATCTTATCCTCCTTAACACATTTGCTTTTGATTCAGGGACTGGTGCAATATGCCTCCTAATGCTCTGAATGTTTCTGTTTTGCTTTCCAGGAGTACCGGGTGTCAGATATTTCCATCTGTATTATGCGGCTTTCAGCCATCGGCGATGCGACACACGTTGTACCCGTAGTCCGTACCATTCAAAAACATATGCCAGAGGCCAGGATCACCTGGATTATCGGCAAACTTGAAGCACGTCTTCTCAACGGCCTGGCTGGAGTCGAGTTTATCGTGTTTGACAAAAAAGGTGGTTTTGCTGCAATCCGCCAACTCAGGAAAACACTGAAAGGCCGGAAGTTCGATTTCCTGCTGCATATGCAAGTCGCTGCCCGTGCCAACCTGCTGAGCGCATTGATCAAATCCCCTGCCCGGATCGGCTGGGATAGATCACGCTGGCGCGACCGGCATCAGTGGTTCATTAACCAATCTGTTGAAGCCCCACGCCATGTGCATCAGGTTGACGCCTTCCTGGCGTTTGCCCATGCACTCGGTATTCCCCCGGGGCCACCAGTGTGGAATTGGCCCATTTCTGATGACGATACCGATTGGGCAAGGCAGGTACTGGGTCACGGCCCTCCGATACTGATGATAAGCCCCTGTTCTAGCCACCCGCTGCGAAACTGGCAAGCCACTCGCTACGCGGAGGTGGCCGATTACGCGATATCCAAACTGGGTATGCGGGTTGTACTCACCGGAGGCCCGTCCGAACTGGAAGCAACTACCGGCCAGGATATTGAGTCAGCCATGCAGAACAAACCGCAAAACCTGATAGGCAAGGACACAATATGCCAGTCTGTTGCCTTGTTAAAGCAGGCAACTATTGTGATATCACCGGATTCCGGCCCCGCACACCTTGCCTCCTGCGTCGAAACACCTGTTATAGGACTCTATGCAGCAACGCCCAGTGCGCGTTCCGGTCCTTACAACAGCCTTGATTTATGTGTTGATAAATACACCCAGGCCGCCCGAAAATTCAGACACAAGGAACCACAGGAACTGCGCTGGGGTCAGCGCATTGAGTTTCCCGGTGTTATGGACCTGATCGAAACCAGGGACGTTATCGACAAACTGAATCAGTTTATGCAGTCTTAGGAATAGTCCTGGTAAGACTTCTCTTCGACAATTTCCGAACCAAGGTAAACATTCAGTTCTTTTTTCGCGTTTGCACGCTGATCATTGGTCACGTAAACACTTCTAGCCAGATCAATAAACACCTGGTCGAACTCCCTGGCACGCTCCTTATCGCGGATATCGTCTTCGATTTCCCACAGGGCTTCATTGATGGTTTTTAGCTCGTCGTGGATACGGCGAACGGTTTCATCCTCATTCACCGACTGCTGCCAGGAAGCCTGCAGTAATTCCAGTTCACGCTTTACATTGGCAAGCTTGCCAACATCGCTGATCCGCTCTGATTTGATTTCCAGAATGGTAATTTTGTCCAATACTTCACCCGGTGATACCGGTACCTGAATAATATCCATAGTCATACCTTGAATGCGTAATTTTTGTCCGGGTCTCTCTCGATATCCGGTGGGTAGTTTTTGCGTTTATCCGCATAATACTGGGCCCTTTGATCACCATCACTTAGCCCATTGAAAGTGATATACAAAACACGGCGAGCCTCATCTGTGGTGTTCGGAAGAGATCGATGCGGTGCATAGGAATCAAAGAATACCGCGTCACCCGGCTGACAGTGAACCGGTTGGTAAGATGCATTGGATGTGTCAGAATCGGTCAGTGGTGACCACATCTTACCCAGCAAGCCCTTTTTGTGCATGCCGGGAATCATCTCAACGCTGCCATTTTCCGCATTGGTCTCATCGATAGCAATCATCGCCGTTATATGCAACTTACCATAATCGTCCCAGCCTGCCTGTACGTCCTGATGCTCCTTGAAGCCATCTCCTCCGGGCAGCTTGAAATTAATTTTATCCTTGAACAGTATCGCTGGTTCTCCAAAAAGTTCGCTGACCGCCTGTTGCATTCTCCGGCATGTAATCAGTTCGGAAAAACCCTCGTGAAATGAAACAAAATCCTCGATTCTTGAAATGATGCGCGAACCATCCTGCTTGCTCGCCTCAAAGTACATCATGTAATGACCCGGCACTTCAGGCGACCCCGCAACCTCATCTGTCCAGCGGCTGATGTCTTTCATTTCTTCAGCGTTATACATCCCCCTGACAACCAGAAAGCCGTCTCGTTGAAACTGTTCAATCTGTTTATGACTTAACATGCTCGTAGACCTCTATCAAATGCGTTCAGACCCTGCTTACTTTATACCTTTTCCAAAGCGCCTTTATGACCGAAATCAGGTTATTTGTCGTCCAGTACAGCACCATACCAGCCGGAAATGTATAAAACAAAACAA
>JAOUCZ010000207.1 GCA_029859505.1 Lysobacterales bacterium | reverse complement strand
GATCCGACACTCACTATCCGGCCACCCAAAATAGCCGATGATGATGTGACTGTATTGAACGTAGGCGAGTCGACAGTTGGCACGACTGGTGCGGCCGTCGTTGTTTCATTACCGGTAGCAGCAGTGGGTGTCTTGTAACGAACCCCGGAAACACCCGAACTACCCAAACCGGATGCAGAATAAATTGCCACGTAAAAGGTGGTCAATTCCGGTAAATTACTGATCGTGACGGAATTACCCGTGCCCTTGTAAACAACATAGTCATTACCGCCAAGGCTGGTAAAGGGATACACCGCGTTCGGGGTGTAATCCGTACCATCCACGGGAGCCGTGAACCCGTCATCGGCGGTGCTGACTACAACTATCGTTCCTGCCGCATCACCGGTCTCTGTTGAATTGGTCCAGTTGATGGTGATATTGGCATGGTCCGTACCGGTAAAGTTCAGTCCGGTCGGATCATTGGCCGGATACGTGTAAAAAGATACAACGCCGGAGTAGTACTGGACAGAACTCTGTTCGGCGAAGGCGCGGAAAAACACCTGGTCTGCCGAGTTCATCGCTGGCGTGTCACGCAGATGCTCGAAAGTGGTGGTGTCTGCCGGTGTGCCACCCTCATATGCGAGGTTTTCTGTGGGCAATCCACCGGTATGGTTCCAGACGGTGCCCTGCTGGTCAGCCGCTGGAGAACCAACGCTGACTACCCGGCCACCCAGAATGGCCGACGATGAGGTGACCGTGTTAAACGTAGGTGAATCGACGGTTGGTGTTGCTGGCGCAGTGTTGGTGGTTTGGGTACCCGTCGCCGCGGTTGGCGATTTGTAGCGTACTCCAGAAACACCCGAATTCCCAAGCCCTGAGGCGGAATAAATCGCAACCCAGAATTGGGTTTCTTCTGGTAAGCCAGTGATGGTGACACTGGTACCTGTACCCTTGTAAACAACGTAATCGTTGCCGCCAAGGGTTGCGGTACTGAACGGGTAACTGGCGTCCGGTGTGTAATCCGTTCCGTCCGAGGGTGCCGTGAAACTGCTGTCTACTTCGCTCACTACTACAATTGAACCACCCGCATCACCGGTTTCTGAAGAGTTGGTCCAGTTAATGGTGATATTGGCATGATCTGTACCGCTGAAATTCAGCCCGCTCGGATCATTGGCCGGGTAGGTAAAGAAGCTTGAATCAACGGTGTAATAGGGAGTTCCGCTTTGCTCCACATAGGCTTTAAAAAACACCTGGTCGGCTGTTTGCATACCGGTGCGTGCATCCGTGAAGGTGTTCAATGACGGAGTACCCAATAAAGATGCGTTATCTGCAGTAGTGGGGTTGCCCGTGTAGTTCCAAACGGTACCGTGTTGATTGGCTACTGGGCTGGTACCAAGATCCGTGATATTACCACTAAGGGTTGCACCATTTGTGAGCACCGATGTGAAAGTCGGAGTGTCGATGGCCGGAGGTGTTGAAGCTGCGCTGATACTCGGCGTGGCCGTGGATTGAGGCAATGATACTCCGGGAGTGCCTGTAGCGGTCGCAGCAGACATGCTGACTACCGTCAGTTGGATGGTTTTGCCGCCAGCTGAAGGGTTCAATGTGACACGATAGTCAAACGGATCGCCTCCTTTCTGATTGCCACCAAGGGTAATGGAGATGTTGGTCAGAGAACCTGCGATTGTTGTGCAGGAAACTTGTACTGTAGCGTAATCAACGCAAACCTCTGAAACATCAGAGGCCGCAACTGTACCACCAATGTTTACAGCGGTTGCGGTCGCATCGTCTCCACCCTTGTCAGCACTGGTATTGAGTGTTGCCATCAGCAGATTGGTGGCGGGAAGGTTTATGGTTGCCGGTGTTTGGTCCACGAAACTGTCCAGCAGCATGGTTCCGGCAAAGGCCTGCCCTGGAATAACAAACATCGCAGTTATTGAACCGAGAAGCTTAAATAAGAATCTTTTATTCATCTTCATGTTCTTCACTATTGTCCCACTCAGGGAATCGCCAGCACCTCGATCGTATTTTTGCCGCCATCAGTTACCAGCACCTGACCCCCATCCATGATAAGACTGGTGGGTGATTTGAGCTGCCCGTCTTCGGGACCAAAACTACCGTAGCTACTTATGTATGCCCCGGTTTGTGGGTCCATGATGAATACAACTGCATGGAAAATATCCAGTACATGGAGTTTGCCTTCGGCATCAAAGTCCATCGCCTGCAAACGGCTGAAGGGCGGTGCACCCGGAATTTCGCATACACCGGTGAACCAGCTACAGTTTTCACCTTCCGTACCGGCGAAAGTGATACTTCTCGACCAGTTTCCCGCAAGATCGTAGACTTGGATCCGATTGTTGAGACGGTCCAGCACGAAGAGTTCGCTTTCATCTACTGATAAGATCGCATGAGAAGGTGAGCGTAGCTGGTGTGGGTCCTTGCCTGGCTCGCCTATATTGGTGATCAACTTATACGTGTTGTCATAAATATATATGGTGTTGCTGCCGGTATCAGTGACGTAGACGTTTTCCTCGGAGTCCAGCATGATCGAGGTTGGCGTCTCGAGCTCGGTTTCACCAAAGCTGGCAAGCAACGCGCCGTTATCGGGATCGTAAACCTCCACGTTTTTCCTTTTATCATTGCCTACCAGGATGTGACCGGCACCGTTGACTGCAATGCCGAGAGGTTTCGCCAGGTTTTTCAGTTCCCGGCTTAAACCCAGGTTTGAGTCATAGATAAATACAGATCCAGCCTTGGCATCGGTGACGTAGTAATCACCCGTTGCATTCCGGGAGACTGCAATACGGGTCAGGAACTTGGGGCTGTTCTTGAGTACCAGCGGATCGCCGGGCGGTGGGGGCGGGGGCGGCGCGTCAAAGCACCTGTATCTGTCCTCGATATACAGCAGCAGCGACCCGTAATGCTCAAGATAGAATTCGTCGAGCCTACCGTACTGGGTGGAACCATCCAGCACACCTTGCAGGAACGCACACCAATCCACCAGCATGAAGTGTTCCCCGGCAAACTCCTCGCTGAATGCCATCAAGTCTCTGGTATTGATCCGGCCGTCACCATTCAGATCGCTGAGTTCACCGAGGTCGCAGGAGTATGTAACGTTTATGAATTCAAGTAGCAGACCGAAATGCTTGGTGTAGTAATCCGGGGGTCTGCCATAAAGTTCGTCATCTTGGCTTGTAGCCGCATGGAAGGCGCACCAGTCAACAGTTTCAACCGGTTGCCCAAGATAGTCTGTACTGAAGATAACCAGGTCGCTGTAATCGACAATCCCGTCCTGGTTTAAATCACTGTTTTCAGTTGACTTCGGAGGCTTGTCTTTTGGCGCAGCATCACAAATTGGAGCACATACCACCCCTGCAATCAGTAAACTGACGGCCAACACTCCATACTTGAAACGGGCCAGTGCGCTCATGAGATTTCAGAAAATTCTTTTTAAGTCTTTTCCTGAGGGTTTTTAACATGTTGATACTATCAGTTGCAGTAGAAAAGAACCTATGTAAATAGCATAAATCAAAGGGTTAATTGACATAGATCAATTTTCCAGACCGAAATGTTTTTTTGAGTAACCGGGGGATATAAACAACGCCAATTCGACGTGCCTGTTGGGGTACGCCCGTCCCAATGGGTATCTGGTTTCAAAATCTGCGCAGTGGTCAGGCACTAAGACTATAATAACGAATCGTTCAGGACCCGATCATATGCATACAAACGCTGATACCCCTAAAACCACAGAATCACATTCCCGCTTTATGTTGTTATTTCTTCTCTTCACCGCCCTGGTCTGTGGCGCCATGATCATGGTCGTAGAGGTTTTGGGTTCACGTGTGATCGGGCCGTTTTTCGGTGTTAGCCTTTTTGTCTGGACATCATTGATCACCGTCACGCTGGTTGCCCTTGCATTGGGTTATGCCATTGGCGGCCGGTTTGCTGACCGCCGGGGAACTGCGGACTATTTGTACGGTATCATCCTGTTGGCCGGGCTGGCAGTGCTGTTGATCCCGGTTTACAAGATGGCCGTGTTAAAGCTCTGCGTACCGCTGGGCTTGCGTTTGGGCGCTTTTGTCAGCGCCTCGTTGCTGTTCGGGCCATCCTTGTTCCTGCTGGGTTGCGTGTCACCGCTACTGGTTAAAATTGCCGTACGGGAAATGAAGAACATCGGCCGTACCGTTGGCGGGTTTTATGCTATTTCAACCATCGGGTCGGTCATTGGCACTGTTGTTACCGGTTTTGTACTGATCGCATACCTGGGGGTTAACAGTATATTTCACCTGGTAGGCTTGTCATTGTGCCTGCTAGCACTGGGTTATTTTATTTTGATCCGGCGCGCATGGTGGATGACATTAGGCTTGATAGTTGTCTTTTTGTTTCCATCAGGGCAACCAGGTGTTTTGCCATCGGTGCAGTCTGCATATGGGCAGCAGGTTAGCTTGATTGCGCATCACGATAGCTATTACGGCAGTTTGAAAGTAATCGACTACCAAGATCAAAGAGTACATAACCGTGATATGTTGATTGACGGCTTGATGCAGGGCAGCATTGATGTAGTTAGTGGTGAGTCGATCGAAGCTTTCTCGTACTTCATGACGCTTTTACCTTATGCCCTCAACCCGGATATGGATAATGCACTCGTCATTGGGCTTGGTGCGGGCCTGGTGCCCAACTGGTTGGAGAAAAGGGGTATCCAAACCGATGCCGTGGATATTGACCCGGCCGTATTTGATTTTGCCGAGCGCTATTTCAATGTCCGGCTTTCAGGCAGGAAAGTGAAACAGGATGCCCGTTATTTTCTCCAAAACAGCCTGGATGTTTATGATCTTGTAGTACTGGATGCGTTTACAGGCGACAGTACACCGGGTCACCTGGTGAGCCTGGAAGCACTGCAACTGGTGGAAAAAAGACTGTCTGATCAGGGCATCCTGGCAGTGAATCTGATTATTGATTCATCTGCTAATAATTACATGGCTGCATCGGTTGTAAAAACACTTGAGCAGGTATTTGACCAGGTCCAGGCCTTTCGAACTGTGGGCCCGCAGCAGTCACCGGGCATCGAAAACCTCGCGCTGATTGCATACCGAGGAGAAGAGCGGATTCCCGATGAAAGTTATTTGAATCCGAACAGCATAGCCCACCAGGTGCGCCGCCAGGTAATGGACAATATTTACCGCCGATTCGAGTTTCCCGATGATACAGCTGCAATCATTCTCACGGATGATTACAACCCGTTGGATGTTTTTGATATTGCCACACGGGAGGAATTACGGCGCCGGATACTAGAGCACTCGGAGTGGGACATTCTGGGGTATTCGGGTTAACGTATTCAACACAGACAATGGTTGCCTGTGTTGGGTTGATATCCAGATTTAACTTAATCTTTCGCCAGCTGTGGCTCCTGAGGCATGAATTTCAAGAACAGCCGATCTGATTCGCTGGCCTCATCAAGTTGCTCCGCCTGATCAAATACATGTACCGAAAACTGTACCATCCGGTTAAATACCGTGTCGTTCAGTGTCTTGGCGGGTGTGACACGGTCACGACGGAATTCCACCGTCCAGTAGCCGTCTTCCCAATGACCCTTGGCGTCTACCTCACCTGCGCCATCCGCCAGCTCGACAGGGCTGAACTGGGGAAAGGTTTGTGATTCATCTGCTGGCCTGGTCGCAGGCGCTTCAAGCTGTTCCACGAACGCAGGGATGTTACGCCCGTCGTTATCGGGTACGGCTTTGACGTACAGGGTTTCTGTAATGGGTTGGTGCATGTAGATGCGATCGATTTCATCCCATTCCGCGTGTAGATTCACATCTGAGTTTTCAGTGAACTTCATGATCCAGGTTTCTTCATTTGTGCGACTTTGGTGCTCGATATAATTCGGGTCACCCATGGGTTGGTCCTGGACGTTTCCGTATAGGTCCAGCGCCTGGCCCAACGGGTCCGATCTTGCAGCCTGCCAGTGCCAGCCATCAAAATCATAAATGTAACCGGCCAGCAAAGAAGGGGTCCATTCACAGCCTGCCTCAAAACTCAGCAGTAGCGAATCTTCAACCTGTTCGCCCTCCACAAACTTACCCTGTTCAGCATCCCATACCCAGGGGTGGTGTTCGCGGTTCTCATTATCATCGGCCCAGCGTACACGGATGAATACGTCCTTGTCGGTGTACAGTGCTTTCAGGTGACTGGTCTTTGTGGTGCCGTAAGCCAGGGGCACCTCTATCTCGGTGGCGCGATCCCAAGCAGGCTCGTCATCCTTGCCATCCAGGGTAATGACCTCGTTTTCGAGGTAGGTTGCAGGGACTTCCAGGCCGGCTTCGAAACCTTCTGGTTGCCACGGATCATCACTGACGTCCACTGCCAGGTTGTGGGCGTTAATCTGGCGGTGGTTGACCTCGGCCAATGCGAAGTTCCATGTAAGCAACCCGGTGAAAACCGTTGCAATAACTAAATATGATTGTAATCGACTCATGTCAGATCCTTAAAAACTATTGGAACCATGCATGTGAGCACTTGTGCAAACGGTCGTCTCGTCAACACCCGCGTGTGCGGACATGTTATGACAGAATGTGCACCATGCCCCGTATACGTGGTCGGCCTGCGTGCCACCATTAAGCGGCAACGTGTAGGTTGTGCTGGGCGTTATAAAATCGAATTCCGAGCCGGATGGAGCCCCGACTTGCATTTGCACGCCGGCCACGTTGATGGACTCCCGCAAATTGAAGATGCTCGGAGAACCGTGTGCACCATGG
>JAOUCZ010000206.1 GCA_029859505.1 Lysobacterales bacterium | reverse complement strand
AACTGCCAAAAGGTGGAACTGGTGAACGGTGAAAACATTAATCTTCCAGCTTTTGGATACTCAGAATTCGGTCAGTAACTCCTTCGCTGGGCTGATTCATGAATTCCAGAAACCGGGGTCGGGGCAAAATTCCAGAGACTTATTGCCCTGACCCCATTATTTATTAATCCCCGTGCCTCGTGCTGAAAAAGAGGTGATACCCGCGCAATCAGAGATCAGTAAAACTCCCTGACCCGACGAGTGATGGCTGCCAAGGTCAAGCAGCGTAAGGTTATTTTTTGTTCGCTCGCGAAAAAGTTGCTCTATACTTATTAGCGACCGGACAAAAAATCGGGGAATAATAATGAACGCGATAGGGAGTCAACCAGGCCCAAAAAACGCGGGCATGCATTCCGTTTCGGTTCACCAGATAGGGCAGCCCAATTCAAACTTTGGAGATTTCCCTTTCCTTGTGCAAATGGGGGAGAGCGGCTTTCGTGCGTGGCAGGTCTACCTGTCCGGCGGTTCGAAAACACTGCTCAATGGCAGTGCGCATGTGTACCGGGTCTACTGCCAGGCTAAGTGACGGTTGGATGGAATTTTCCAGTCACAAGCGATATCGATTTACGGATATCCTCATCGATGAGGATCAACGCGTCGTGGTTGTCGAGGGACAGGAGGCCGAAGTCCAGCCACAGGTCTTTGACTTACTGATCTACCTGATCCAGAACCACGATCGGGCAGTCAGTAAACAGGAACTACAGGACCAGATCTGGCCGGGTATTTTCGTGTCAGAAACTGTGATTTCCCGCACGGTGATGAAGGCACGCAAAGCCGTAGGTGATGATGCCCGAAACCAACTTGTCATCAAGACGCTGCACGGTCATGGATACAGGTTCGTCGCCCAACTGGAAGGCGATGAATCAGTAGTTCCGGAATTCTCCAGTCCTGCGAGTACTGACCAGGAAAGTGTTGAGCCAGGAAAGCGCTCCAGACCCTGGAGATTCAACGGTGTCTGGGCATTGCTTGTCCTCGCGCTGCTGGTCATGGTCAGCTACTTGATCGGCTCGAGGATTTTTGATCAGGCACCGAAGTTTGAACGGGAGTCAGCCGAGGGCGTTTCAATTGCCGTATTGCCGTTTACCAATCTGAGTGACGACAAAAGCAGCGAGTACTTCAGCGACGGACTTTCGGAAGAGGTCATGAATCGTCTGGCCAGAGTCTCGGGCCTTCTCGTCGTGGCGAGAACCTCGGCATTTTCCTTCAAGGGCACCAACAAAGACTCCAGAACGATCGCCGATGAACTTCAGGTTTCACATCTGATCGACGGAAGCGTCCGTATGGATGGGGATCAGTTACGGGTCAATGCGCAACTGATCGATAGTAGTGGATATCAGATCTGGTCAAAGACCTACACGGGTGAACTGGTGGACGTATTCACACTTCAGGATACCATCGCCAACGACATCGTTTCACAGGTTCGCCCATCGTTGCCGGTCGATACCCAGGAGGATCCTATCGCGACAGTGCCACCGACCCGGAGCCTGGAAGCCTATGAGTTGGTACTGCGAGGAAATTTTCACCTTCAAAGACGCAATGAAGGGCCTTTAAAAAGAAGTATCAGGCTGTTTGAGGAAGCCATCTCACTGGACGATCGCTATGGTGATGCCTACGTGGGACTGGCCACTGCCCATGCTCTGCTACCTTCTTATTCGTACGAAACACAGGAAGAGAGTTTTGGTTCGGCCATGGCGACAATCGAGAAGGGCGCACAATTTGATTCTTCCGTTCCCATTAAGGCATCGGGTATCAAGTCTTTTATCTTGATGTACAGTCAATGGCACTGGATAGATTCTGAAAACAGCTTCAAGCAGGCGCTCGACTACAATCCTGACAACGCCGAAGTGCTGCAATGGTATAGCCTTTTTCTGAGTAGTACAGGTCGTTTCGATGATTCATTGCGCGTGGCCAGGCGCGCGCAGCAACTTGACCCTCTATCGCCGGTGGTCAATCACAGACTCGCCATAGCACACCTTTGGGCCAACAATGATGACGAAGCGCTCCGCTACTTCGATCGTGCCAGGGAATTGGGTATGCCGTCTGTGTCGATTCCCGGTGCCTACATCATACTCATGCTGAGGTTTGGCGAGTATGAAAAGGCGAAGCAGGTGTTCAACGGGTATCAGAAAATGTTAGGTCTTGACTCGCACTACTTGGACGCTTTTCTCATGGCCCTGGAAGATCCGGCACTGATCCCCTCGGCGGTCGCTGCCTTAGAGACTGCAGCAGAAAACGGCGATGTGCCAAGGCTGCATTTGTACCCTTTATGGACCTATCTGCAACAGGATGACCGGGCGCTGGATGCGGCATTCGGCCTTATCCAGAATCGTCCAAAATTCAATACCGAGTTCCTCTTCTCCCGGGAATCAGCCGTGCTGCGTGCTAACCCCAGGTTTGGGCAACTGGTTCAAACCATTGGATTACGTCGATACTGGGAAGAATTTGAATGGCCCGATATGTGTCAGCCAGCAGGTGAGTCTGTTGTCTGCAATTAGACCAATTCTTGTCTTCGGCCTGATCTGTATTGTGCTGTTGTGCTCATCGGGCAGGGAAGTCCATGCCGCGGACACGCTGCCTGACGACATGGTCCAGGCTGGAATGGCGAAACTGGCTGACGCCGCTCTGGCATATGGCAATCACAGCGAAAGCAGTGAGCAGGACCTGGCGGATGCTGTTCACTTATTCCTGGCGGAATATACGGACATTCACTTCGCCGCCCGCCTGATTTGTGCTGCCTATTGGGAAATTGCGACACCCGGGCAGCGTGACCGTTTCGTAGAGACATTCAACAATCAAGTTGCACACCTGCTCGTTAATTTTGTTCCGGACATAGACTTTGGCTCCGTCAGGGTTGATCCTTTTCTCGGAGATACCGGGGAACCTCCACTCAAAATCCGGGTCATGTTTCCAACCCGCGACAATGAAACCATTCTCTTCGTTATGGTCATCCACCAAAGGCAAGGCCGCTGGTTGATCTTCGATGTCATCGTAGAGGGTGTTTCATACGTAAAAACCTACAGAAGCCAATTCACAGCTGAGATCGCCGACACCAGTCTTGAAGCGACGATCGAACGCTTTGAGATCAGAAGCGCCCGGCGAGGGAATGACTAGTGCAGTGTATACCCTGCACTAGGCCAGCAACCACAAGGACAGTTGCGGCCAGAAGGCGATAACCAGTACAGAGACCAGCATGACCAGGAAAAATGGAATCGTGGACAGGTAGACGGCAGTAATCGGGCGGTCAAATCGATAGCTGGAAATGAACAGGTTCATACCCACTGGCGGTGTCAGGTAACCGAGTTCCATGGTAGCCAGGAACAGGATGCCAAGGTGGACCGGGTTGATGCCAAACTCCGTGGCCACCGGCAACACCAACGGCACCATGAGCACAAGGGCTGAAAAGATGTCCAATATTGCACCCAGTACCAGCAGGAACACCAGTAACAGTAGAATAAAGGTAAACTTACTGGACACCCACTGGCTGATCAGGGCCAGCAGTTTCTGAGGTATTCCGGCGTCAATCATGAAATTGGTGGAGGCCAGAGAAAGGCCCAGGATTAGCAGGATAGCGCCGATCAATACGCTGGATTCCCGCATGATGCGCGGTAGTTTAGAGATGGGTACCTCTTTCAGCACAAGCACCTCGACAATGATGACATAAACGGCCATGACGGCGGCCGCCTCGGAAATTGCAAAGAACCCGGAATAGATACCACCCAGCACGACCATCGGCAGGGGAATCTCCCAGGCAGCCTCGCGCAAGGCAGTCAGAGCCTCCCGTTTGGAGAATCGGGCCAGCGGGCGCTTCACCCCACGGCAACTCCAGATGCTATAGCCGGCCAGCAGGGCTACCATCAGCACACCGGGGATGATACCGGCGAGGAACAGGTCGCGGATGGATTCGCCGGACACCACGCCATACAGAATCAATGGCAACGAAGGTGCAAAGAGCAACCCCAGGCTGCCGGCCGAGGTGACCATGCCGAGACTGAAGCTATCCAGGTAGCCAGCCTCCTTAAGCGCGGGCATCAGCAGGGCTCCCAGCGCGATGATGGTGACGCCCGACCCGCCAGTGAAGGCTGTGAACAGGGCACAGGTTATCAGGCAAACAACAGCCAGCCCGGCCGGCATCCAACCCATAAGTGCCTGGGTCAGACGCACCAGCCGGCTTGGTGCATTACTTTCCGCCAGCAGAAATCCCGACAGCGTGAACAGTGGAATGGCAACGAGGAATGGCTGTTCCGCCATACGGAAGAACTCGATGGCTACTACCTGCAAGCTTATGTCTGCGCCGTGAAAATTAGCCAGAGCGCTGTAGGCGATGATCGCAAAGAGCGGTGCGCCCAGCAGGGCGGCAAGAACCATGATCAGTATTGTCATGTCATACTCCCATGCGGGGCCCGCCGGCGTACACCGTGGAATACCTCGGAAAGGCAGCGGATCGTGTAATTGAAAGCCAGTAAGCCGAATCCAACCGGCATGACCAACTGTGCACCCCACGCCGGCAGCTTACCGAACATCATGTCACCATACTCGGCGGACTCGAGAACCATCAGTGCCGATTGCCAGGCAAGGACCGCACAGACGGCGGCCGTAAAAACATGCAGTGCGGCGTACATCCAGGGTCTTGCGGCGCGGGGAATGTACTGGGCGAGGATGTTGATCCGCAAGTGTTCCCCAGTATGGGCAGCGGCAACGGCCCCGCTCATCACCAACCACAGCAGGGCCAGTTGTAGGAGATCGTCGCCCCAGAACAGGCTGTAACTGAAAAGATTGCGCATCAGAATCTGCGCGGCTGCCAGCAGAACCATTCCGCCCAGCAAGACTGCTATCAGTCCGCTCAGGATCCAGTTGCTGGAGCAGCGATACCAACGCAACATTTTGCGGGACGGGAGCATTAGTGGTTTCTTCCACTACCCTTGCTGACGGACGGGCCCTGTTGACGGTGATTGGCCAGGTGGGCTTCCAGTTCATCCAACTCGGCAAGGCTGAATCCACCCTTCTCACCCAGTCGTCGGTTGGACGCCTTAACGCGGTTTCGCCAGGTTGCGACCTGGCTGGGGTCTACCGTCAGGGACTGGACACCGCTGTCAACCAAGGCCGACATGAACCGTATGTTATCGTCCGCACCACTCTGGTCCAGACCTCGTTGGGCTGCCTCCAGCATCTCGCGGACAATTACCTGGTCTGCCGGAGCAATGCGGCTGAACGGTTTATTATGGATAACCAGGGCGCTGTAAAGGTAGACCAGCGGCAGTTCAGTTACGTATCGAATCTGGCCATGCCACTGGAAGACCACGGCACCCATGGGTGAGGTCACAACCGTGTCCAGCAAGTCTGTCTGCAAGCCTGTCAACACATCAGTCATGGGCATTTGTACCGGTGCCCCGCCAAGGGTGCGAATGGCGTCGAATCCAATCCTGTCATCCTCAGGCACCCAGATCCGCAGCTTCTGGAGGTCTTCCAGGGAACTGACAGGCTTGTTCGACATCAGGTGTGCGAAGCCGGAGAAGGAGAAACCAAAGTTTACCCAACCGGATTTTTCCAACGCCTGGCGCAGATGGCCGTCCATCCTGGCGCGGACGTAGGTTGCCTCCTCGACGTTGTTAAACATCAGGGGCAGGGAATAGATCCCGGCATCCCGATGCAATGCTGACAGGCCACCGCCTGTAGTGGTGAAACCGTGCAGCTGACCCACCCGGATCTTGCGGATTACGTTCTGATCGGAACCCTGTACACCGCCACCGTATAACTTCAGTTTGACGCGGCCGTCCGTTTGGGCCTCGATCTCTGCGCTGGCAGTTTTCAGGGCAAACATCCACTTACTGCCCTCCGGCACCAGGGTGGCGATCTTCAAGGTCTGGGCCGTGGCGGATTCATAACAAAACAACCCGATCAGGATGACCAGTAAGGTGTTGTAACGATATAAATTCATGACATTCTCCTCAAAAGTACTCGTCGGCGTTGTTCAGCAGGATTCGAGCCTCCCGCTGGGCCAACGTATTGGTCAGGGTCAGGCTGGGCTCGACCGGATCAGCCATCAGGACTTGTTGAAGTATTTGGTCGTGCAGTTCCCGGTCATACAGGGATCGTGCGTAATAGCGGGCGAATTTGACCTGGACGCTCAGATCCCGACCACCCGTTAGCTCTATGGCCCGCACATAGTGGGCTCGACCGGCTGTGAAATCCCCACCCAGGGCGGGCGGACGTATGGTGCTGAGAACCGCGAGGTACATCTCAACCTGGCCAGGCCGATAGTCCGGGTCCAGCTCCCGGGTGCGCCGCATGACGACGGCCGCCTGGGGCAACCGGGCCAGGGCACCGGGTTCATCGGAGTGGGCCTGGATATAGGCTAGCCAACTGAGTCCGAAAGTGTACAGAGGTGCGCTGTCTTTCTGGTCCAGGGTGTCGAGAATGGGCTGCATGTCCTGCAGATGAAGACCCGCCATCCCGCAGGTGTTGGCATTGGCGTTGCACAGGGCACGTTGACCATAGCCCCATGACCGCCGGGTGAGCCGTTTGGCACGCTCCGGGTCGTCCACGAACACTATCCCGTATGCCGCATAAAGTTCGGCCGCAGCCGATAGCATGGCCACATCATCCGGAGCACCCGCGACAAAGCTGTCCAACATCAGTAAATACGCAGGAACGCCATCGCGAACCGTCTCGGGGTCGTCCTGGTTGAGAATCGCCGCTGA
>JAOUCZ010000400.1 GCA_029859505.1 Lysobacterales bacterium | reverse complement strand
AGAAAAGACGTTTTGTGGTCATTCTCTATTCTGACAGCACGGGTATCGTGTTGGTAAAAGCATTCGATTCTGGTTAAAAGCAAATGCAGGGGACATTACTTGTTCGATTTTGTCCGCTTCAAAATATCCCATATCCACACCGCTGAAATTCCGCCAACAATACCGGAGACATAACTTGGTAAATAAAAACCAAACAGTGCATGCCAGATAAGCCCAAACAGAAAACTGACCACCATTACTGCTACCAGAAGAATCAGGGAACGTTGCCAAAAGGGCATAACAATACCTCTCAGATTGATTTACCAGAGTCATACTAATCCATAAATACAGGCAGGGGAACTCCGCAGCCACTTCCCTGACGAGGACATTCACAGCCGCAAAACTAGCACATTCAATTGCCGCAAAATGTTCAACCAGAATTATCACCAGCATCGATGGTATATTATTTGGTGACAGCCACTAACAACCCGATTTCAGAGGAGACAAAAATGCTGGGGTTGATGCAGGATTATCCATTACTGGTGCAAACCATTATCGACCACGCGGCATTGAACCACGGCGAACGGGAGATGGTCACCCGCTCAATTGAAGGCCCCATCCGGCGTTGCAACTATCGTGACCTGAGAATACGTGCCTTGCGTGTAGCCAAAGCCTTGCAAAAAGAGGGTATTGTATTGGGCGACCGGGTTGCCACCATGGCCTGGAATACAGACCGCCATGTTGAAGTCTGGTACGGCATCATGGGTCTGGGTGCCATCAGCCATACGGTTAACCCAAGATTATTCGTCGAGCAGCTGGTTTATATTATGAACCACGCTGAGGACAAAATATTGTTTGTTGACCTGACCTTTGTACCACTCATCGAGGCGATCGCAGCCAAGCTCCCAACGATCAAAAAAATTATCATACTGACCGATGAAGCGCATATGCCGGCCACCAGCCTGCCCAATGCTCAGGCCTATGAGTCCTGGTTGGCTGAATCGGATGCAGATTTCGCCTGGGCGTCATTTGATGAAAACACCGCTGCCGGCTTATGTTACACCTCCGGCACCACCGGCAACCCGAAGGGCGTGCTTTATTCGCACCGCTCGAACGTCCTGCATAGCTTGATGTGTAACCAGCCGGATGTACTCGGGGTGGATTCGAACGACAACATTTTACCCATCGTACCCATGTTTCACGCCAATGCATGGGCGATCACCTTTGCCGTTCCCGCTGCGGGTGCCGGTCTGGTCATGCCGGGAGCGGGTATGGATGGCAAAAGTATTTACGAATTACTGGACAGTGAAAAGGTAAGCGCATCCGCCGCCGTGCCCACCGTGTGGCTTGGTCTTTTGCAATACCTTGCAGATAACGATCTGACATTGCCCTACCTGGAGCGGGTTTTGATCGGGGGTGCCGCCTGTCCACGCATGATGATTGAAACCCTTGAAAACAAATACGACTGCGAGGTAATCCACGGCTGGGGCATGACCGAAATGTCGCCCATCGGGACCACCGGCAAACTGAAACACGCTACTGAGCACCTGCGGGGCAAAGAACGTGTAGACCTGAAGCTCAAGCAGGGTCGTACGCCCTACCTGGTGGAGATGAAAATCGTCGATGATGATCACAATGACCTGCCACGCGACGGTGTAACTTCCGGGCACTTGCTGGTCCGCGGACCGGCTGTTTCCAGCGGCTATTACAAGCTGGACGAGAATATTCTTGATAAGGATGGCTGGTTCGACACCGGCGATATCGCCAACATCGATGAACTCGGCTATATGCAAATCACCGACCGCGACAAGGATGTCATCAAGTCCGGTGGCGAATGGATTTCGTCCATTGAAATTGAGAATACAGCACTGGGATGCGAAGGTGTTGCCGAAGCCGCTGTTATCGGTGTGGCCCACCCCAAATGGACCGAACGGCCATTGCTGATCATTGTCAGAAAACCAGGCTCGGAAGTCAGCCAACAAGATGTACTTGCCTACCTCGAGGGTAAAATCGCAACTTGGTGGATGCCGGAAGCCGT
>JAOUCZ010000031.1 GCA_029859505.1 Lysobacterales bacterium | reverse complement strand
ACAAGCTGTTACTGGAGGTTGCCGCCAGCGAACGTTTATTCGGTCATGCCCAGGCACTTGCAGGGCGTATCACCACGGAACTTGAGCAACTTGGCTACCGTGCTGTCAACGGCATTGCACCGACACCGGAGGCTGCCCGCCTGGCGGCCCGGCACAGTCTGCACATTCATACACCAGCCGATATACGCAAATGCATCGGTACACTCAACATCGGCGACTTGAACCTGAAAGCCTCAGAGGTAAAGGCTTTGCAAAAAATGGGCTTTCGCACCGTCACTGAAATTTTCCGACTGCCACGCAAGGCATTGGCAAGACGCATGGGGCTGGCGGTAAGCGAGTACCTGGACCGACTGCTGGGTCATAGGCCAGAACCCTTTAAAGCCTTCCGCCCATCGGATAGTTTCTCGGCTGGTATGGATTTACCGGATACAGAGCATACCCAGGGCCTGATCTTTCCCCTGAAACGACTGGTACAGGAGTTATGCGGGGTATTACGCGCCCATGACCGCGGCATCCAGGTTCTGCAGGTCCGGCTGCGGCTGGATGAGGGCGCAGAAACCATGCGTCTGACGCTGCAGCAGACCACACGTTCTGAAGCCCACCTGATGATGTTACTGGGTGAGCGTCTGGAGCGTTTGCAACTACCCCGCCCGGTACGTCATATCCGCTTACAGGCATTGCATTTTTTACCCTGTGCAACAGTCCAGACAAGCATGTTTAAAGAACCCGGCACAAGCCCGGCAGACGCAGGCAATCAGGTCATCGAACGTCTCCGTGCAAGACTGGGCAAAGGGTCAGTCAAGGGCATCAGCGGCCTTGAGGACCATCGACCGGAGTTCAGCTGGTCACTCCGGGAACTGGATGAACCGGCAAGCTACACCACGCAACCGGGTCGGCCCGTCTGGCTACTACCCAAACCGCAACCCTGCCAAATCGACAACTATCGTATACTGACCGGCCCGGAACGTATAGAAACCGGCTGGTGGGACGGCAAGGATTGCCGCAGGGATTACTTCATTGTGCGTGATGCAAACGGCAGTACGCTGTGGGCTTTTCATGAATATAAACCTCACCCCGGTTGGTATTTACACGGTTTATTCGCATAATGTCCAGATCGATGGACGGAAATAACACGACACAATGAACGCCTTGGGTAAACTGTTTCTGAAGGGACTTGCGGTTGTCATACCGGTCGCCTTGACACTCGCCATATTGTGGTGGATGGCCGCGGGCGCGGAAAAGCTGATGGGTGCGGTACTCAGGTTCACACTGCCCGATGGTTGGTATGTCCCGGGTATGGGGCTGGTTTCCGGCCTGGTACTCATTGCACTGATCGGCCTGTTGTCACATGTTCTGATTTTGCAGAAACTGTTTAATCTGGGCGAAACCATCTTCCACCGCCTGCCACTGGTTAAAACCATATACACCGGCATCAAGGACTTTATTGGCTATCTGAACCCCGATAAGGATAGCGGCATGAACAAGGTAGTGATGGTCCAGCTACCAGGACAAACGTTCCAGTTGATAGGCTTTGTCACACGCGAACAGTTTGACGACCTGCCTTTCTCACCCACAGCCGAAGACCCGGTCGCCGTCTACATGCCTATGAGTTACCAGATTGGTGGATATACCCTGTTTCTGCCGCGCAACTGCCTGACACCACTGGACATACCATTTGAAGAGGCCATGCGCCTGGTACTGACCGGTGCGGTAACCAAGCCACGTGATGAGCCTGCCAAAGATGAAACAGATCATGCATGAAGCTGAAGACATTCAACTTACTTCTGACAGACAGTTGAATGCTGGTCTGATCCAGTCAGCACGGTATTTGTCTGCACGTTCCAGCAACACGCAGTAAATAGTTGCTTCAGACTGCAACTTTTGCGGCATTCATCTCCAAAACCCCCAGTAAACCGCGTAACACGAGATCCTGAACAATCTGATCGAACAAACCTGTGCCGCCAAAAAGGGTGGCAAAACCGCCGGTGGCAATAACTTTCGGACGGACTCCTTCGAACTCTTCCAATTGAATTCTGTGCATGACCTCCCGTAAAGCACCAAAATGACCATAGTACAGTCCGGACTGGATACTGGAAGCGGTAGTACGGCCAAGGCAGGTTTCGGTACGAACGATTTCGACCGAACCCAGTTTTGAGGTACCGCTTTCGAGCGCCTGCATCGACATTTTCAAGCCAGGCAAAATTACCCCTCCCCGGTAGGAGCGATCCTTGCCGACAGCACATAAAGTGGTTGCTGTACCAAGATCCAGGATAATCAAATTCTGTCCAGGAAATAAATCGACCCCGGCAATGGCATTGGCGATACGGTCAGTACCAACTTCCAGCGGGTTTCTGTATTGAATTTTCAAACCGGTTTTAACACCGGCCTGCAGGATAAACGGCCGAATATCGAAATACTTTTGACAGGCCGCCGAGATAGCATAAATCGTTTCCGGTACCACGCTGCACAGGGCAATTTCTTGCACTTGGTTCGGGTCAATTCCATTTTCCCTAAGAACGGAACGGAAAAATAAACCGTATTCGTCCGAAGATGAACCCGCCTTTGTTCCCCTTCGGAAGGTTAGCAAAGCACGGCCTGAATCATAAGCCCCTCCATAAATATGGCTGTTACCCACGTCCAGACATAATTTCATGAAACCGTCTCCATTAGATTATTGATTGTTTTAGCCAGTGCCTCATCGTCCTGACATGTCACCATTGCCCGCTTCGACGTATGCAGGCAGAACGGATGAGCATTACAACTAATCTCTCTCAGATCATTATGCACTACTGCATCGACCCCCGAGTCATCAAATTGCTTTTTAACGGCAGCAAGTCGCTGCTCCAAGTCTTCAGTATCAGTTAATTTAAAGCCGATCACACACACATCCGGATTTTTAGACCAGGACCTGATCTGATCCAATAGTTTTGGGTTGGATTTTAGCTGCAACAGCAAATCTGATCCTGAGGACAACTTACCTGTGTGACTATCCAGCGGATGACCATCCCGCGTCAGTACAGAACCCACTCTAAAATCACTGACCGCCGCTGCATGAATCACTGCATCGTAGTCACTTTCGGCCAACAAGGTCTGTAATTGCACCGAAAGATCCTCGAAACTACAGAATCGCGGCATTGCGCAGGGTCTGTCCGGTGTTATCGCATCTTCAGCGCCCAGCCAGGTCACCCGGTGCCCTGACACTGTCAATGCATCCGCCAGACGCGATGCCGTGCGGCCGCTGCTTATATTACCGATGTAACGCACCGAATCAATAGACTCGCGTGTGCCACCCGCCGTAATCAGAATACGTTTACCGGAGGGTTCACGGTCAACGAACAAAAGCCGCTCAATCATCTGAACTATCTCAACCGGCTCAAGCATCCGGCCCTCACCCTTTTCGCCACAGGCGAGCTCACCGCTGGCAACCGGCAGCACGTGGATACCCCATTGCTTCAGACGCTTAATACTTTCCTGCGTCGCAGGGTAACGCCACATACGGGTATTCATGGCCGGCACGATAACCATTGGTTTTTCCTGGCCATAGGCAGCCTGCCATAAGGTCGTTACTGCATCATCGGCAATACCCGCCGACAATTTGTTAATCAGGTTTGAAGTGGCAGGTGCCGCTATGATGATATCCGCCCACTTGCCAAGGGAAATATGCTCCATGGCCTTGCCCGGCGAAAAAACATTATCGAATACCATTTCAGCCCCCAAACCTTGCAAGGTGGCAGAGCCCACAAACTCGGTTACACTGCGGGTGCAGGCAACCCGTACACGATGACCCTTTTTCGTCCACTCGGAAATCAGTGATGATGCCTTGGCGCAGGCAATCGAACCGGACATCATCAACAATATATTTGAGGTGCTTCTGAAATTATGTTCCATTGGTTTTTCAACCGTTTCAAATTTCAACATTGTCGATCAGCCTTATGCTTCCCAAGCGCGCTGCAGCCAGTCGCCTGTCTTGAATATCCTCGACGTAATCGACTTCAAAGCCCTCCCCTGCCAGCTTTTGCCTTGCCTCGGCCGCCGTGCGACTGTGTTTTAAAGCGGCATAGAGTGTGGCAGCCCGTGCCCTTTGCCCGGCATCCAGATGCTGATTACGTGAACTCATTGCCAGACCATCGCGCTCCCGCACCGTTTCACAGGCAACAATGTTCACCGGCATGAAAAAGGCGCTGACCATATCGCGGATGAGCTGTAACTGCTGATAGTCCTTCTCACCAAAATAGGCATGATCCGGCCGCACCAGGTTCAGCAGGCGCATCACCACCGTCAGTACACCATCGAAGTGACCCGGGCGGTGGGCGCCACACAGACGCCGGCTGAAATCGCTCTCGGTCAGCTTGAATCGATAGTCATCCCTGTAGATTTGTGCCGAATCCGGTAGCAGCACGATATCTGCGCCCGCACTTTCCAGTCTTTCCAGGTCCGAACCGGAATCGTCGGGGTACTTCTCAAAGTCCTTCTTGTCATCAAACTGCGTTGGATTGATGAAAATACTGACGATGCTTACTGCACTATGTTCCTTACTTGCTTTTAGCAGTGACAAGTGTCCCTGGTGCAAAGCACCCATGGTCGGCACATATCCCAGTGGTTTTTCTTTCAAGGCAGCACGATAGGCCTGCCATTCGGTCATGGAGGTAAATACTTTCATTGGTGATAACTCTCATCTGTCGCCGGAAACTGACCACTCTTCACATCGCTTGCATAGGAATTGAATGCCTCCTGCCACAGCTTTCTCCCGTCAAGGTATTTGCGTACAAATTTTGGTTTGAAGTCACTGGATAACCCCAAAAGGTCTTGCATGACCAATACCTGCCCATCGGTGCCGGCACCTGCTCCAATACCAATGGTGGGGATACTCAGTGATGCAGTTATTTCGCCGGCCAGTTCATCTGGCACACATTCAAGCACGAGTGCAAAACACCCGGCCTGTTCGCAGGCCAGTGCCTCTTCCATGAGAGCTTTTGCTGCTTTGTCACCCCGCCCCTGAACCCGGTAACCACCCAGTTGGTTAACCGATTGCGGCGTTAATCCCAGGTGTCCCATTACCGGCACGCCGGATTTGACGATGTGAGCGACAGTCTCCGTATTGCCTTCTATGCCTTCGAGCTTGACAGCATGGGCACCGGCTTTCATGACACTGGCCACTGCACGCATGTTATCTGTCAGTGACTGGCGAAATGACAGGAATGGCATGTCACCCACGATAAATTTGTTCTTCGTACCCCGGGCGACACTTTCGATGTGCCGGCACATCATTTCAATGTCGGCTGGAATGGTGGTGCCATAACCATGCATTACCATTGCGGCGCTGTCTCCAACCAGGATGACATCTACATCTGAATCCTGCACGATACGGGCCGAGGTATAGTCATAACAGGTCAGCATGACAATTTTCTCATGGCGGGCCTTGCACGCCTGGAAGTCGAGTACGTTCATATCAGCTGCTCCAATTTGACTTGCTCCGGTATGGCGTTCTGCTTGCTCTCGTGTTGATGGAAATCGACAAAAGCAGTGTATAAATCCTGTAGCGGATCACCATTAAGAGAGTTGAGGTTCAGATCAATGGTTTGCCGGTCGTTACGTGTTAACGGCCCGGTCAGGGCCGATCCCGGCGACCGGATGAAATTCTCTGTCACCTGGTTCAGGTAAGGCCACATTGCTGCGGCAGGCAAATCAAACTGTTGCTCAAAGCGGTCTGAAACACCCTTCCACAATAGCTGTGAAAAATTGCCTGCCATGACACACATGGCGTGGTAACGAGCCCTGTCTTCAACATTGATCACAAAGCTTGGATTCGGAAGGCCGGGAAAAAGCCGGGCAAATTCCGACCCGGGTTCGAGTATGAACGGTATCTTCTTGTAGGTATCAAGATCATAGATACGGTCTGTGAATGTCATTAGCGGGTGTACACCGGCAACACCCGGAACAACCAGGGATCCACTGCAGTGGACCAGGTTTTTTTCACGCAGAAAAGGATACTGTTTCAACACAGTCGTGATGGCGTTATCACTAACCAGTAATAGCACGCAATCCGTATCGCTAACCGTTTCTTTCAAACGTTGCTCAGCACCGGGCAAGTCAAAGGTATTGAATTGCGACCAGCGGTCACGGGTCCAGCAATTGTGGGAAATTTCCAGTAATCGGAAATATTTTGAAAAGTGACGCGCAAGCCTGCCGCCACCAACTATAGCGTAGTTAATCATAGTGGTACCTGTCCTCCGGGGATCAAGTCCTGTTTTACTTACAAGCCTGCTGTGCAGGCCAAACCCTCTGCCTTATGTTTCCAAACTGGTAACCGCCATTCACTGGTCGGTTCATTTGCTTTGGAACATAAACAGGACAGTCATTATACCCCATATCCCGGATCTCGATGAAACTGCCAAACACTGGTTCCTCACTGGCATATTCACCGGGCAGACCATGGTGTCAGGGGTCAGTGGTTTACCCACGCCGCTCCAAAATGCTTTCATTGCTCACTCATGGCATAATGAATTGGCTGATGAAACGCTCACGCCTATCTGTCATCATGGCATTATTGCTGGCGATGCTGGCCGGTTGCGCCTCAACTCAACCTTATCAAACTCAAAAGTCCGTCACATCACTTGCCTTTTCACCCGACCGGTCTTTACTGGCGTTTGCAAATGCAACCCAAATCCAGGTACTGGAAATTGAGTCCAGGCAGCCCGTCAGTACCTTGCGTGCACTACCACAAAACCTGGAAGAAACAGATCCACAGTTATACCGGCACGGTGTCGGAGACAACATGGTGTTCCTTGATAATGACCGTATAGCCAGTACCGGTATGGGTGGCCTCGTGTCCATCTGGAATGCCCGCAGCGGCGATCGGTTGGCGGTCATAGACTCTCTCCCGGATGAGGAATTCGCATCGACCATTGACTATTCTGCTGTCACCAACAACCTCGTTATCGGCACCAGTGGCGGCCAGCTACTGCTGACCACGATCACAGGTAATGATACAGGCCCCCTGATACCGATAACGAAAATGGAAAGCTACATCTGGGACCTGCAGTTTAGCCGCGATGGGCGTTATTTCGCTTCTGCGTCGCTGATATTGACTCTACCTTCCGGTCATGGGGCGACGGAAGAGCCAGCCGACCAATTTGCCCAATCCATGTCGAATAACCAATCAGACTTGTCAAACAACGAGTCAACGGGTGAGGATGCTGATGGCTTCGCCCAAACCAATAGCAGCGGGAGAGTTCGCGCGTCGAATGTCGCCATTTGGGACGTAGAGCACCTGGAAATGGTGGATTATCTCAATGGCGCCACCGGAGTCTTTGGAATGAGCCTCGTACCCGGGGAGCCGGCCTTGCTTACCGCGGGTGACGATGTTCAGATCTGGGAGTTCCTGACCCAGGAGCAAATCGGGGAAGTCAGTGACCCCAGCATGGTGCTGCAGGCCATTTCACTGGGCACCATCACAGCAGTTTCCCTTGCCGGTCTTGGCGCAGGCTTATTGACTCCCATGGATTTTCTCACGCAATCCTTCCTGAATGCCGGGTTTCCCCTGGTTCCCACGAAAGCATTTATGCAACATGCCTGCGCCCGCACTGCCGCCATCTCACCAGATGGTCACACAATCGTCACCACCACCATGGGTCCTACCCACAACGTAATGGCAGTGATCAACAGAAATGAGAACAAGGTAGTTGAGAAATGGACGGCTGACGGCTTTGTGTGTGACATGCAATTCAGCCTGGATGGTCGACTCCTGGTCGCGGCGTCATCGAAAGGGGTATTCATTTTTGACACGTCCAGTTGGAAAAAGACCAGGCTGGTCGTCGCAGGCGTTAACTGATCTGGTCATAAACTTCGCTTTTTGACAAAAATCACTATAATCCTCTCGCCGATGGCGCGTGAACCTGGCGTCGTCACGTTAGTGATTTTCCTGTAGTCTTTCTTTGCAAATCCAGTGGAGTTGAACATCTATGCCCATGACACGCCGTGAACTGCTTAATATCAGTGCGATCACCTTGCCCGTCGCTCTGGCATCACCCTTGGTTTTTTCCTCAAATTTAGCCACATCGATGTACGAAAGGGGCTTCATCATTGATGGACTGGGAGGGCCAGGCGGCTTGGGTTTAGAGCCTGATTCACCGCTTTCGGAACTCGAGATCGAACATGTCAGGACATCAGGACTTACCGCAGTCCACATCACCGTGGGAACCGTAGGTACGATGGCATCACTCGAGGCATTTGAGAAAACCGTTCGGGATATCGCCCGCTGGGAAAAGGAGATCGATGTCAACGACAGCACATTGACTCGCATTCGTTCCGTTGCTGATTTAAAGACCGCAAAAACTGACGGGAAAACGGGGCTAATTTACGGTCTCCAGGATGGTGTTTCCTTTGAGGACGACCTCGGCCGACTCGATGCCCTGCATCAACTGGGTATCCGGGTTATCCAACCCACGTATAACAGGCGCAACCTGCTAGGTGACGGCTGTATGGAGCCAGCAGACGCCGGTATGAGCCGGGCAGGCATTAAATGCATGGAGCAACTGAATTCACTGGGCATACTGGTGGATCTTAGCCATTGTGGGCGCCGCACAGCAGCAGATGGGATAGCGGCTTCAAAACGACCGGTCAGCTTCACCCACACGGGTTGTTATGCACTCGCCGAGCATCCGAGACACCGAACCGATGCTGAACTCAGGGCGGTCGCGGAAACAGGTGGGGTCAGTGGTATATTTGTCATGCCTTATCTGGCAAAAGGCAAACAACCCACGGCCAACGATGTCATCCAGCATATTGAGCACGCCATCAATGTCGCCGGTGAAGATCACGTATCCATCGGTACCGACGGGAACATTTCACCGATGGAGTTAACACAGGAATATATTGATGAATTCGTCAAAAACATACAGAAGCGGGCACGACTCGGGATTGCCGCTCCTTTCGAGACCGAAACCGGTTACCTGTTTGCAAACGACCTCAACACCCCGCGTCGATTTGAAACCCTGGCACAACTACTGATGGATCGCGGACACAGCGAAACCCGGGTAGCCAAGTTGCTTGGGCTTAACCTGATGAGGTTATTTGGTGACACGTGGCAAGACTAGCGCTCCTTCTGGCGGCCCTTCTGGTATGGGACCACATGGCAGTTTTGTGTGATGATTGCTGAATAGATTATCACCCTGGATTTCTACATTAACCCTGATGATTTAAACAAGTCTGAATAAAGTCCTTTAATGCAGCTACATAATCCTCATAGCTGATCAGAAATCCATTATTGTGATCACCTCTGAGTTGTAAAAATTCCTTCTGCTGGCTAACCGCAGCATATATTGCCTGACCCATGGAAAAGGGAATAATCTCATCATCTTTGCTGTGAATGACAAGCACCGGACTACTCAACTGGCTCGCGTAATCAACGACCGGGTACCGCAGCCTCGTCAACAGATGTGCCGGTAGAAATGGATAAAGTCTGCGGGCCATATCAACACCTGAACTGAAACCGGACTCAATGATCACCCCTGCGGGTGTGGTATGAGCGCCCAGCCATGCGCCGATAGCCCCTCCCAGTGAACGACCAAAGATGACGATCCGGTCGGGCGATATCCCGCGACGATTGACCAGGTAATCCCAGGACGCCTGTGCATCGAGGTAAGTACCTTGTTCGTTGGTTTTGCCGGTACTTTGCCCATATCCACGGTAGTCAATAATCAGGGTACTCAAACCTATTTCATGAAAAATCCTGATACTGTCCAGGCGATGGGAGATATTTCCGGCATTACCGTGAAAGAACAGAACAACCCCCCTGCTATTTTCTGCAGGTATATACCAGCCATGCAGGCGCTCATTATCACTGGTTGTCAGTGATACATCTTCGTAAACCAGTCCAATATCACGCGGTGACGCGGTTAATTCGCGACCGGGCAAATTTGACAAAAATACCATCCTGTCCTGGAACAGGTAGAGCATCAGCGCCAGCAGAGCGTAAATACTGATCGCTATGGTTAAGATAGTTGCAAGAGTTCGCATATCAATCCTATTCCATGCAAATTCCGCCCGGATCGCCTTGGCGCTATGTATTGCCATTTGCCGGCTCCGGGCGTTAAATCATAGTATACGCCCTGAACAGGCCTCTCTATCATGCCCTACGCCTTGCTTGCTGACCTGACGCTCATACTACACGCGACATTTATTCTCTTTGTCGTATTTGGCGGTGTGCTCATTTTCTGGCGGCGTGGATTGGTCTGGCTGCATATCCCCTCAGCCCTGTGGGGCGCTCTCATTGAGTTCCAGGGTTGGATCTGCCCCCTTACCTACCTGGAGAACGATCTACGGGCCATGGCGGGTTCCCATGGCTACACCGGTGGCTTTATTGACCACTACCTGGTGCCGCTGGTTTATCCCTCGGGACTGACCTCTGATTTGCAATTCCTGCTTGGACTCGCGGTGCTGGTCATCAATGCGATCATCTACACCCTGGTTTGGCGTAAACTGCGGGTTGAGTGAACCAGGCTGTTATACCTTCAGGAAACCCCTCTCATTGGAAACACAATAGACACCACCGGCGTCCATTGCTGCCACGCAGCGGTTGCAATGATCACATTTCGTTTGGGTAATTTCCCCCGACTCAATCTTCTTCACGAAATCGGGGTCCTGTAGTGTTGCACGTCCTATTTGTACGAAATCAAAGCCTGAATCAAGCGCTTTTGTCATGTCTGTTTTTGATTCAACTCCACCAATATAGATCACCGGAATTCCAACCGCTTCCCTGATTTTTTTTGCACCTTCAAACAGAAACATGGACTCGTATTGATGTTCGGGCACCATGAACCGGCCAAACAGTTTTAAACCGATCCTGTTCACCAGTTTTTTCTGATTATTACTCATCTCCTTTACAGGGAGGTTTCCACGAAGCATCAGGAAAGGGACTTTGGAAGTAAACCCCGCGCTTGGGATCAAGGCGCTTGCACCAGCTTTTTCATAGGCTTTCGCAATGACGACCGCATCAGTCAGGGTGATTCCACCGGGCATACCATCTGTTTGGTTCATCTTTACCAGGATAGGATAATCCCGTCCCAGCGAACGCCTGACAGCCTCGATTACCATTACAGGAAAGCGCATCCTGTTTTCAAGATTCCCGCCAAACCCATCTTTCCTTTTGTTTGTCCATGGCGAGAGGAACTGGCTTAACAGGTAACCATGTCCTGAATGGATTTCGACGGCATCAAAACCGGATTCTTTAGCCAGGACTGCCGCATTGACAAAATCCTGTACTTTTTCCCCTATATCGGCTTCTGTCATCTCCCCGCAGTACGACATGGTGAACGTACACCACTTTGCTGAAGCACCCAGTGGTCGCTTTCCGATGACTGACCTGCTGGTGAAAAAACCACTGTGCCCCAATTGAATGGAAGCGGCAGCACCCTCAGCATGAATCGTGTCTGTCATTTTTTTCAGAGCTACAGTGATCTCATCCCGCATCCACAGCTCATGCTCAAAAGCTCTTCCATCGTGGCTAACAGAGCAGTAAGCAACCGTCGTCATTGCAACACCGCCCCTTGCCACCCGGCGATGGTGATCGATTAATGCGTCGGTAACCTGCCCTCCCTGGCACATACCCTCGAAGCAACCGGCCCTGATAACCCGGTTTTTCAAGCTTAGACCAGCAATCTTTCCCCGGGTAAATAGCTTCTCTCCCATTTTTTGACAACCTTTTCAGCCAGAACCCCGAAACATGGGGATACCGTCCCACGATACTTTGAGCAGTATGAACTGATCAATACCCGGTTTACCCCCGGAATGAAGTCGAAATTGTGCGCGGACTTGTTTTTAATTCAATTACTGTATATATATACAGTATGTGTCCGATCAAACCCTCCGTAGACTATGCAGAGCTTGTCTGTACCAGTAATTTCACCTTTCTTAACGGTGCATCACACCCGCAGGAACTGGTCGCCCGCGCTGCTGAACTGGGTTATTACGCCATCGCGCTGACGGACGAGTGTTCCCTGGCCGGTATTGTGCGTGCCTTTGAGGAAACCCGGCGCTGCAAAAAGAACGGGAAGGACATCAAGCTCATATCCGGCAGCCTGTTCAGGCTGGAGAATGGTTCACGCTTGATATTACTGGCTGGGGACATAACAGCCTATGCGCAACTGTGCACATTAATCACACGCGGACGACGCAATGCACCCAAGGGCAGTTATGTATTGCCGGACAAGGCTTTTGAGAACAATCTCGACCACTGCATGGCCCTGTGGTTACCGGAAACCCGGAATACCGGGCCTGACGTTGACCGACGGGAAGCTGATGTATTGACTGCACACTGGGTCGCTTCACACTTTCCCGAACGAAGTTGGATAGCAGCCAGTCTCTGCCTGGGTTTTGATGATGAATCACACCTGGCACACCTGATTGACACTGCAAAGGCCGCCGGTTTGCCCGTAACCGCCTGTGGTGATGTACAAATGCATGCCCGCTCACGACGTATGCTGCACGATGTACTGACAGCTATCCGGCATGGCTGCACACTACCGGAGCTGGGTTACCGCGCCCTGCCCTGCGGCGAGCGGCACCTGCGTAGCCGGAACCACCTTGCTAGCTTGTACCGCCAGGAACTATTAGACGAATCCGTTCGCATTGCCCGGCGCTGTTCTTTCAGCCTGGATCAATTGCGTTACCGCTACCCGCGTGAGGTCGTTCCACAGGGCATTAGCAGTGCCGCTCACTTGCGTGACCTGACCGAGGCTGGGATCAGGCAACGATGGCCGGCCGGGATTAGTGCGGAGCTTCGACAACAGATCGAACACGAACTAACTCTGATTTCAGACTTGCACTATGAATCCTATTTCCTGACAGTAAATGACATTGTCCAGTTTGCCCGTGGCCGGGATATCCTTTGCCAGGGACGAGGCTCGGCCGCCAATTCCGCAGTTTGTTACTGCCTGGGCATCACCGAGGTAGACCCGGCACGAATGAATATGCTGTTCGAGCGTTTCATCTCCCGCGAACGCGATGAACCTCCAGATATTGATGTTGATTTCGAGCACGAACGCCGTGAAGAGGTCATCCAGTATATCTACCGGAAATATGGCCGTGAACGGGCAGCGCTGGCGGCCACCGTGATCAGCTACCGGCCACGCAGTGCGATCCGCGATGTAGGTAAAGCTCTGGGGTTCAGTCCCAACCAGATCGACCGGCTTGCCCGCAATATGTCATGGTGGGATGAGCCGGTACGTTTTGCACAACGGCTTGCTGAACAGGGGTTTGAGGCAGATAACCTGAAAGTCCGGCAGTTACTTTACCTGGTACAAAACCTGGTCGGTTTCCCGCGTCACCTGTCCCAACATGTGGGTGGTTTTGTCATTTCTGAAAACACGCTGGCCTCACTGGTGCCCGTGGAGAACGCTTCAATGGCAGACCGAACCGTCATCCAGTGGGACAAGGACGATCTGGAAACCCTGGGACTGCTTAAAGTGGACTGCCTGGCACTGGGTATGTTGACCGCCATTCATCGTTGCCTGGACCTGGTCAACGATTTTTATGCAACCGATATGGGCCTGGCCGATGTACCGGTCGAAGACGCTGAAACCTACAACATGATTCAAAAAGCCGACACCATCGGTGTCTTCCAAATCGAATCACGCGCACAGATGGCCATGCTGCCACGCCTGAAGCCCGCCTGCTTTTATGATCTCGTCATCGAGGTAGCCATCGTCCGGCCCGGCCCTATACAGGGCAACATGGTTCACCCCTACCTGCAGCGGCGCCGCGGACTGGAACCGGTGATATATCCCTCGGACGCTTTGCGCAAGGTACTGCAGCGCACACTGGGTGTACCAATTTTTCAGGAACAGGTTATGCAGATTGCAATGGTAGCGGCTGGCTTCAGCGGTTCCGAGGCTGACGCACTACGTCGTTCAATGGCCGCATGGGCTCGTCGCGGTGGTTTGGAACATATGCGTATGCGCTTGATCAACGGCATGTTGGAGCGTGGTTATGAGCCTGACTTTGCAGAACAGATATTTGAACAGGTCAAAGGTTTCGGAGAGTACGGGTTCCCGGAATCACATGCTGCGAGTTTTGCGTTACTGGTCTACGTATCCGCGTGGTTAAAATGCCACCACCCCGCAGCATTCACCTGCGCCCTGCTCAACTCACAGCCCATGGGTTTTTATCAACCGGCCCAACTGGTACAGGATGCACGCCGCCACGGTGTCAAGGTATTACCAGTAGATGTGCGTTTCAGCAATTGGGATTCTGCACTGGTACGCGGCAGTGAAAATGTTCCTCTGCTGCGCCTGGGTTTGCGTTTGATCAAAGGACTGGGGCAACAGGCAGCCAATCGCATTGCTTCTACCCGAGACACCAAACATTTCACCGGTGCACAGGACCTTTGTACCCGCGCGCACCTGAATAAAAGGGAAATGGCTGCACTGGCAGAAGCTGCGGCGCTCAGGGGTATTGCCGGACATCGCCACCGCGCCCGCTGGGAGATCGCCGCGACAGAAAACCAACCGGCAGATTTACTTGAGGGTATTTCAAGAGGAGATGATGCCGCCGCCATTCGCCCCGCTTCAGAGACCGATGACCTGCGCGCGGATTATGCCGCCACGGGACTGACACTGGGACGCCACCCCGTTGCACTGATACGCAACGTTTTACGGCAGCGACGGGTCAGGACGGCACAGCAACTGCTGCAATTGAAACACGGCACGCATACCCGTGCCTGTGGTCTGATCACCATGCGTCAACGACCCATGACCGCCAATGGCACCATCTTCCTGACCCTGGAGGATGAGACGGGGCACGTTAACGTGGTGATCTGGCAACGTCTGTGGGAGTCCCAGCGCAGCACCATTCTGAATGCGTCACTGATCGCTGTAGACGGTGTGATGGAAAGCGATGGTGAGGTATATCACCTGATTGCCAGGCGGGTACATGATTTTGATGTATTGGCAAAGGGCTTGAAGACCCGTTCGCGGGATTTTTGCTAAAGCCTTCGATACTGGCATCGCCTCGAGGTCAATGTTATTTTGCCCCGATGGAAAACAAAAACAAAACCACCATGATTCCCCGCTCCGAGCGTGGCATCCTCCGTCATGCATTCTGGCAGTATGGGAAATCTGAACAAAACACATCATTGAACCTCTACGGTCCGCGTACTGGTCCCGTCGATATCCTGCTGATCGCAGCCATGCATGGTGATGAAAATGAAACCACCGTGATTCTTTCCGAGGCCCTGCGCCGTATTCCAGTGGGTGGAATCAAAAACCCGGTCATCCTCAGTGTCAACCCGGATGGTGCCTTGCAGGGCACACGCAGCAATACACGCGGTGTCGATCTGAACCGCAACTGGCCCACAGCAAACTGGGCACCCGATATGGTCTATCACAAAGACCATGGTGGAACGGTACAGGACATCGGCCTGAGTCCAGGCGTATCGCCGGGATCGGAGGCAGAAACGCAAGCATTATTAAACCTGATACAGGTGCTACAACCACGGACGGTTATCTCACTTCATGCTCCGCTGGCCTGTGTTGAAGACCCCAAGACAACTCCCCTTGCCCGGTGGATCGCAAAACGGGTAAACCTGCCCATGGTACCGGATGTAGGTTACGCCACACCGGGTTCATTCGGAACCTGGTCGGCCGAACAGGATATTGGCATCATCACATGGGAGTTACCTTCCGAACCCCTTGCGGACATGATCGCCTCACATACACCAGTACTCTTTGAGCTTATAACAGGCGAGTACGAATCAGGACTGGATTGAATTGAGGATCGGGATTACAGACTCCGGAGTCGGCGGTCTTTCAGTTTGTGCGGAAGTAGAGGCCCGACTGCGTCAGTCACCTGTTCGGGAAGACATCGAAATCTTTTATCTGAATGCTGCGATTGAAGATGATTACTCCTATAACTCCATGCCGGATCGCAGAACCAAGCTGCAGGCTTTTGACCGGTTTTTATTTAGCGTCAGGGAGAAATACAAACCGGATCTGCTTTTTATTGCCTGCAACACTCTGAGTGTTCTATACCAGGACAGCTACTTTGATCATCACCGTCATACTCCCATTGAGGGGATTGTCGAATCCGGTACCCGGGAAATGCTGACTGCATTTACACAGGACAATAACGTTTCGTTTATCGTATTTGCGACACCGACCACCATCGAAGAAGGTGTTTATGGCAAAGCATTACGTGAGCACGACGTTCCGGCCAGCCAGGTCATTGAACAGGCCTGTCCGGGACTGCCAGATGCAATTTCGAATGACGGCAGTGGATTACTCGCCAGCCAGCTGTTAAGGAAATTTGTGCCCGCTGCACTTGGGCAGTTCGATAATACACCGTCAAATGTGGTGGCATACCTGGGGTGTACACACTATGGCTACCAGGCCGGTCAATTTGAAAAAGCATTGCAGGCCCTCGTACCCAAAACAAGGGTTTTGAACCCCAACCGGGGGGCTGTTGACACCATCTTTTCACGATTTAAAACCGAACCCGGTCATGGCAATGTTACTGTGGAGTTCATCACTCGTTATGCCATACCGGATGTGGTGATCAAGTCCCTCTCTATTTATATTGGTGAACTGGCTCCGAAGACTTTATCGGCATTGAAAGGCTTTACACATTTGCCTGGGTTGTGTGGGGAGTTGTGAATTGTTTCTATCAGAATCCACCGCCGTATGAAAACCACAAAGCCGAGGTGGTGCGGCCTCTTGTTTCAGGACCATTATTCAAACATTCACCCCCTGTTTTTACATGGGTAATTGGTTTGCTTGTAATCTGCGGTTATAATCGCCCGCTATTGTCAAATTCTACTTGGTAACTCTTTATGATGATTCGAAAAATCCTGCTCACTTCTCTTCTGTGCTTGGCATCTTTTAATGTATTTGCGGCCGGGGACTATGATGCTGGAAAGATAAAGGCCTATACCTGTACGGGTTGCCACGGGATTGTGGACTATAAAAACACCTACCCGACTTATAAAGTTCCACGCATTGGTGGACAAAACAAGGAATATCTTGTTATTGCGTTACAGGGCTTCAAATCAGGTGAGCGTGAGCATAAAACAATGAATCTGCAGGCTGAAGCGCTTACCGAGCAGGATATTGAAGATATCGCCGTATATCTGGAAGCACAAACGAATAACCCGGAAGCTGAATGAAATGAATAGAATCCAATCTACACTCGCTGTCGCCCTGCTTTCAATTATTCCAGCCATCGCTTTTTCTGCTGGTAATGCAGCTGAAGGTAAAAACAAGTCTGCGGTGTGCCATGCATGTCATGGTGAAACGGGAAAGAGCGTTCAGCCTATATACCCTAATCTTGGCGGGCAACATCAGGACTACCTGAGCAAAACACTATACGACTTCCGTGACGGAAGCCGCCAGAATGCCATCATGAGTGGCTTCGCCGCCAATCTTACTGATGCAGATATTGAAGACATTTCTGCCTGGTATGCAAGCCAGCAGGGTGTTACTGAAATTCAAGACAAGTAAAACCCGAACAGCAAAATCATCAATACAGGGCTCAGTTCATGTGCCCTGCATCCAGGTACATATTCTCAGAATCTACTTATAATATGGATTACTGCCGGTGGCGTGATCGGTGGCATCAATTACAGCCTTGATCTCTGGAAAGTACTCTTTAAGGGTCTTTTCGATCCCATCCTGCAATGTCACATTGACCATTCCACAACCATGACAACCGCCACCGAAACGCAATACCACTTCATTTTCCGGGGTAATCGTCTCCAGGGAAACCTGGCCACCGTGAGAAGCTAACCCTGGATTGATTTCCGATTGTAGAACCCAGGCAATTTTCGCTTCCAGGCCTTCCGAATCATCCGGCTTGTCACCCTTGATGCCAGGTGCCTTGATCGTTAACTGACCACCGGAATCAGATTTCTCAAAATCAATTTTTGCCTCTTCCAGCCAACGTTCAGCACCTGCCGGAACATACAGGTTAAATTCATCATATTTGAACTCGAGTTCTTTTTCACCAGACTGGCCAGGGACATGAAACTGCAAGTCACAGGAGGCAAGCGGCGTTCCCGGGTTTAGCACCGACAAATGAAGACCGACATCATCCATTTCCTGTTGCGCAATCAATCTTCCAAAGTATTCCTGGGCGCTTTGTGTTATTTCAATCATCTATATTCCAATTTTCAACAGTGTCGTTAATCAACAGGCTCACAGGCCGTGTACAGGGCTTTTGCCAATTTGGGCAATGAAACATCCAGACGCCAGTCCATTCCTGAATGGGTGCCGTCGAACTCTTCAAAATGGTGTCCGATGCCGATATTTTCAAGGCGTTTAACAAAGGCGCGTGTTCCATACTGGATGTTGTACTGGTCACGACTGCCAACATCGATATAGAGCATATGCAATGAAGCAAGTTGCTCGGCATATGATTCAAGCAGGTTCAACGGATCATGTGACAACCACTGACTCCAACGGCTCATGTCCAGTTCACAGGTATGCAGATCGAATGGCAATCTGATAGCTGTTTCCGGTGTTTCGCCAGGGTCATAGCTGGCTGCCATAGCCAGCGTCATCAACGTCGAGTAGTCCGGCCAACCCGGGTTCTTATTGCGCCAGAATTTTTTCAGAAAAAGATACGGGTCACCCTTGAAGGCCGACAGCACCGCTGCCGCCTTCGGGAACTCCGGCCGATACACCCATTCGAAACCAATATCACCGGCATGTGTGGCCAGACCACCCCAGGTTTCCGGGTAATACATGGCATGAATCAACGCGCCATAACCACCTGAAGACTTTCCGAATGCACCCCGGCCGTCACGGTGATCTATGACGTTGACCTGCCCGGACAGAAACGGTACCAGTTCATCAACTACATAATCGGCATAACGGCCGACCGATGAAGAATTAACGTACTGGTTTCCACCAAGTGAACTATAGCAATCGGGCATCGGTACGACTACGGGCGGCAGTTCTCCACTGCCAATCAAACGATCGAGTCGCTGCGGCAGGTTTTCACCCTGGTTTCTCCAACTCAGGTGACCCGGGCCTGAATTTGTGAAGGCAGCAAAATCCCATAGTGCAACATATGCATCACCCGACTCGGAGTATCCCGGCGGTAGATACACATTGAAATCCCGTTCCACCGGGTCTGACCAGATATTGCCTTCGAGCACATCGGAATGGTGGCTGAAACAGACAACCTTACCCTCAGGCCACTTGGCTTGCGGTCGTACTTCCATCAGTTCCGTAAATCTCTCAGGGTATCAAAATAAGCCAGCATGTCATCACGCAGGTCTTCGTGTTCAAGCGCGTAATCAACGGTCGCCCGTATAAAACCATGACGGCTGCCACAATCATAACGCTCGCCTTCAAATGCATGAGCCAACAGAGGTTTGCTATCGAGTTGCCTGGAAATTGCATCTGTCAGTTGAATCTCACCACCGACCCCGGCTTGTACCGATTCAAGCAGTGCGAATATTTCACCAGGCAGAATATAGCGCCCTACTACCCCGAGGTTCGAAGGTGCATTTTCAGGTGAGGGCTTCTCTACTATCTGACGGATATAGTTTCGCTCCGTGGCGTCTTTCTCGACTGACACGATGCCATAACGATCGGTCATGGAACTTGGAACTTCCTCAACACCGAGGCTACCTGCACCCGTTGCATGATATTCATCCACCATCTGTTTCAGACATCCGCTTCCCTTGCTCCGAATCAGATCATCCGCAAGCAATACGGCAAATGGCTCGTCACCTACGAGGTTTTTTGCACACCAGACCGCATGCCCCAGTCCGAGTGCCTTCTCCTGAATCACGTAGCGTGTTGAAACGTGATCCGGGATGATATTGTGAATACGTTTGCGAAGCTCATCGTTACCTTTTGCCAGCAAAAGGGACTCCAGCTCTGCATCTGGATCAAAATGATCGAGAATTGCACCTTTCTTATGACTGGTGACAAAAATAATGGTATCAACACCTGCCTCGACAGCCTCTTCCACTGCATACTGAATCAAAGGCTTGTCCACTATCGGCAACATTTCTTTTGGAATCGACTTGGTGGCCGGAAGGAAACGTGTACCGAGTCCGGCGACAGGAAAAACAGCTTTCCTGATGGGGGGGAAGTCAGTCATGAATATTACCTGCTTTTGTAGATCGGAATGACCTTTGAGGGCTCCGTATTAAAACCTGACTTGGCCAGTTCCGGAACCAGTCGCACCAGCGCCTGTTTGAGATATTTGGTGTCATAACGCCTTACAGCCAATTCAGATTTTTTCAACTCGGTACGTAGCTCACTCCAGTCCGCTACACGCGGATGAGCCAGCAGTATTTTTTCATGCGTGGTTCGCTCATATGGCTCAAGTTCATGAAACAACTGTTCAAATAGTTTTTCACCGGGGCGCAAACCGGTATAGACAATTTCTATATCACGTCCCGGCTCCTTGCCGGCAAGACGTATCAGATGTTCTGCAAGATAGGTAATATTGACCGGCTCACCCATATCAAGCACGAAAATTTCACCACCGCTACCTAACACAGCTGCCTGCATAATCAATTGGCTGGCTTCGGAGATGGTCATGAAGTACCGGGAAATCTCCGGATGGGTGACGGTTATCGGGCCTCCCTTGGCAATTTGTTCCTGGAATAGCGGTACCACGCTGCCGTTTGAGTTCAATACATTGCCAAACCGGACCGTTATGAAGCGCATTTTTGAGCGAGCATTCATGTTTTGACAATACATTTCCGCAACACGCTTGGTCGCACCCATAATATTGGCCGGGTTGACGGCCTTATCGGTCGAAATCAAAACAAAAGTGCCTACGCCATGGCGTTCAGCCGCCTCAGCAACCCGCATGGTTCCGAACACATTATTGCGAAAAGCTTCACGGACCTGTGTTTGCAGGATGGGTAAATGCTTATAGGCAGCTGCATGGAATACCACATCCGGCTGGTAGTCCCCAATGACCTTTTCAACTGTGGCAGGATCACAGATATCCCCAAGTACTGAGTGAAATAAAAGATCATGGAACTCACTGCGTAACTCATGATCAATCCGGTATAAGGAATACTCACTGTGATCTACAACAATCAGTTCAACCGGGTTCAGGCGGGCAATCTGACGGCAC
>JAOUCZ010000205.1 GCA_029859505.1 Lysobacterales bacterium | reverse complement strand
GGTCAACTTTCAACAAAGTGCCGGTCTTGTTTGTTATTACAACGCCCACAAGTATCACTACCTGTATGTCTCGGTGGATGAAAAGGGCCGGCGCTTTGTCGATATCATGAGTTGTCAGGCCGATGCCACATGCGAGGCAACTTTCTTGTTATCCGAGGCCCGTGGAGATTCTGCAACGGACGATATTGGTATTGAACTACCTCAACAAGGTGCCGTTTGGTTACGTTGTGAAGTGCAGTATTCTGAGCTTGTTTTTTCGTGGTCGCTCGATGGGCAACAGTGGCAGAAGATCCCCGTTACGCTTTATTACTCAATCGTTTCTGATGAGGCAGGCAAGGGCGAAAGCGCCAGTTTCACAGGAGCATTTGTGGGAATGTGTTGCCAGGATGTTTCCGGTACGGACCTGGCGGCGGATTTTGATTACTTCCACTACAAGGAAACCGAGTAGCAACAGCAGCGGGATGAAGAGAACGACACAATATTTGCCAGTGCAAGTAAAAGTGAGTGGATTAATATCCCACGATAGAAATTTTTTCTGAGCCTGCGCATGAGGTTTGTTCGGCTTGGGAGCCAAGGCCGTGCGGTACCTTCCTTCAGGACACGTCGTGAACCCATCCCAGCGCCCCACGTTAAATGCAATTAAAGCTGCTTCCGTGTTCCAACTATTCGTTCATGGTTTGCATGCAAGAATCTTTCGCTAGAACATTGACTTGACCACGCAGTAGGGGAACAGGTTAAATAGAGACCAGGGTGACCAGGAGTGTCCCCCCGGCGGATTTACCCGGGTTTTTCAAGCCAACAGGTGATTTATGAAACGGATTTCATTTTTCGCGATCGTATTCTTGTTCAGTAACAGCTTAATCGCACAAGAGAGCTTCGACCTTCAGCGCAAGACAGAGCAGCCTGATTTATTCCAGCAAGCAGATCAGCTCGAGCGTCGTGTTATCGAGCCAGGATCTGTGTTACTTAATGGCAACGAGATCAGTGGGCTGATGCGTGCCCGTCGGGGTACGGTTCTCAGATTGCCAAGCATCGACAGTTTCATTGGGAATGAGGAAGAACCGCTCGAGTTTGAGCGTATTAACATCTACGCAGTTAATGCACGGATAATGGTCATCAGTGATTTGGGCTCTGTCCGTATTGAGCCTGAACTACGGCATTTCTTTCTTGCCACGAACACAACTACCACGGTCGGCCTGGCCGTTAATCCGGATACCGGTGCCGTATCGGGCCACGCAATCAAAGGTGGCGGTGAAGTTGAAATTGTTGGAAACCTGGACGGTTTGGTCAACTTTGATCAGGTAGACTCCCCGGACGATGGATCCGTAAGTTGTGGTACCGAATTGGATGAACAGCCACCTGATGCGGTCGCTTTCCTCAAGGATGAAATATTACCCAGCCAGAGCGTGGTATCAGCAGTTTCCGAAGTCACCTGGCAAGCAGATATTGCCGTGGATACGGATACGGAATGGATGGCTGGTAAGAATAATGATCCGTCCACTGCAACAACGTGGATAGAAAATCTGTTTCTGTCCATGAACGTCATGTTCGAACGGGATGTCAACACACGCCTGCTGATCGGTGACATGATCCTGCGTATCGGCCCGGATCCTTATGACCTTGATGGCAATGACCGCAGCGCTGCCCTGACGGAATTTGGTGAGTACTGGCGCGTGAACCAGGACGATATCGAGCGGGATTTTGCCGCCATGCTCAGTGGACGCATCAGCGCCGGGAGGTTTTCAGGTATCGCCTGGGTTAATCAGTATTGCAAGAACGGCAGGAGACAGTCCAACGGCCAAACTGCAGGCAGTTACAGCTACAACGCTGTCGGCACCAACTGGTCGGCATCAGCTGCCTCAAAATACATCGGTCATGAATTGGGCCACAACATGGGTTCACCACATACCCACTGTCTGTCTAATGGTTCAGGAGGTTTTGTGGATCAGTGCTCAACCGCCGGGGGCTCAGACTGTTTTAGCGGTGCCACTTCCTGTCCGGCAGCGGGTCGCGGTACCACGATGAGCTATTGTCATGTGCTTGGCGGCTGTGGCAGTACCTCTGATTTTCATCCCATCGTGCAGAACCTGCTCGAAGATCGTCTGGCAGCAAACAGCCCGAATTGTATCGAGCCGTTTGAAAATACGAGTGCAATTCCATCAATGACCATCCGCAAGGAAATCAGCGTGAACGGTGGTAACAGCTGGTTCGATGCCGACACTGCCGGCACTGCACCAACGGTCGAGTTCCCCAGCGGGGCGGAGTACCGGTTGAGTGTGAATAATGACGGCGAAGTAGACCTGGTCAATGTTACTGTCAGCGATGCAGCGCTCGGTATCAACTACTTGGTTGGCAACCTGTCAATCGGCTCCACCGCAGTCCTGGACAGTGATGACATCGCGCAGCTGGCCCAGGCCCAGGTTTGTAACTCGACAGCCACTTACACCAACACCGCGAGCGCATTGGGTGAGTCGGCCAGTGATGGTACCGTTTTCGGGCCGGTTACCGATGATGCCAGTCTGAACTGTGTGGCGCTGCCAACCCTGACCATCAGTAAGCAGATCAGTATCAACGGTGGCAGCACCTGGTTTGATGCCGATACGGCCGGCAGTGCGCCAACGGTTGAGGCACCCAGCGGAGCGCAATACCGCGTGACCCTTAACAATAATGGTTCGGTAAACCTGATCAATGTCAGACTTAATGACATCGCGCTGGGTATCAGTAATTACTCTGTGGGTAACCTGGCAGCGGGTGGTTCGGTGATTTTGGACAGTGGTGATATTGCTTTGTTGAACCAGGCACAGGTCTGCAGTTCCGCGACGACTTTCACCAACATAGCGAGTGCAACCGGCGAATCATCAATATCAGGCACAGGCATTGGTCCGGTCACCGATAACGCCACTCTGAACTGCATAGAGGTTCCGAAGCCTCTGTTCAGAGATGGTTTCGAATAGTCAGGAGGGCGTTTACCTGCTCTTGGCTGGTCTGATTCAAACCACGGGCTAGGCCGGCCAGATTTTACGGCCACCAGCAGGTGGGGTCACGCTCCCGATCAGTGCCAACTCTTCATCTGAGAGAGCGGGAGCATCCGCAGCGGCAATATTCGCCATGACCTGCCTGCTGTTCCTTGCCCCGGGAATGACAGTAGTTACTGCGTCGTGCTCCAGGACAAACTGAAGAGCAGCTTGTGCGAGTGTACGCTCGGGATTGACCAATGACTGGAGTTTACCGACCTTCACCAGGTCATTTTTAAACTCAGCGTTCTGTTCCGGATCAGTCAGCCACTTGTGACGAAAATCATCATCCGGAAAACTCGTACTTTCAGTGAACTTGCCCGTCAGTAACCCCATCGCAAGAGCGCCGCGTACGATGACACCGATTTCCTGTGCCTTGCAGTAATCCAGAATTTCAAGTTCAGGGGTTCGGTTCAGCATGCTGTAGTCAATTTGAAGCGTGGCGCAATTTGAGTTTTGACTGAATGCGTGGATGTATTCAAAATCACCGCTACTGACGCCAAATGCACGTACCTTACCGGCCGTCTGCAGCTTTTCGAATGCTTCAATAAAGACCTCCATCGTAGATTCACGAAAGTCGATGTGAAACTGAATGACATCGATGTAGTCGGTCTGCAAACGCTGCAGGTTGGTTTCAACGCCGGCTATGACCTGCTCTGTGGTCTTGTAACCGGAACAATTGTTGGCTTCATCGAATCCCTGCCAACCGATCTTTGTGGCCACCACAAAGCGGTCCCGTCGTCCCTGCATGGCCTTTCCCAGCAAAATCTCGCTGTGAAATGGTCCGTAGACGTCGGCGGTGTCGAAGAATGTTACACCGGCATCAAGCGCTGTATCGATTGCGTTGAGTGCGGCAGCATCGGCTTTGGAGTTCGCTTCTCCCCAATCACCACCTCCGGCAGCCCATAAACCCAGTCCGATTTCCGTTACTTCAATACCGGACTTTCCCAGCATACGTTTATTTAAGCTCACAGATTTATCCTCGCAGGGGTTATCCCTGCATATCCTCGAGTTCGATACCACGGGTTTCATGCACCATCCTGTGTACGAAAATGGCCGATATGACTGCGAATACTGCATAAATGCCATAGGCACCCAGCAATCCAATGGAAGCCAGGAAAATCGGGAATGTCATGGTAATCGCGAAGTTGGTTATCCATTGCGACAGACCGGCGACGGCAAGACCTGAACCACGTATCTGGTTCGGGAACATTTCGCCCAGCATTACCCACATGACGGGACCCCAACTGCCATTGAAAATCATCACATAGGCATTTGCCGCAACCAGGGCGAGTATACCCATGTTGTCGGATAGCGATAGATCACCGTCAACCTGTGTGCCGGTAGAGAAGGCGAAGGCCATCAGCGACAACGTAATTGCCATGCCGATTGAGCCCCAGAAAACCATGGGTTTGCGACCGACTTTGTCGATGATGCTCAGGGCGACCACACAGGAGGCGATACTCAAGGCACCGGATATCACGTTGATAAGCAGGGAATCGCCTTCGGAGAAACCGACGGCCTGCCACAGCACCGCACCGTAATAAAACACGACATTGATACCAACGAGTTGTTGAAACGCTGCCAGACCGATTCCGACCCAAACGATTTTCCGGACCTTGCCACCCGGACCTTCCAGCAGATCGGTCAACTTCGGTTTGTGGTGGTCTTCCGCCAGGGAAGCGTCAATTTCTTCAACCTTCACCGCGGCGGCTTCAGCGCCATATAAACGCGCCAATACACTTTTGGCTTTCTCAATCTGACCGGATACAACCAGGTAACGGGGGCTTTCAGGTATCAGCGACAATGCCAACAGGAAGGTGATGGCCGGTATTAGCTCCATCCAGAACATCCAACGCCAGGTCTGGAAACCCATCCAGAATTCGGAAGTCGATGAACCGGCAATATCTGCCAACAGGTAGTTACTCAGAAAAGAACTGAACAAGCCGAAAATAATTGCGATCTGCTGAATGGTAATCAGACGGCCGCGGTATTCAGCAGGAGCGATCTCGCTGATGTAGGCAGGCGCCATAACGCTGGCCGCACCCACGGCGAGTCCACCGATGATACGGAACACAATAAACTCGATCGACGAGCCTGCGATACCCGAGCCCCATGCGCTGATGATAAAAAATATGGCGGACAGAATGAGCAATGTCCGGCGGCCCCAACGATCGGCCAGTCGACCTGCGAAAAATGCACCGGCAGCACAACCCAGGAGCATCGAGGCAACATTGAAACCGGTGCCCATGCTGTCAGAATTGAAAGCGGCCTGTAACCCGGTAACAGTGCCGTTGATCACACCACTATCGTAACCAAAAAGAAAACCACCAATCGTGGCGACGCAACTGATGAGTATGACCAGGCCGAAATTTGTTTGTGCATACAATGTGCTTTTATCGTTCATTATTTTCCTTATATACTCTGTGAGATAGAGGGCGGCACCAATTTCAATGCTTATTCAAGCGATCAGTTTTCAAGTGCTTGTTGAATACGGCCAGCCAGCTTTGTCGCTTCCTTTGTTACACGCCCGGTATCGATGGTAAGCATTTCCTTGTCCATCATCAAAACTTTCCCATCCACCACGACACTGGTGACGTCCTGCTCATCGGCAACGTAAACGAGGTGGGGGATCAAATTATAAGTAGGTACAAAATGAACATCATCGAATGACACCTGGATAATATCGGCACGTTTGCCAACCTCCAGCGAACCAATACTCTCGCCCAGACCAATGGCCTCGGCACCACCGCGTGTAGCCATGGTCAACACGGTATTTGCCGGTAACACTTCAGGGTCCATGGAGTTCACTTTTTGCAGCAGCGCAGCCAGACGCATTTCCTCCCACATATCCAGGTCATTATTGCTGGCAGAACCATCGGTGCCGAGCCCGACCCGGACACCGGCTGCGAGCATTTTGGTGACCGGTGAGATTCCGGCCGCGGTTTTCATATTCGATGTCGGGTTGTGAATGACACCCACTTTTCGTTCAGCCAGGATTTGAATTTCGGGATCGGTGGGCCACACGACATGCGCGCCGATGGTGGGCACATCAAGCAGACCTATTGAGTCAAATAACTCGATACTGGTCTTGCCATAGTGCTCCATTGAATACTCCACCTCGTAGCGGGACTCGGACATATGGATAGCGATACCGACACCCGCGTCTATTGCGGCCTTCCTGACCGCACGCAGCTGTTCAATATTGAGCGTGTAGTTGGCATGTGGACCGAATATGGGTGTGATACGTGAATTTTTTCCCTGCCAGCGTTTGATAAATGCCTGCCCCTTGGTAATCGAATCCACTGCGTTTGCAGCACCCGGACTGGGCCGTTCGATAACGGTGGCGGATACTAATGCACGCATTCCACAGGACTCGACAACCTCGGCAATAACATCGGGGTAGTAGTACATATCCACAAAGGTGGTGGTACCACCTCGGATCATTTCCCAACAGGCGAGTTCGGTGCCAACTCGCACAAACTCGGCGTCTACAAACTCGATCTCTGCGGGGAAAATGTATTGGGTCAGCCATTCCAGCAGGGCCATATCCTCGGCCATACCGCGCAACAGGGTCATCGCTGCATGTGAGTGTCCATTAACCAGGCCCGGCATTACGACTCGATTGTCTCCCGGCAAAATTCGGGTCGATTCATAAGCAGAAAGAATATCGCTGGCGGTGCCGATTGCAACGATCAGGCCGTCATTAACCGCCACGGCTGCATCTTTAAAGACAGAACCGTTGCTGTCCATGCTCACGATATGATCGCCCTTGATGATCA
>JAOUCZ010000204.1 GCA_029859505.1 Lysobacterales bacterium | reverse complement strand
CAAACCGAGTATCAGGCCCAGCAGGTTGCCAAGTATGAAGCCCGGTACAACAAGCGCAATTGATACCGGTAGTGTGCGTTTAAGAATCGACGAGACAGGCTCACCAGTGGAATCGGAAAGACCGAGATCCAGTGTAATTAGTTCCCTGATATAGTCACCATAACGAAGCATAAAAGGGCGGTCATAGCCCAATGAATGCCGGACCTCAGCAATTTGCTCCGCTGTGGGGTTTTTGCCAAGGAGTTCATAGGTTTTGTCAGGGCCAAAATAGACCATTAACAAGAAGCTGATAAAGGTAACACCCAAAACCAATGGAATACCGTACAGAAACCTGCGGGTTAGGTATTGGCCATTCATGGTGTCGTGCTAACAGACTCCGCGATGTCAACGAAACGCATAAAATAGCCGCCGAGAAAGGAACGGTCCGGTTTCATGGTGAATTTTTTATCCCACAAAAACAGCAGGGTTCTTGAGATACCAGTGACTGCTACACAGTCGCTCATCAGTATCTGGTTCATTTCACGGTATATAACTGTTCGCTCGGGAGACTCGGTCATGGTGGCAGCCGATTCATACAGTCGATTATAGTCCGGGTTATTATAGCTCGCCGAATTTGAACCCGGAGCTGCGTTGGGCCCGTAATAAAGCTGCATCAGGTTCTCGGCATCGGGATAATCCATCGTCCAACTGCTGTTGATCAGTGGTACCTTGCCCTGTGAATATGCCCGCTGGAAGTCACCGTAGGTTGCAAACACCATTGGTCGGATCTTGTCTGCAGGGTAGCCGGCCGTCATCATGAAATCGCGGAACTGCTCGAAGGCCTGTCGTTCGGTTACGCCATGGGTGAGTCCATACTCCAGTGTTGGTAATGTATCCTGGGTCCATCCATTTGCCTCTAAAAGATCACGGGCTCCTTGCAGATCATGCTGGATGTAGCTTTGGTCACCCATGGGGTCATATTCAGGCACGGATGGCGGAATGATGCCGGGAAATACCTGGCCGATGTCGTAAAAGAAAATCTCACTATTTTTTTTCCAGTCAAAAGCCTTGACCATCGCACAGCGCAAGGCACGGTTGCGATCGTTCTGTTCCGGGTCGGGGTGGTAACCAATCCGCTCGTCGGCCATGTTGAAATTGGTATAAATAAATCCGGATTCGGGAGATGCTTCGAACTCATACAAGTCGGAATATTGCGGGTTCAGCGTGAGTGGGTCGCGTCCACTCAGAATGCTGTCAAACTGGCTGACAGGAACCTTGATGAAATGTATTTCACCTGACGAGAGAGCGTTCCAGCGGGCCGCGCCCTCGGAGACAAATTCAAACTCCAGCTGATCTATAAAGGGTGGTGTTTTGCCCTGCAGGTTTTCCAGACCTAAGCCAGACTGGGACGCCGGGTCGAAGCCTTCTGATGCCAGGTCAAACGGTTCCTGGCGAAAACCGGGATTTTTTACCAGAATTGCACGTGCACCATCGCGGGAGACCAACTTGAATGGGCCGGAACCCACCGGGTGACTGGCGAGCATCTGACCATATTTTTCTACCGCTTCGCGTGGGACGATCGCGGCATAGCCCTGTGTCAGGGTGTGTACAAACTGTGGGAATGGTTTTGTCAGTGTGATTTGAATCGTGTGGTCATCCAGTGCCAGCAGGCCGGAAACTTCACTGTCATAGTCTGAACCTTCTGTCTTCCATTGATCCAGACCCTCAATCCGGTTTTGCCATATCCAGGCGCCCTGGGCACGGGTATCGGGGTCAAAATGCCGCTTGATGGAGTAGATGAAATCATGGGCTGTCACTTCCCTGCCAAGCGCCTCTTCAAAGGCCGGGTCGTCAATGAAATAAACACCCTTTCTGATGGGGATAGTTATCGTTAAACCGTCAGGGGAAACATCGGGCATGGCAGCGGCAAGGTTAGCTTGCAACTGGTATGGACGGGCAAGGTACTTGTACCGGTAAAGGGTATCGTAAAGGTTGATTACGATAAAATTGGCGTAGGTCGAAGCCGCCTGGGCAGGGTCGAGTGAGCCCGGGGCCCCATCCATCCCGTGCCGGTATATTTTGGTGGAAACACCCTCTTGGGTGTCCGGTGCCTGCCCGCATCCAACGAGCACAAAAAGCATCAGCAGCAGTATTGTTTTATATTTTTTCAACATTCTGTCTCGGTGGACGTCCATTTTCTTGGAATGTTTCGGAAACTGAAGCTTATCCCAGTGGCGGCCTATGCGCCAACATGGACTTCAGTGCGGGTTTTTGAGTTGAGTGCAGATAGCACGATGGCACCGGCCAGGAAAGTGAACGTAAATGTCCGCCGAGACTATTGTTTATCTGAAGTAGCGGGTTCTTCCGGGGCGTAATCATCTTCCAGATACAGGTCGTAATCGAGCATTGGCGGATCACCGTCGTAAATCTGGTATCGACGGTTTTGCATCCAGACATCACGCATCAGCACGTATGGATCGTAGGCCGATTCAAGCTCTGCGTCCTGGTCCAGGTAACGTGCCCGGGTATCGATTCCGCGAAATATCAACATACCCCACTTGCCATAACCGTGGATTGCGCGGCCAACTGGATGGTAAAAACTGTCGGCCAGCCGGCCCGTACCGTCTCGAAAGGTGGAGGGGCCAAAAAATGGCAGCATCAGGTAGCGGCTATCATCGTAGCCCCAGGTTGCCATTGTTTGACCGAGGTCCTCATTGTAGAAAGGAATGCCCAGTTTGGAGGCTACATCGATAAAGCCGAGAAGTCCGGCAGTAGAATTGATGAAAAAACGGCCAAAAGTATCAGCACTTTCTCTGAATTTTCCCTGTAAAACCAAGTTAACGTAGGTGACCACTGCATCCAGATTTCTGAAAAAATTTCCAACCCCGCGTTGCAGGGGGTCCGGCATGATTTTGTCATATCCGACCGCGATTGGCCGTACGACCTTATCCATTCCTTCGTTGAATGCGTACACCTTGCGGTTATATCCTTCCCAGGGGTCATTTTCCGGATCAGTGTTGCGGCTTTGCGTTCCCGCACAGCCAGCCAGGAGCAAGACAAGCATTATGATACTGATCATGGAGCGCGTTCTTTGCATAAACCGGGGCCTTATTCAGCCAGTTGCATCTGGCCCGTACTCAGCCGCTCAATGACACTGTCAATACCATTGGCCTGGACTTCAGGCATGATCTGGTTGCGGTAAGTGGTGACATATGAAATGCCCTCAACAACCACGTCAAAGGCTTTCCAACCCTCAGGCGTTTTATGAAATGCGTAATCTACCGGGGCCTCGCCACCTTCAGGCAGGCTTATACGTGTCCGCACCCGTGTGAGTTTGGGATTCAGATCCCCACGTTGGGGCAGTACCTGTAGCTTGATCTTACTACTGAAATGCAGCAGGCTCTTGGAGTAACGGTTGATCAGGAGGTTGGTCATACAAGTGGCGAACTCGTCGATTTTTTCCTTGGGTAGCCCTCTTCCTGCCCGGCCCAATATGAGACGTGCCGAATAGTTGATATCCAACAGTGGCATCAGGTCGTTACGAACGAGGTCTTCAAGAGCCTCGGGATTAGCGGTGTATTCATCCAGATTCTCGGTAACATCGGTAAAAATTTGTCCGGTGATTCTCTCTACCAGGGATACTGGGTCATCCGCCTGTGTCTGGGCAAACAGTCCATTGCTGAAAAATAAAACGAAAACCAGTATGAGTAATACCTTGAGCTTCACTCGTCGCCCCCTTTGTCACTGTTAAACAGATATTTGCTAATCAATGTCTCCAATACTACAGCTGATTGTGTGACAAAAATTTCGTCGCCATCTACTAGTGCTTCCAGAGCGCCGCCCGGATCCAGGCCAATGTAACGGTCACCCAGTACGCCGGATGTCAAAATGGAGGCACCGCTGTCATTGGGGATCTCGGAAAACCGCTTATCGATCTTCATTTCAACCACAGCGTCAAAGACGACCGGGTCGAGGGTGATTTTTTCTACCAGTCCGACCGTTACACCACCAATTTTAACCGGGGCACGGTCCTTCAGATCAGCCACGTTGGTAAAACGGGCGGTTATCTTGTAGGTGTCTTTTCCAACCTGCATGCCATAGTCGGTGGCCTCCGTGGCCAGCCATAACAAGGCTGCAATACCCATCAGTAAAAAAACACCTGATGAAAGTTCTACTTTGTAATTCGCACGCATGATTTTCCGTTAATGCCTCAATATCATATTGGTTCAAATAAGAAATGACGTCATAATAAAGTCGAAAATAAGCACCAGCACCGAACTCATTACCACCGTTCGCGTGGTTGCGGTTCCGACACCCTCGCCGGTTGGCTTCGCATAATAGCCGAAATATACAGCGATGAGGCTAACCAGACCGCCAAATACAACACTTTTCCAAACCCCGCCCATGAAATCCTTACCGAAATATATACCGGATTCCAACTTGCTCCAGAAGATCCCCGGATCAAGGCCCATAACCCCGATAGAGAACACCACCGCTCCGAGAATTGCGAACGCATTGAACATTGCAGTTAACAACGGCAGGGAAAGTAACCCGGCAAGAAAACGGGGTAATGCAATACGTTGTACCGGGTCGATCGCCATCAACTGCATGGCCTCGATCTGGCTGGTGGCTTTCATCAGGCCGATTTCTGCCGCGACAGATGTGCCTGCGCGTCCGGCAAATAAAAGTGCAGTCAGCACAGGCCCCAATTCGCGGAACAATGACTTGCCAACCAACAGGCTAACCTGGTCAGAAGCACCGAATTGCTGCAGGGCATTAATGGACTGAAGAGAGAGCACCATACCTACGAAAAAGCCGCAGATCATGATGATAACCAGGGAACGGGCGCCAATCAGGTAAGTTTGCTGAAGCGTGCTCATCAGCAAGCCGCGTTCAAACCGTATGCTGCTTAGCATCCTGAATAGGAAAATGCCGCAATGTCCAGTTTCCGCAATGGGAGCCAAAAGTTTATTTTTTTGTGTCCAGTGAATCTTCATGATCAGGATGGGTTTACAGTCTTGCTGTCAGTGGCTTTCTGATATTTGTAAGAAATCGGACCATCGACGCGTCCGTTCATGAATTGATCAACAGCAGGGTCTTCATTGTGTGCCAGGGATTGTGGGCTGCCTTCGGCAATCAGTTTGGCAGCGGCAAGAATATAGCAGTGATCCACCAGCTTATTCATCTGATTAACATTGTGTGTGACGATGACACTGGTCAGTCCCAACTCGTCGTTGGTTTTACGGATCAGGCGCCTGACAGTGGACATGGCAATCGGATCCAGCCCGGTCATGGGTTCGTCAAACAGTACGATCTTGGGGTCCAGGATGACGGCCCGGGCCAGTGCAACCCGGCGCTCCATGCCACCTGACAGGCTGTCGGGCATCAATTCTTCAGTGCCCAACAGGCCAACGGACTCAAGTTTGGCCAGAACACGTTCCCTGATAGCCTCTTCCGACAGCTTGGTATGTTCTCTCAATGGAGTCGCTATGTTTTCAAAAACGGTCAGGTCGGTAAACAAAGCGCCGTTTTGCAGCAGGACGCCAATATCCTTTCTGCATTCGTACAGCTGACGATGTGAGAGGGTGGAAACTTCATTACCATTGACTTCAATACTACCCTTGGCTGGGTGCAATTGACCGGAAATTAACCGCAATATGGTTGTCTTTCCGACACCGCTGGGACCCATGATAGCCACGATGCTGCCACGCTCAATATCCATGCTGACATCATCAAGTATGACTTTGTCATCACGTTTAAAAGATACATTTCTTAAGCGAATAATCGGATCTTTCAAGTTTGGTCCCTGTTGGCGGTCTATTTTAAATTAATTGTATGAGGTTTTGAGGGTCAATAGTCCGATCTTCTTTCATCTAATCAATTGTAGTATGAAATTGATGCGGGGCGCGGGAATATTGTTCTTTAATCGCTACTTTTTTCAAGCCAAAAAAAACGAGGGAGACTTGCGTCTCCCTCGTCGTAGAAGTGTAGGAACTCCGCTTGCGGTGGACTGCAGATCCTCCTAGGCCTTTCCAACTTCGTCCAGTTCCGATCTGTTCTGCCCTTCGGTTTCTGGTCTCGGGTCTTCCTCCCGGTTTTATTTATCGACGTTTTCACGTCTATCTCAAGGAATCGCGCATCCCTATCGAGTCACCCTTAATGGTACGACCGCTTCTTTTGGCAGAACCCGGTCCGGGTGACGCGTCCTGTACCACCTGGACGCTGACCGCTTTCTTCCACCATCTTCACTTTCGGGCGGGTCGGCCTTCCAGTGTAGTCGCATTCAATTGGTCGTCGACCTTTCGGTCTTCGCCGTCCGATTCCAGTCTACCGGTCTTCTTCGTTCGTCTCAGGTCTCGCGACCTTCCTCGCTCGTTTCCAATCATCTGACTTTCTTCTCTCGTTTCCGGTTTCGCAACCTTCTTCGATCGTTTCCAATCATTTGATTTTCTCCGTTCGATTCCAACCTTACGGTCTTCGTCTCCCGGTTCCGATCAGTGGACTTTCTCCGTTCGTTTCCGGCCTTGCGGCCTTCTTCTCCCGGTTCCGACCTGTTGATTTTCGTCGTTCGTTTCCGGCCTTGCGGCCTTCTGCTCCCGATTCCGATCTCTTGATCATCTCCGTCCGTTTCCGGTCTTTCGACCTTCTCCGTTTTTCCTGCGATCCCAATCTTGCGATTGGTTGGCTTCTGTCTACGGGGGATTTAAAGTACTCTCAAAAATTGAAATTGTCAAAGCAAAAAAAGTGCTACTTAGCTTGCTTATCTAATCGTAAATATCAGTAAAAAATCACAAGTCCATGAATAAAAAAATAACACCGAAAAATG
>JAOUCZ010000202.1 GCA_029859505.1 Lysobacterales bacterium | reverse complement strand
ATACAAGGGTACTGCCTGGGACCAGAGTCCTTTGTTCAAGGCAATGTACGAACAGGAATACGGTCAGTTTGGCGGTGAACCTTTTGGTTGTCTTACGGGTGACTACTATTTTGATCATAGCCCGCAGGACGTTGAAACCCTTCGGGGCATGTCCCAGATTTGTGCTGCTATGCATGCACCATTCATCTCGGCGGTGGCACCAAAGACTCTGCAGTTTGACTCATGGGGAGAACTAAGTAACCCACGTGATCTGACCAAGATTTTCGGAACACCTGAGTACGCCGCATGGCGCTCATTACGTGAGTCCGATGATGCTCGTTACCTGGGTCTCGCAATGCCTCGTTTCCTGGGGCGTACACCATACGGTGCTGCTACCGACCCGGTTGAGGCTTTTGACTTTGAAGAAGATACAGAGGGTGCTGATTCATCCAACTACAGTTGGTGTAATGCGGCATATGCAATGTCAACGAACATCAACAAGTCATTCAAGCTTTATGGTTGGTGTTCACGTATCCGGGGAATCGAATCTGGTGGAGCGGTAGAGAATCTTCCAACCCACTCATTCCCAACGGATGATGGCGGTGTGGATATGAAATGCCCCACAGAGATAGCTATCAGTGACCGAAGGGAAGCTGAGTTGGCCAAGAACGGGTTTATGCCGTTAATTCACAAGAAGAACTCTGACTTTGCGGCGTTTATCGGTGCGCAATCACTGCAAAAACCGCAGGAATATGAAGATCCTGATGCGACAGCCAATGCTAACCTGGCTGCCCGCTTACCCTACTTGTTTGCAACCTGCCGTTTTGCGCATTATCTGAAATGTATTGTGCGTGACAAGATCGGGTCATTCAAAGAAAGGGAAGACATGGAGAACTGGCTCAACAAATGGATTAACCAGTATGTTGATGGTGACCCGGCAGGTTCAAGTGAAGCCACAAAAGCACGTAAACCACTCGCTGATGCGGAAGTGGTCGTCGTGTCGGATGAATCAAATCCTGGCTATTACAAGTCGCGCTTCTATCTGCGGCCGCACTATCAGTTAGAAGGTTTGACCGTATCTTTACGGCTGGTTTCCAAGCTGCCGTCGGCCAAAGCCTAGCAAAGCTGTGATGGTAAAGTTTGGCACAACAAACTCCGGACCCGCTCAGGGGTCTGGAGTCTTGTGAGGCAAATCACAGCATTTATAGAGCTTTTGGACTACATTACTAACGGAGGGCATTTGTTTCGTCAAAGGGCGACGGGAAAAGGCTCTTGGTAATTCCAAAGCATGATCTAAACTGACTTATTAACTTATAAACAAACGAGGATAATCAACATGGGTGTTCATTTAAAAATTGAAGGTATCGATGGCGAGTGCACAGCAGATGCTCACGACAAGTGGATTGATTTACAGAGCTGGAGTTGGGGAGTGAGCAACAGTTCCTCCGTTTCTACCGGCACAGGAATGAGCCGCGGTACATCAAGCATTCAAGACCTTAACATTACAAAAGTTATGGACTCGGCCAGCAGCAAAATTTTCATTTCCTGCTGTACGGGTAAAGTGTTTCCGGAAATTAAGCTGCATTGCACATCGGTACAAGGCGATGATATACCTGAAACATGGCTGGAAATCATACTAACTGATTGTATTGTCACCAGTTGCCAGGAGAATGGGTCATCTTATGAACCGGGTGGAAGCGAGTCGATTTCAATAGCCTTTAAGGAACTATCAGTAGACGTCTTTACCCAGGATGAGAAGGGCAAGTTGAAGAGCAGCGGTGTTAAGACTTACGATGTTGCGGGAACCAAAGGTACGCAATAATGCGAGGGTGAATTCCCTGTGATTCTCGTCTACTGGAAACCTTTATCAAGGCGGGCCGGTTTTCGGTCCGCCTTGATCAATCTGAATTTAGCATAACCGGGCCATGGCCCGGCAACCGGACTAAGCAATGACTGCCGAACTATTATTACACGCCGGCGATCCGAAAGGTGCCCTTGAGGCACTTCAGGACGAGGTGAGAAAGAACCCCACCGACTCAAAATTACGTATCTTCCTTTTTCAACTACTGGCGGTAGACGGGCAGTGGAAACGTGCTCAGACACAACTTGAATTAGCCGGAGAATTGGATTCAGAAGCTGATCCAATGGTGCAGGCTTATCGGGATGTCATCAATTGTGAGTTACACCGTGAAGCGGTTTTTGCAGGTAAAAGTAAGCCGTTAATTTTTGGTGAACCGGAAAAATGGGTTGCTGCGCTCGTGGAAGCACAACAGGCCTTTGCAAAGGGAGAAATGGAGCTGTACTCAACACTCAATGCGCAGGCATTAGAGGAAGCGGAAACATGCAGCGGCAGAATTAATGATGAGGGCTTTAACTGGCTGGCTGATGCTGATCAGCGATTCGGACCGGTCTTTGAGTTCATATTCAATGGCCAATATTACTGGGTGCCAATGTCCCGTGTGCGTAAGTTACATACCGATAAACCAACTGATTTGCGTGATCTGATATGGTTGCCGGCTGAGGTTATGTGGACCAATGGAGGCAAGTTGATGGTAATGATACCTGCGCGCTACCCGAATATCGAAGGGGTTTCCGGACCTGGATTGCTAAGTCGCCGCACAGACTGGCTCTCACGCGGTGGCGAGCTGTTTGAGGGAACAGGACAACGTCTTTTTGCATCAGACGAAAAGGACTACCCGATTCTTGAGGTGCGCAGTATTGAATTCGATGAGTAGTAACTGAGAATGGGGCAATGGTCCCTTAAAGAAAGGCTTCAACCTTCTTTGCTGGATCGGTTGACGGACTATGAACCTGAAAAAGCCAAAGAGAGCAGCTCGCAACAGAGCATGAGTCAATCAGAGTTCAAGCATGCGGTCATCCGCGACTTGGGCTGGTTACTTAATTCCGTGGCGCTCAATGTGTGTGTTGATCTGGAACGCTTCCCGGAGGTCAAACGTTCGGTTCTTAACTATGGTCTGCCGGATTTATCCGGGCATACGTCTTCCACCGTGGATGTTCGTAGCGTTGAAAAGGCAATCAGGACGGCGATACTGCAGTTTGAACCGCGCGTCATGCGAAACAGCTTAAAAGTAAAGGTTCACTCTAGCCCTGACGCCATGTCACATAACTCAATGGTTTTTGAAATCGAAGGTGCAGTTTTTGGTCAACCTTCGCCATTTCAGGTGGTTCTGAAAAGCGAGCTTGACCTGGAGTGCGGCGAGTTTAACTTAACGGAAAGTGCCGACTGATCTGAAATGGATTCAAGACTACTACATCATTACAACATCGAACTCGACTTCATGCGTGAAATGGGTACGGAGTTTGCGCATCATTTTCCAAAGGTCGCAGGCCGGCTGGGCATGGAAGGTTTGGAATGTGCAGACCCCTATGTCGAACGATTACTGGAGGGTTTTGCTTTCCTGAGTGCACGTGTCCAACTGAAGATAGAAGAAGAATATCCCAAGTTCTGTCAGCATCTTCTGGAAATTGTTTACCCTGATTACCTCGCACCACTGCCTTCCATGACCGTTGTACAGTTGCACCCCGATTGCGGTGACACTGATCTAGCTTCGGGTGTCAAAATTGAAAGGGGAACGTCGTTAGATAGCGGTCTTGGTCCCAATATGCAGACGTCCTGCGAGTATAGAACCTCACATGATGTTGTGTTATTTCCGGTTAAGGTGGTCGACGCAGAATACATTGGAACACGTGCGGCACTGGCAAATTTTGGAATCAAGCCCGGCCGACAGGTATCAGCAGGTGTGCGGATTAGTATAGAGGCAGCTAAAGGGGTTGATATTTCCGAATTGGAAATGAAGGAACTGCCGATGTTTTTAGGCGGCAGCGGTACGGTTCCCATGGCCTTGTATGAGCATATACTAGCTGGCGTGTGCGGCTTATCTGTTATCACCGGCAATAAGAAAGACCGTCAGGTTTTTCATCTTTCTAAAAATGACGTGAGTTCGTTCGGTTTTCAGCCGGAACAGGCCCTGCTTAACTATCAGTCCAGATCGTTTGAAGGGTATCGGCTTTTAAGGGAGTACTTTGCCTTTCCGGAGCGTTTCCGGTTCATTAACTTTACGGGCCTGAAAGCGATATTGAAAAAGGCCAGTGGTCAAAAGTTTGATCTGGTTGTACATTTGGATAGCCGTGACAATGACTTCGAAAACGTCATCGGAAAACACAACTTTTTGCCTTTCTGTGTACCAGCCATAAATCTATTCCCAAAACGGGCCGACCGGATAACACTCAACGACAGAGATCACGAATTTCACGTGCTGGCCGACAGAAGCAGGCCTTTGGACTTTGAGGTACACCAGGTCCTTTCGGTTGTTGGTTATGGAAAGCAAGCAGATGAGAAAAAGGATTTTCTGCCATTCTATGGTCTCAAGGATGATCATTCACCTGTTGAAAACTCTGCTTTTTTCTCACTTCAAAGAAAACCACGATTGTTATCATCCAAGCAGCACTCAAGAGGCGCACGCTCGGGATATCTCGGGCAGGAAGCGTTCATTTCCCTGGTGGATTCCAATGAGGCACCCTACAGTTCCAGTCTCGCGCAGCTGGGCATAGATACCCTGTGCAGTAATCGTGACCTGCCCATGCAAATGCCTCTTGGGCAGAAAGACGGTGATTTCACACTGGAGGTTAATGCTCCAATTGAAAAAATTCAGTGCGTGGCAGGACCAACGCGACCCAATACCCAGGCAACATCCGGTGATTATGCCTGGCGGATTATTAATCACCTGTCGCTTAACTTTCTTTCGCTGATCGATGAAAACTCAGAAGAAGGAGCAGCTGCACTACGTGAACTGTTGCAGCTTTACAGCAATGGTCATACTGTCGGTGAACGCCAGATACGGGGGTTGATGGCTGTCAATGTCAAGGCTGTCACACGCCGCTTACCCATTCCAGGTCCAATTAGTTTTGGACGTGGTCTGCAAATTACAATAACGCTTGATCCCGGCGGCTTTGAGGCCGGCGGAATGTATTTGTTTGGTCTGGTACTCACTGAGTTTTTCCGCAAGTATGTTTCGATCAATCACATGACAGAAACGATTGTCAAAACCGATAACAACATTGAGGTTGCCAGATGGCCAGTGAAAGTGGGTCTGAGACCTCCGTTATAAAATATCTCGCCGAGATCAGTGAAAAGCCGTATCGCTATGGTTTCTACCATACGGTGCGGCGTATCAATTGTTTTTACAAAGATAAACCGATAACCGGACAATCCTTCAAGCCATCTGACGACCCCATCAGGTTTTCGCAAGAACCCTATACCTCTTTTGCGACCTCCACGCTTGACGGATTGGAACTGGACGATAATAGCAAATATCCAAGACTGTCTCAGCGGTTTCTTGGCCTGTTTGGTCCCAATGGCCCTTTACCTTTGCATATGACAGAGTATGCCCGGGACAGGTCGCGGCATCACCGTGATCACGCACTGGCACGGTTTGCCGATATGTTTCATCATCGTGCAGTCAGCCTTTTTTACGCTGCCTGGGCACAGTCACAACCCGTTGTGCAATTTGACCGGCCAGGCGAAGACCGGTTTGCAATGTATGTTGGATCACTATTCGGACTTGGTTTACCCAGCCTTCGTGACGTCGATTCGATGCACCATATTTCAAAGCTGGGTTTTGCCGGTCATTTGAGCAGTTTGCCAAGACATGTGTCCGGATTGGTTTCCCTGGTCGAAGGCTACTTTGATGTTCCAACCCAAATTCGAGAGTACATAGCGCACTGGATGCACATACCCAAAACCGATCTTTTCCAGCTTGGTGAGGACAGTACAAAGGGCTGCCTGGGACAGGATACGATCATCGGCGAACGGGTTTGGCAACGCCAGGATAAATTCCAGGTTCGCCTGGGACCGTTGAGCCTTGACAAATACGAGGCTTTTCTGCCCGCCGGGAAGTCCTTCGAGGCGCTGGTTTCTGCAGTCCGAAACTATGTAGGCATGGAGTTTTTATGGGAGGTCAGTCTCGTGCTTAAGAAAGAAGAAAAGCCCGTGACCTGTCTTGGTAAAAGCGGTGCCTTGGGTTGGACCAGTTGGCTCGAGACAGAAGGGCAGGACGATCATGTAGAAGACTTGGTTTTACAGGTTCAAAATTACATTCACTAACACGTATAAATACTTAATATAATTAAATATATCAATTGAAAAGGAGTTACAGCGGTGACGGAAATTAGCAGAACAGCACTATTTGGCAAGCTCAACAGTTTGCTTTACCAGGGAATTGAAAGCGCAACGGTATTTTGTAAGATGCGTGGCAATCCTTATGTTGAACTGGTTCACTGGTTGCAACAGATTTTGCAGTTACAGGATTCTGACCTGAGACGTATCGTTGATCATTTTGATATTGAAATAGGTCACCTGGCAGCTGATTTTACCAAGGCGCTGGATCGCTTGCCGCGTGGTGCGAGTTCGGTCAGTGATCTGTCTTCCCACCTTGAAGAGGCCGTAGAACGGGCCTGGGTATACGGAAGCCTGATGTACCAGTCTTCCCAGATCAGAAGTGGCTATCTGGTGATCGGAATATTGAAAAGCAGGGCATTGAGAAGCGAGCTTCTCGGAATCTCAAAACAGTTTGATGCCGTGAAAATCGATACCCTGGTTGACCAGTTTGACAAGATCACAGGTGGTTCGCCTGAGGACCGTCTCGGGTCTTCGGATGGTACCGATCTGGCCTCAGGTGAAGGAGCCGAAGGTGCCGCTAGCGGCCCACTTGGAAAAGGCGAGGCATTGGCCAAGTTTACCGTGGACCTGACCGAACAGGCACGCAACGGTGAATTGGATCCCATTGTCGGGCGTGATGAGGAAATACGTCAGATAGTCGATATCCTAATGCGGCGCAGACAGAATAATCCAATTCTGATCGG
>JAOUCZ010000201.1 GCA_029859505.1 Lysobacterales bacterium | reverse complement strand
AATGACCCTGGCAGGCAGTGTTTTAAATGCAGGTTCGAGCTGGTTCTGTAAATCCAAAACTGATTGACCGGGGGCTACAACCTTAACCTGATTTTCCTTGAGCGCCTGCAGGTATGCATCGTGAATAAGTGACCAGGCCTGTGCGTCCTTGTCCGGAAACTCCTGTGCTCTAACGTGCTCGCCAAGGGCGAGCTTCAGGTTTGGAGCATCACCGTGCTGAAGATAGGGTTGCGGGTTGACGCTTAGCAGAGGCCAGACCGGGAAATGGTCATGCAGTATTTGTAAAGTGGGCAACCTGCTGCGCAAGGCATCAATACTATGACCGACGAGGGATGAGACAAATACCCGGCCAATACCGTATCGCCCGCAGATCCCGGTCAATATGTCCTGGTATCCGGTGTAACTGTCAGTAATGGACTCAATGGGTGGTGTTAGCCACCAGCTTGCAATCGGGCAGCGAAGTTCATTACCCGCATAGAGGCTTAATTTTTGTCCATAACCAAGACCGGATTGAGGGTTTTCCGAGCGCAGTTGAAAATTAGGCTGCTTATGGTCTGTTTCAATAAATGATTTCAGCCATTGAGCAACACCACCACCCCAGCTATGGGTAATATGCAAGGTAGCGGGTTTGTCGTCATCAGGCAAAGACGGCAGATTCTCAATGCCCGCGTTGAACCATTGCTGAATCCTGGAGCTTAGTTCACTGAATGGTGGCGGATAGGCGGACTCATGCGGTTGCAATTTGATGGACGTAAAAAGCCTGCTTTCTGTGTCGTGTAGAAACAAATGATCCGGAACCATGAGCGAACCGCCTGCTGCATGTACTCGGTGCATCAGAGCAGCGTCAGAACCATCTTCAGATAAATGCTCTACCAGATCGGCAGACAACAGGACAAAATGGTCAGTCCAGGTAGTCAAAGTATGCAATTGCCCGGGCGCCAAAAGCTTGACCAGTTCAGCTGGATCGTAATTTAGTTTTCCACCCGTTGTGCGCAATCCCGCAAATGGATTGATACTGGCGTTTGAAAGCAGGGTCAGGGCCACGGGTTGATCCACCTGGTCCAGCAGGCTTTTCAGGTTATCAAGAAGCTGTCTTGAAGGTTGTAGTCCGGCGCGAAGAAAAATGACCGGTCTGCCGGGAAAACGACGGGCCAGCTCAGCCACGAGTAAGCCGGGCTGATCGTAACCATTTTCTGTTTGTATCAGACCTTCATGTTCAAGATGACTGCACACGGGTAAACCCGTCTCCAGAAGTCTTTGAGCTGAATCTGGCCTTATTTTTCCACGACCTTTGGCATGAACATACATGACCGGTTCTGTGGATGCTGGCTTATGATTATTTTCGTTGGTCATTTTTTTGCCATGAATCTTGTGATTTGCGATGAGTGGTCATGGCCTTTGCTTTTAAAAAAACGATGAAATACGCCAGTTTTTTATCTGACCGGCGGATTATACCAAGACAAGACGCGGGCATTATGGATAATGGTCAGGTTGATGTCACGCTTCAGGTATAAATGGCACGTAAAGCAGTAAAATCCAAGTCAAAATCGCGTAAGTCACGATCAAAGAGAACATCTAGACAAAAACCGGGTTTATTTCGGCGTTTGTTCCGGCTGTTGATGCTTTTGGCGGGTCTGGCTATCGGTATCGGCGTCCCCTGGACCGTTTGGCTTGATATACAGGTGCGTGGTGAGTTTGAAGGCAGGATCTGGGATGTGCCCAGCCGCGTCTACGCCCGGCCACTCAGTCTTTACAGTGGAAAACCCGTTTCAAAAAGCTCCCTTTTGCTTGAACTGAAAGCCTCGGGATACAGGCAGGTGACGAACGCGTCAGTGCCCGGTACCTATTCTGTCAATGGTAGCCAATTTGATATCAATCGCCGTGCGTTTATTTTCGAGGATGGTTCAAAACCAGCAACCCGCTTTCGTTTGCAATTGAGATCCGGTAGCGTCGGGGATCTGGTTGCCGTGTCCGGTTCCGAAGATCCCGGCCTGGTGCGACTGGATCCTGCTGAAATCGCTTCGATATATCCGCTGCACGATGAAGACCGCACCCTGGTGGCTTTGAAGGATGCGCCCGAGTTGTTGGTGACCGGGTTGCAAGCTGTGGAAGACCGTCAATTCAAGCACCATCACGGTGTGGCTTTTCGCAGTATTGCACGAGCATTTGTGGCCAACATCAGAGCGGGTAAGGCGGTGCAGGGTGGCAGCACGTTAACCCAGCAACTGGTCAAAAACTATTTTCTTAACAGTGAACGAACCCTCGTTCGTAAAGCAAACGAAGCGATTATGGCCGTATTGCTTGAATTGCACTACGACAAAGCACAGATTCTCGAGGCATATGTCAACGAGGTTTACCTCGGGCAACAGGGCAAGCACGCAATACACGGATTTGGCCGTGCCAGTGAGTTCTATTTCGACCGGTCACTGCAGGATTTGGAGCCTCAACATATTGCCTTGCTGGTTGGCCTGGTACGTGGTGCATCACTTTATAATCCAAGACGTAATCCGGAGCGTGCGCTAAAACGTCGCAACCAGGTGTTGGATATTTTTGAAGTCACTGGTTTATTGACAGAAAATGAGGTCAAGAAAGCAAAAGGCCGCCCGCTTGGGGTCACCAGCAAACCCCGTTCCGGTGGTAGCCGTTATCCTGCATTTGTGGATCTTGTCAGACGTCAACTAAAACGTGACTACCAGTCGTCAGATCTGAGTTCGGAAGGCTTAAAAATATTCACGACACTGGCTCCATCAGAGCAGGAGTACGCTCAACAGGCAGTTTCCAAAGGGTTGGATGATTTAAAGCAGCGCGGCTTGCCGGCTGATTTACAGTCAGCGATCGTACTGGCAGATGTTGCCAGCGGAGAAGTCCGCGCCCTGGTCAGTGACCGTGTGGCAGGCCGTACCGGGTTCAATCGTGCCCTTGATGCACGCCGGCAGATAGGTTCGGTCATCAAGCCCCTGGTTTATCTGCTGGCTCTTGAGCACGTTGATGACTACAACCTGATAACACCGGTAAAAGACGAGCCCTTATCCTTAAGGCAGCCGGATGGAAAACTATGGTCACCAGAGAACTATGACCACAAGTCACATGGCGAATTGCCTCTTATGGATGCACTGGTTCATTCATATAATCAGGCTACGGTGCAAGTAGGTCTCAGTGTAGGCGTTGCAAACCTGATCCGTAAAATCAAGCAACTGGGTATTGCCGTTGAAGTTCCGGCAGTCCCCTCAACCTTACTAGGTGCGGTTGAGTTGACACCTATCGAGGTCGCGCAGATGTTCCAGTCGCTGGCTGCAGGTGGTTATAGTGTGCCGCTGCGTTCAGTCACAGCCGTACTCACCCCGCAGGGTGAGTTGCTGAGTCGTTATCCGCTCAGGTTTATGCCGCTGGAAAATCGTGAGGCTATTGCCCTGCTTAATTTTGCATTGACGCGGGTGGTCGAAGAGGGCACGGCACAGGCACTACATGGTTTGCTTGGCAATAACACGGTGATAGCAGGCAAGACTGGCACAACCAATGAAAGGCGTGACAGCTGGTTTGTCGGATATACTCGTGATCGGGTGGCGGTTTCCTGGGTTGGGCTTGATGACAATCGTCCGGCCAGTGTTACCGGAGCCAATGCTGCCATGCGGATTTGGGCACGGTTGTTTAGATCTCTACCCATTGAAGGGTTGGATTTGCGTATGCCGGATGGTGCAAATTTTGTCTGGGTTGATAAACAGCAACAGGCATTGACTGATCCATCCTGCCCCGGAGCGGAGCAAATACCGTTTATTGAGGGTTCTGAACCCCAGAAGAAAACACAATGTCTGAAAAATCAGAAAGGAAAGAACAAGGAATCTTTATGGAGAAAGTGGTTTGGACGAAAAGATTAGGAGCCTGTCCGAGGCTGTTAGTGGTTTTGATCCCGTTATTGCTTGCTGCCTGCGCCGGTCAGCCACCCGCAAAGGTTGATGATGATGAAATCGACACCCGTGTCAGGGCGCCTGCAAGTGAGGACAGTGCCGGTGTCCAGGTCTATTCTTTGCAGAACCCGGCGGTTAAAGAGCTGACGGCTCAGGCGGTGGTCGCCGAACGTGCCGGTGAGCTGGATAAAGCCAGCGGTTATCTCGAGCGTGCACTGAGAATCGAACCGAGGGATCCGCAATTGCTGCAGCAAATGGCGGAAATCAAGTTGCAAACTGCAGACTATCAACAGGCCTTGAGTTTTGCCGAGAGGTCCTACGATATCGGTCCCCGGGTAGGTGAGATCTGTAGCAGGAACTGGCGTACCATAAGTGTGGCCAAGGAGCACCTTGATGATGCAAGTGGTGCCAATGATGCTGAAAAACGTGCAACGCGGTGTATGAACACACGGCCCAAGAGATACTGAGCTTAACAAGTGTCAAATAAAGGAGCAGATAGCGCACAACTGCTGGATTCCGGCGGGCCGTTTGAATCGGTATTGCCTGGATTCGCGCCGCGCGAGGAACAATTACAGTTGGCCGCAGCGATCGAAAAAGCCATTACAAGCGGCGGCACGCTGGTAGCTGAGGCTGGAACGGGTATTGGCAAGACCCTCTCCTACCTGGTGCCAGTGCTAAAAGGCAGTGAACGCACAATCATTTCAACCGGTACTAAAACGCTCCAGGACCAGTTGTATTTCCGTGACCTGCCGTTGGTTAAAAAAGCACTGGGTAGCACACTCAAAACTGCACTTCTGAAAGGAAGGGGCAACTATCTTTGCCTTTACCGGATGGAGCAGGCGCGTAAGGACGGCAGGCTGCCGTCGCGTGAATCAATCACCGAACTTGAAGCTTTACGGCAATGGGCGCCTACAAGTCCGGACGGTGATCTTTCGGTTTCGTCCGTTATGGCCGAGGACAGTGAGCTTTGGTCAATGGTGACCTCCACTGCTGATAATTGCCTTGGCTCAGATTGTCCCGATTTTGAAGCATGTTTTGTAGCACGGGCGCGGCGTGAGGCACAGGATGCCGATGTTGTTGTGGTTAATCATCACCTTTTATTTGCAGATATGGCCATAAAGCACAGTGGCTTTGGTGAAGTGTTGCCCGGCGCATCGGTGTTTATTGTTGATGAAGCACACCAGGCGCCTGAAACAGCTTCGCAGTTTTTTAGCTCGTCTCTGTCAACCAGGCAAATTTCCGACCTGTGCAGAGATTTACTTGCAGAGGCGGCGGAAACCAGTGGTGGTATGGCGGTGGTACGTGACGAAGTGGCTCATTGCCGTCAGGTAATAAAAGAGTTTCAACTTGCCTGCCATGACAACCTGGAAGACCGGGGAACATGGGACGATATGTTGAACCGCTCCGAGGTACGGGATGCGTTGCAATCCCTGGATCTGGCCGTTGGTGGACTAAAGCCGGTGGTTGAGCCCATGCAAGGCGCCAGTCGTGGAATGGATGCCTGCGTACAGCGGCTTGCTGAAATACAGGCGCATTTTGATCATCTCGATAAGCCAGTTCCTGATACTGAGGTCAGGTGGTTTGAGCGACGCGGACAAGGTGTTTCGATTCACACAACACCGCTCGATATTTCAAATTTATTTTCCAGTTTTTGCGAGCAGATTGATGCTGCCTGGGTGTTTACCTCTGCAACTTTATCAGTCAATGGCGGTTTTGATCATTTTGTCCGGCAGTTGGGCTTGCAGGATGCTGATACCCTGAATCTGGATTCACCTTTTGATTATGACAATCATGCCTTGATGTGGTTGCCTGGAGATCTGCCCGAGCCACGTGAGCAGTCTTTTGTTCCTGAACTGCTGAAACAGGTCCTTCCGGTTCTCAAGGCCAGCAAGGGCAGGGCTTTCATGCTGTTTACATCGCATAGGGCTTTAAGACAGGCCGCAGAGCTACTGAAAGGAACGATTGATCATCCTTTGTTTGTCCAGGGTGAAATGCCCCGCAGCATGTTGCTGGAAGCTTTCCGCGAGTCGGGTGACGGTATTTTGCTGGGCTCGGCTAGTTTCTGGGGCGGTGTGGATGTAATGGGTGAAGCCCTGTCGTTGGTGATTATTGATAAATTGCCGTTTGCACCACCCAATGATCCGGTTATGGTTGCACGCAGTAACCAATTACGACAGCATGGCGGAAATCCTTTCATGGAGCTATTCTTGCCGCAGGCTGTTATTGCGCTTAAACAAGGCGCCGGTCGTTTGATACGTGATGTCAACGACCGGGGCGTGTTGGTGATTTGTGACCGCAGGCTTACAACCAAGGGTTACGGCAGCGTATTTCTGGAAAGTCTTCCGCCCATGCAGCAAACACTTGAACGTGATCGTGTCGTGGAGTTTTTTGAAAATGAATCTACTGGCAATTGAATCATCAACAGAAACCTGTTCCGTAGCCCTTGCCATCAATGGTGAAGTTCTGGAGCATTACCAGCATGCGCCCAGACAACATGCCGAATTGCTGCTGCCGTGGGTTGAGCAATTGTTTGCAGAAGCGGGTATTGGTTTTGCGTCACTTGATGCCGTCGCCTTCAGTCGCGGACCGGGGAGCTTTACCAGTTTGCGTATTGGTATTGGTGTCGTGCAGGGTTTGGCGTGGGCATCTGAGCGTCCGGTCATACCTGTGTCCAGCCTTGCAGCAACGGCACAGGTTGCGGTTGAAGAGGGCATTGGGTCTGCGCTGGTTGCCCTTGACGCACGAATGAATGAGGTTTTCACCGGTTCCTTTGAAACCAACAAAAACGGGGTTATGGTGCCGGTCTCTGAAGAAATAGTCTGCCCCCCAGAAGCCGTTCAGTCGCCTGATCATTCTGAAACCTTCGGTATCGGCAATGGTTTTGACCGGTATCCCTCGTTGGATGCCCTGTCAGCCCGTCTCGTTGGTGTTCGACCCGACATATGGCCAAGGGCTTCAGCTGTACTTC
>JAOUCZ010000200.1 GCA_029859505.1 Lysobacterales bacterium | reverse complement strand
GCTGCTGATATCCTGTGTGCTGACAAACCATGCGACCGCAATCAACGTGACGAAGTGCAGGGGAACGGTGACCCATGTCAGGTAGCGGTAGTATCGGTCATCCGCCAGTTGTGGAATAATTTCCTCCGGAGGATTGTTGGTGTCGGAGCCAAATACCCAGTCCAGGATCGGGATCACGAAATAGTTGATACACATCGGAAGTATCAGTACCCACTCTGGACTGCCGCGAAAATACAGAAAAATTCCAAACAGTGGCATCAGGGGCAGCAATACCGACAGGAGCCACAGGTAGCGTTTCCTGTCCCGGTATTCAATATGGCCCTTTTCAGGGTGTTCTAATGTATAAGTAGCGATCCTGTTTCCCCGTCAGTTACTAATATAATAGCTCAGGTGTACATTGCCCGCTGATAGATGAACCGGTTTCTACCAGCTTCCAACGCTCTCCATGGATGCCCAGGGTTCCTGTGCCGGTAATGAATCACCTTTTTGCAGCAACTCGATCGAGATGCCATCAGGAGAGAGTACAAAAGCCATGTGGCCGTCTCTTGGCGGACGGTTAATGACAACACCCGCATCCTGTAACTGCTGGCAAAGTGCGTAGATGTCATCGACAGCGTAGGCCAGGTGTCCAAAGTTACGCCCGCCTGTGTACTCTTCCGGATCCCAGTTCCATGTCAATTCGACCTGGGCGTCTTCATCACCCGGTGCTGCCAGGTACACCAGTGTAAAGCGTCCTCCACTCGATTCGTGTCGCCTGAGTTCAACCAGTCCAAGCTTGTTGCAATAAAAGTCCAGGGACTCATCCAGGTCGGTCACTCTTACCATGGTATGCAGGTATTTCATTGTTTATCTCCTGAGGAAAGGCATCATGTAATTTGAATCGCGATCAATGCCTTGTTAATTGTGTTGTAACCACAAGTGTACCTGTCTCTTTTGCTTCATTCACTACCTGGCAGAATTGATCAGAATGGCCTCGATATTTTTAGTGCTTGCACTAAGTTTTAAACAAAACAAGGACAATTAGCGGTCCGGGGCGTAAAATGCGCTGCCTTACTCAACTGCGATCAGCCTTATGCCATTGTTACGTCTCGACAACGCCTCTTTACACTATGGGAACCTGGCTTTGCTGGATAACGTCAATTTCAGCGTTTCCAGGGGCAATAAAATTGGTTTACTGGGTCGTAATGGCGCCGGTAAAACTACCCTGCTCAAAGTGCTGGCGGGAGAGATTTTACCGGACTCCGGTGAACGCTGGTTGCGACCCGGTACCCGAATCGCCTGGTTACGGCAGATCCTGCCCGATGCAGACGAACAGACGGTTTATGATGTCGTGGCCTCAGGGCTGGCCGAGACCGGGCGCCTGTTGGCCGAATATCATCACCTTATACAGGCTGAAGACCTCACTGATATGAGCGCCTTGTCCCGTGTGCAGCAACAATTGGAAGCACAGGATGGCTGGCGTCTGCAGCAACGGGTAGAAACCACCATCACCCAGTTAGATTTGCCAGCGGATGCCAGTATGTCGGAGTTATCGGGTGGCTGGCGGCGCAGGGTAGCGCTGGCCCAGGCATTGGTCAGTAAACCGGACATATTATTATTGGATGAGCCCACCAATCACCTGGATATACCCGCTATTCAGTGGCTTGAGGAGCAGCTGAGAAACTTCAATGGTGCCATTATCCTGATCACGCATGACCGTCGTTTCCTGCAGAATGTGGCGAACTGGATGGCCGAGCTGGACAGGGGTCATCTGACCCTGTGGCAGGGTGACTACCAGGGGTTTCTTCGTCACCGCGAACAACAGTTGCAGGCCGAAGAAAGAGCGAATGAACTATTTGACAAGAAACTGGCCCAGGAAGAAGTCTGGATACGTCAGGGCATCAAGGCCCGGCGGACACGTAACGAGGGTCGCGTGCGCGCATTGAAAGCCTTGCGGGAGGAGCGTGGTGAGCGTCGGGAGAGAATGGGCAGTGCCGGCTTCGTGGTGGAAGATGCCGCCAGGTCCGGCAAAATAGTCGCAGAACTTGAAAATATAGGTCACCGTTATGACGACAACCAGGTCATCAACGATTTTTCTACCATTATTCAACGTGGAGACCGGATTGGAATCGTCGGTGCCAATGGTGCCGGTAAGACCACCCTGGTCAAAATTCTGTTAGGCGAGCTACAACCTTCATCGGGCAATGTTTCAATGGGCACCAAGCTTGAGGTTGCTTATTCGGACCAATTGCGTGAGCACCTGGATCCTGAAAAAAACCTGATTGATAACGTCTGTGGTGGTCAGGAGTTCATCGAAATAGGTGGTAGGCGCCGACATGCCATTTCCTACCTGGGAGATTTCCTGTTTAGCCCTGATCGCGTGCGAATGCCGGTTAAGGCCTTGTCAGGGGGCGAGCAAAACCGCGCGGTACTGGCGCGTTTGTTCAGTAAATCAGCTAATTTGCTGGTTCTTGATGAGCCGACCAATGATCTGGATATTGAAACCCTGGAGTTGCTGGAGGAAATCCTGCTTACATTTGATGGAACCGTGCTGCTGGTGAGTCATGACCGGAATTTCATGGATAACGTCATCACCAGCCTGATTGTGCTTGATGGCAAGGGAAATGTTAACGAGTACGTGGGCGGATTCAGCGATTGGGAAGCCCGTGGCGGGAGTTTGTCGGAGGCTCGCGCCGGCTCTGCAAAAAAAGCAGGGAAAACAGTCGCTAAAACTTCCGCTTCAGATGAAAAATCCAGCGGTACGAAAAAGCCCAAACTTTCCTACAAGGATCAACGTGAACTAGGTAATTTGCCTGGAAAAATTGAAAAACTGGAAAAACGACTAGCGCAATTGGAAGAGCAACTCTCCCAACCGGGTTTCTATCAATCCGACCATGAGCAAGTCAAGCGCGTCACTGGCGAACTTGCCGAGGTGCAGGCACAGTTGGAAGCTGCCTTTGCTCGTTGGGCTGAGCTTGAGTGAGATGATCTGTTTTTTAATATATTCTTGTATAACAATAAAATAAGATATATATTTAATAAATCACTTAATTAAGTTTTGCACCTTGATTATGCTTCAAAATTGTTAAATCAATCTACTGATTTGGATGGTTTTTGGTTTTAAATCACGAATTCACCTGCGTCTTTTACATGCAAATCTCCTTACTGGATAACACCAAAATCTTAACTAGAGCTTAAAATTTATTTCAGCCTAGGTTAAAGATGCAAATGTTATGTATATAGCAAAATAAGAATAACAGGGGAAAGGAATCCACAAGAGAGTAAGCGGGATGGCCGTTCCGGCGTTGCCGGATTTTAGCCGTTCCGGCGTTGCCAGTTATAATCTCACTGTCGGGTTGTATCAAACAGTTCAATCTTGATTTAAGTCAGTGTTAAGGTAAGGTTTGTGGTTCAGAATACATTTGGGTTGACTCGGCAAGGTGTTTTATCGGGGGTGATACATGAGAGTGCTGATCGTCGAAGACAATACTGAGCTTGCAAAGCAGGTCAAATGTACCCTTGCCCACGAACGCTATGTCGTCGATATAGCGGAAGATGGTGAGGAGGGGCTTTACCTGGCTGAAACCGAACCTTACGACACCATTATCCTGGATCTCGGCTTACCCAAGCTCGATGGTTTAAGTGTTCTGCAGCGCTTGCGTGCTGCTGGAAATGAAGTGCCTGTTTTGATTTTAACTTCCCGTGATACCTGGCGTGAGAAGGTCACGGGCTTGAGGGCAGGTGCTGATGATTACCTCGCAAAACCTTTCGAGTTTGAGGAGTTGCTGGCAAGGCTGGAAGCCCTGATCCGGCGCTCATCCGGTCATGCCAGTCCAATTTTGACCTGTTGTGAGGTCGTAATGGATACCAGTAGTGCGCGCGTTACCATGCATGGCAATCCGGTCGACCTGACGGCGCTTGAGTATCGCACCCTTGAGTACCTGATGCAGCATCCCGACAAGGTGGTGTCAAAAACCGAGCTGACCGAACATATCTATGATCAGGACTTTGATCGTGACTCAAATGTCATTGAGGTGCTGATCAACCGTTTACGTGGAAAACTGGACACCAGCCTGATCAAAACACGCAGGGGGCTGGGTTATCAGATTGGCGGGTTGGAAAGCGGTGCGTAATACGCTTGCCTTCCGGATTATTGCGCTCTCCAGTATCTGGGTTATCATTTCCCTTGCTGTCACCGCAGCCATGTTGGTGAGTAATCATCGCGAGCATATTGCCCACCATTATGATGAACATGTGGCCATGCATCTCGAGGAGTTGACAGGCGCCAGTCATTTCACAGATAGCGGCAGGTTTGAATTGGCTTTCAACCCAAGCGACCCACGCTATAACGACCTTTACTCCGGGTGGTATTGGGAAGTCAAACAGGGTGCTAAAACTCTGAAGCGCTCCGAATCTTTGGGAGAGACCGCCCTGGATTTAAAAACTACGCTGCCAACATCTAATGTGCTCATACATGAAATTGAAGGCCCGAAAAAGGAAACCTTGCGGGTGCATGTTATTGAGATTCGCATTGACCCGGTTCGCGAACCGCTGGTGTTCCTCGCTACGGCGCCTCTTACAGGTATAACAGAAGATGTGGTCGATTATTCCAATCACATTATCTTCGGCTTCATCGTTTTGGGTATCGGTTTATTGCTGGCAGTGGTGTTACAGGTCCGCGTTGCACTTAAACCTCTTAAGGCGATCAGCACGCGAATCGGTGAAATACGCGAGGGAAAAGCAGACAAGCTTCCCGAGGACCAGCTTGAAGACGTGCAACCACTGGTGGATGAACTCAACAACCTTCTCGACCACAACGCGGTGCTGGTTAAACGTGCGAGAAACCAGTTGGGAGACCTGGCCCATTCGGTCAAGAACCCGCTGACAGTGATAAATAACGCAGCACAGAACCTTGAACCCGGGCAAAGGGAGCTGATTCTTAAACAAACAAAAGATATCAGCAAAAACGTAGACCATTACCTCTCGCGTGCAAGGACGTTCGGTACAGAGAAGGTGCTGGGATCGCGGACCAGTATTAAGGCCGTGGCTGAAGACCTGGTCTATGCAATGCAGAGAATCTATCAGGACCGTGCGCTGGAGTTCGACCTTTCCCGTTTACAGGGATGCTGGTTCAAGGGTGAAGGTCAGGATCTGGAGGAGATGCTGGGCAACCTGCTGGACAATGCCTGCAAATGGGCAAAAAGCCGGGTAATTATTGGGTGTGGGCCCAATAATGGCCGGCTTGAAATCCTGGTGGAGGATGATGGGCCGGGAATAGACGAAAAGGAATTTGACTTTGTAATGCAAAGAGGGCATAAACTCGATGAGTCCATACCAGGCCATGGTCAGGGGCTGGGCATAGTGAAAGATATCGCTGCTCTTTACGGTGGGTCACTCGAACTGGCGAAAGGTGAGATGGGTGGACTTAAGGCCAGGTTAAATTTACCGTCTGCCTGACAGACAAAGCATTAACCCGGTTAATAGCGATACTGCTATCAAACGGATTCAATATAACTGACTGGTCGTATCAACCGAATGCACGCTTAATCAATCTTCGGAAGTTTTTTCCTCCTCATGCGGCCACGCATCCAAATGCACATCCTTGCGAATGACCTGTGATGGTGAGCCTACGATCAATGGGTCCGGTGCATCAACAACATCCAGATCCTTATCGGGATAATCAAGTCTGCTGAGAAAGTCATGCATACAGTTGAGACGGGCTCGCTTCTTGTCATCTGACTTGATGATAGTCCAGGGGCACGCGGCTGTGTCGGTATAGAAAAACATGGCTTCTTTGGCCCTCGTATACTCACCCCACATACTCACAGCAGCCATATCGACGGGGCTCAACTTCCATTGCTTCAAAACATCATGTTCCCTTGATACAAAACGGGCTTTTTGTTCTTTCTTGGTAACGGAGAAATAGTACTTGAACAGCTTGATATCGGAGTTAACCAGCATTTGTTCAAGGTCGGGGCATTGACGCATAAATTCGAGGTATTCGTTCTGGTTACAAAACCCCATCACCCGCTCTACACCTGCCCGGTTGTACCAGGACCGATCGAGAAACAGGATTTCACCACGAGTGGGAAAGTGTTCAATATAACGTTGAAAATACCATTGGCCTTTTTCATGCTGGGTGGGTTTTTCAAGAGCCACGACCTTGGCTGCACGTGGGTTGAGATGTTCCATGAACCGCTTGATGGTACCGCCTTTACCGGCAGCATCGCGGCCCTCAAATATGACGATGATTTTCTGCCCGGTCATTTTCACCCAGTTCTGAACTTTCAGTAGCTCAATCTGGAGTTTTTTCTTTTCTCTTTCGTAGGTTGGCCTGCCGATTTTATCCGTGTAAGGGTATTTACCTTCTTTCAATAGTTTGCTGATCGATTCCGGGGACTTACGCAGTTTTTTAATGGTAGCCGATGAATAGTCGCCACCCAGATATGAATCTTCCAGTTCCGGGTGAGACTTGACTATTTCGTGAGTCGCACCGCTATCTGCGCTTTCGGTTTTTGCCTTTTCTTTCGATGTCTTATTTTCCTGTTGTGCAGAAGGAACAACTTTCAAGTCTGAACTCATGAGTATGGTTTCCTGTTTCTTTGGTTCATTCGAGCGTACGACTCTCCAATTAAGACGGGAAAAGCCGAGGTTCCTCCCCAATATCGGGCGAAAGATGTCTTCTGTCAACGCCGTAAAAATCTCAACCGGGTATTGAAAACATAGTATTGATTATCGGGTATGACAAGTATTTGACGTAGGTCAACTGGCTGATCAGAACAGGGTGAGGGCTGTACCCTCTGTCATGATCGGGAGCTTAGTGATGCGGCAGGTAGCGGACCAATAATGAAAACTCATTGATGCTGGCGGGCTCGATACCATCTGGAAGTGGTATCTTAACCACGTGACCTGAGCC
>JAOUCZ010000399.1 GCA_029859505.1 Lysobacterales bacterium | reverse complement strand
CTTGGGAATTTTTGTCAGGACCCGGTGCCCCTCAGCGGTCACCAGCACCATATCTTCGATTCTCACACCACCTACTCCCGGCACATAGATACCAGGCTCCACAGTAAACACCATGCCTACATCCGCAACGGCTTTGCTTCGCGACGAGACAACCGGGCCCTCGTGAACTTCAAGACCGATTCCGTGGCCCAGACCGTGACCGAAATATTCTGCATAGCCGCAAGTACTGATATAGTCTCTCGCTATGCGGTCAAGTTCAGACAAAGCAATCCCTGGCGCGACGGCAGCCAAGGCGCGGTCATGCGCTTCGAGGACAGTATCATAGATTCTGCGCAATTCGTCGGAAACGTCTCCAACAGCCAGGGTAACTGTTTCGTCTGAATGATAACCTGCGCAACGGCAGCCGAAATCGATTGTGACCAGCTCACCTTCGGCGAGCAGCTTGTCAGATGCGACGCCATGGGGCATTGCCCCGCGTTCCCCGGAGGCAACGATTATATCGAAAGCCTTTTCTTCGGCACCGAGTTTACGCATGGCAAACTCCAGCGCCAGTGAAATCTCTGTTTCCCTGACACCGGGTCTGAGCATCGGCCTGATCTCTGTAAAGCCGGCCAGATTCAACCCGGCCGCGGTAGAAATCAATTGTATTTCATCTGCCGATTTGCGCAGTCTCAGGCTTTGAATTTCGTCATGCAAATGTTGCCAGACCCAACCAGAGGAACCTTTATCACGGAGGTCGTTAAACACTCCGACCGCCAGGCTGACCTCGAAACCGATCCGCTCGACCACAAGGGAAGTGAGCACAGCAATGACACCGTCGCCCTTGACCCTGTATTCATCGATCTTGTCCGCTACAACTTCTGAGCGAGCCTGAGTGGTATAACGCGAATCAGTCAGAAAAACAAGTTGTTCCGTAGAAACGATTAGTGCACCGTCACTGCCGGTGAACCCGCACAGGTAACGGATATTTTCCGGATGGCAGAGGACCAGTGCGTCCAGTTTGAGCTGTGTCAGAAGATCAACAGCTTTCTGCCTGCGCCGCGAATAATTCATAACTGGAGAGAATGGTCAAGCAAGGTGCGCAGCGAGGCCGCGCAACGCCAGTTGGTAGCTCGTGGCCCCAAAACCGGAAACCTGGCCAATGACGACACCGGCAACATAGGAATGATGACGAAATGATTCTCGCGCATGGATATTCGACAAATGGGCTTCAATAACAGGCAGCTCAATTGAAGAGATTGCATCGCGCAGGGCCACGCTGGTATGTGTCAACCCACCGGGATTAATGATGATTCCGGAAAAGCCGTCATTTGCAGAGGCGTGAATCCGGTCGATAAGATCCCCCTCATGATTCGACTGGAACGTGTCAATCGCGAGGTCCAGTTGATCCGCAAGCATGGCCAGTTCACCGTCGATGTCAGCAAGCGTCTGACGGCCGTACACCTCCGGCTCTCGTTGACCCAGAAGGTTCAGGTTGGGCCCGTGCAATACAAGAATGCGCTTCATATCAGCCCAGGGCCTCAATCAGGTTGCTACTTTCGCGAGTCATGAGATAGCGGCCCTTACCAAAGTTACCGTCCTGGTGGATGATCATTGCAACGAAGTAGTCGCTGGTAAGGATGCGGATAACGATAATAAAACGATCCGTACGAATCGAAATCTCCTCCATATCGCCAAGACTGAGGATCTCGGCCGTCTTGCGTATTTCTTTAAGGACATTGGAGTATTCGACAACGACCATCTGCACGTCGACATCTCCATTGGGAGAAAAGAACTGGTCAACGGCAATGCCGTCATAGCCCATCAGGACAGCACCAATGCCGCCACCCGTTTCGACAACTATTTTTTGCAGGATTTCATTAAACATTTGCTCTCCCCTGTTTAATCACAAACAACCAGCGCTGCATGACTGCGAGCGGTGACCGGTCTTTTGGCTCGGCGACAACTTCATTTTCCGAAGCCGGCTCAGATTTAGATTCGCTGTCGGCCGCGCCTTTCAACTGCATAAGTCGTTCACGGGCTGCGCTGTTTCCCGGGTTGTGATCAACAATGTCATTGTATATTTTGATC
>JAOUCZ010000199.1 GCA_029859505.1 Lysobacterales bacterium | reverse complement strand
GACCTAGATCATCATCACTCTATATAGCTGCAACACCATATTTGCCCGCCTGTATACAAAAAATATACATACCCGATACTCTCTTAACTATATGTAATTTAAAGGTAAAGCTATTTACCCGGGCCGTATTAGTATAAATAAAATGTACTTGGGGCCCGGAATTTTCACCAGTCCATCTCCTGAGTTATTTCTGTCATATCTTATAAGTTATTGAATAACATATGATATTTCACATGTTTCGGTGCTTCTGCGCTGATTGGCACGCTAGTTGCATCTATACAGGGTGAAGCAACTAAGCGGGGTGGAACGAATGAATGAAAAAGCCAATATCCTCATCGTCGATGATGAAGAAGTGGTTCGCCTCAGCCACCTGAGAAGTCTCGAAGCTGCCGATTGTAATGCCAGGGCAGCCGAAGGTGGTAATGAGGCAATACAGGTTATGGAGCAACAATCCTTTGATGTCGTTTTACTCGATCTGCGGATGCCGGGTCTTGATGGGATGGATGTCTTGAAGACCATCAAGCAACGCTGGCCGGAGAGCGAGGTGGTCATTATCACGGGTTACCCCTGTATAGAGTCTGCAAAGCAGGCTGTCAGGCTGGGTGCATTTAACTACCTGACCAAACCTGTGGGACCAAACGAGGTCATCAAAGCCGCCAATGATGCAATGAACCAGAAGCGCTGGGCATTGCGAAGCGAGCTGGATGATCAGCAGACAACCGACACAAACGTGCGGCAGCAAACAGACAAATTAACTATCCATTGATTAAAACCAGGAGCAAATCATGAACACCAAATTACAAGTACTGGTCATAGATGATGACGCAGTTGTAGGTCGCAGTTTCGACCGGGTCCTTTCTGAGAAGGGTTATGAAGTCAGCACCGCGCTCAGCGGCGAAGAAGCACTGGATTCCATCAATGAACATGACTACGACGTTGTGTTCACCGATATCAAGATGCCGGGTATGGACGGTCTGGAAGTAACGGAACGTATCAAGAGCCGTTGCCCCTGGACACCCGTTGTCGTTATTACGGGTTATGGCACACAGGAAAATGAAGCCAGGGCATCAGTGCTCGGAGCCAACGGTTTTGTTCGTAAGCCGCTGACACCGGAGATGATTGAAAACATCACGCTGAAGACCGTCAGCGACGCAGCGAAAGCCGAGGTTCCGGCGCAGGATGTCGAACACATGGTGGAAGAGCCCGAGGCGGTTAATGTCAATGAGGCAGAAGCGCCCAAGAGAGCAAACAGCATGGCCAAAAATATTGGCCTGTTCTTCGCATCTCCGTTCATTGCCCTGGGTTATGTCATCGCACTGCCATTCGTTGGCTTCTACATGTTTGCCAAGCTGGGTCACGAGGCCTATTCAAAAAGGCACACGAACAGCTAGTCGCAACCAGGTGTTCAGAATATCCGGGGTTTGTAATGAGCCCCGGTATTCATGAAAGACAGTCCACGAGAGGAGATACAAGATGATGTTCTGGAAGACGCCAGGTAATAATCGCGCCATATTACCCGTTCTTGCAGTTTTGGCAGTTTGCAGCATTATTTTCGGTGGTGTTCAGTTGGCAGTTTCTGCACAAGTTGCAACCGCAAATGAGTCCGCCGCGCAGGAAACAACGGTTGCCGAAAAAACCACCCTGACGCCGGATGCATTAGTCATTGGTGAAGAAACCGCAATCGATGTTAAATCCGAGCTTGAGAAAATTCTTAAGAAAAACAGCAAATGCCTGAGATGCCATGGAAGAGAAAAAACCAAATTGCTGGAAAACGGCCAGGAGATGTCCTTACAGGTTCACAAGGATGATTATCTCGGTTCGGCACATGGCGATGTCAGTTGCGTCAGTTGCCACACTGGTATCGGAAATAGAAAGCACCCGTCGAAAAAGACCAACATCTCTATAAACAGCGAGCGTGAATACTCCGTTGAGATGAACGAAAGTTGCCGTCAGTGCCACAAGCAGAAGTTTACCCAGTACAAGGGCAGCGTTCACTCGGCGTTGGTCGCGCAAGGTAGTGAAAAAGCACCTGTATGCACCAGTTGCCATAATCCCCACGCGCCTGTGTCCATGGCTAACTACCAGGCGGAAACGGGGCTTCCCTGCAAAAACTGTCATGAGAATATATTCAATGCTTATAGTGTGAGTGTTCACGGGCAGGGCAGGATAAACGGAAACACGATTCGTGACAGTCATATCCAGTCACCGATCTGTTCCGACTGTCACAAGTCTCATGAGGTTACCGCACTGGCCATTGGTGACGTCTTGCGCTCAACCTGCATCGCCTGCCATGAAAATGTAACCCTGCTTCACAGCCAGTGGCTGCCAAACGCCGGAACACATCTTGATATCGTTTCCTGTGCCGTGTGCCACGCGCCATTCGCGCAACGGCGGTTTGATCTCCACCTTTATGACAACGTTAACCAGGCTCCGGTCGCCCAGCAGGAAGGCGAGGAGCCACTGCAGCAGCAACTGCAGGCCATCGCAGAAGAGGGTGGTAGCGAAGATCCGCTGGAAATATGGAAAGCAAGAAGCGACTACGGTCAGCAGGGACAAAAGGCTGACATTTCTCTACGCAGTCGCATGGAAGTCATGTCCGGTGTTGCGGCCCACCAGATAGCAAACAAGAGCTTTGCCGTCAGAACCTGTGACAGTTGCCACGAGCCCGGTTCCAGGAAAAGCCAGAATGTCACGGTTTCCATAACCCAGCCCGACGGCAGAAAACAGAGTTTTGAAGCCGATAGGGAAGTGCTCAGCAATGTTAGCGCGATTAACTCCATCAGTGATTTTTATGCGCTTGGCGGCAACCCGAACAAGATTCTCGATTACCTGTTGCTGCTGTCATTGTTTGCAGGGGTTGCCGTGCCGGTCGGCCATTTTACCGTCGGCAAAATGATCAAAGAAAAATTAGATAGAGGAGAGCAATAATGTCAACGGGACATTCAGGACAAAAAGAACTTGAGGGTTGGATAAAGCCGCCAAATCCCGAGCTATACATTAACCCGCTGCCGGTACGTATCTGGCACTGGTTAAATGCCTTGGGATTCGTCGTGCTTATCCTGACCGGTATTCAGATCAGGTACGCCAACCTGTTTAACGTATTGAGCTTTGAAACAGCCGTCAAGACTCACAACTGGGTCGCCTTTACGGTGATCGCCAATTATTTTGTCTGGCTGGGGTTTTACCTGTTCTCAGACAAGATTACCGTTTATCACCCCGAGCTGAATATGCGGAAGTTTTTCGATAAGGCTTTCAAGCAGATCATCTACTACAGCTACGGTATTTTCAGGGGTGAGAAGAGCCCTCACAAGGTTCAGCCCTATGACAAGTTCAACCCCATGCAAAGCATCACCTATCAGATCGTGATGCTGCTGGTGGTACCCATTCAATTCATCACGGGCATCATGATGTGGGATATCAAGCGCTTCGAAGCGCCAATAGCTTTCCTGGGCGGCATCCGCAGCGTTGACACAGTGCATGTGTTGATATTCATCTTCTTTGTGTCGTTTACGATGATCCACGCCTACATGGGTGCACTCGGCCACACCCCGTCCGCGCACTTCAAGGAGATGTTTACAGGCTACGAGGAAGAGTAGCTTTGAGTACGGTTTAAGTCCCAATTCCCCACCCTTTCAAGTTTCCTCTTGGTTGAAGAGGGTGGGGGTTTTTTTGAAAGTCAATAAGAGAAACAAAGGGTTCAGAACAAGGCACAAGAAAATGAATACAAGAAAAATTCTGCAAGGTTTGGTATTTGGTATAACAATTATGATCGGTACGGTTGTGTCAGCCGGCCCTACAAAGAACCCCCCTACCGTTGAGTCACCCACATTCGCAAATGTCGGGCCCACCACCGCCACCCTGGGTGGCACGGTTACGAATAATGGCGGACAGGGTCTGACAGGCAGGGGTGTCGAGTGGGGTACCTCGTCCGGCAATTATCCGAACAGTGTGACTGAAGGCGGGACCGCAGTAAGTATATTCACTGTCGGTGTTAGCGGTCTGCCACAGGGAACCCTGATTTATTTCCGTGCTTGGGCAACCAACCAGCGTGGTACTTCATATTCTGCCCAATCCTCTTTTACCACCACCACGGCAGGCTCACCCGCAACGGTCAATACACCCACTTTCGCGAGTGTAACCGATACCAGTGCGGTGCTGGGCGGTACGGTTTCCAATGATGGTGGATGCACCGTTACAGACCGGGGAACGGTGTGGGGTGCTTCTCCGTCACCCGCCGGTAACGAGTTATCCCATGGTTCCGGCGGAACGGGCAGCTTCAGCCACCTGCGCAGCAGCCTGCCGTCAGCCACTCTGATTTATTTCAGGGCCTGGGCAGATAACTGTGCGGGCCGGGCATGGTCAGGTGATGGCTCTTTTACCACCGATCCTGCACCACTGCCGCCCACGGTTGATACACCCACGTTTACCTCCGTGACAGACAGCACGGCCATACTGGGTGGTACTGTCTCCGATGATGGCGGCGCCACGGTGACAGACCGTGGAACCGTATGGGGCACTTCAACAAACCCGACCGGCAATGCGTTGTCAGAAGGCTCCGGCACCGGATCCTTCAACCACCTGCGTAGCAGTCTGCCGCCGGGCACACTGATCTATTTCCGTGCCTACGCGACGAATTCAGCAGGCACCGCGTATTCCGCAAATGCCTCTTTCACAACCGACCCGCCACCGACACCACCAACGGTGGATTTACCAACATTTGCATCTGTCACGACCAACTCGGCTGTGCTGGGCGGCACGGTAACGGGTGATGGCGGTGGGGTGATCACGGATCGAGGCACTGTCTGGGGTACTTCCCCCGGCCCGAGCGGCAATGCTCAATCCGAAGGGTCCGGCCTGGGAACATTCACACACCTGCGTAACGGTTTGCCCCCCGGGAGCCTGATTTACTTCAGGGCTTACGCAACCAACTCCACGGGTACCTCTTACTCGGCGGATGGTACATTTACAACCCTGGTTGACCTGCCCGTTGTCACTGCTGCCCCGGCGTCTTCCATCACCTCCAGTTCAGCAGTTTTAGGCGGTGAGGTCACCAGTGATGGCGGCGGCACAATTACCGACCGTGGCAGCGTCTGGGGCACCGCACCCAACCCCGTAGGCAATGCGCTTTCCGAAGGCACGGGCAGTGGCGTATTCAGTCACCTCAGGAGTGGTCTGCCGGCTGGTGTGACGGTATATTTTCGTACCTATGCAAGCAACTCTGCCGGCACCGTCTATTCGGCAGACAGATCATTTATCCCGTCGGAGCCCCCCATCGTTTCAGCGCCGACGGCCACCGGTATCACCTATTTTTCAGCGATCCTCGGCGGTACCGTCGATAGTGATGGCGGTAATCCCATCCTGTCGCGCGGCACGGTCTGGAACACCACCGGTACGCCTGTTGTAGAGAATGTACAGGCCCAGGGCGGAACAACGACCGGTACCTTTTCCCACACCCGTTTTTTACCGGCAGGTGAAACAATTTATTACCGGGCCTATGCCACAAGTGCAATTGGCACCGGCTATTCGTCCGAGGCTTCCTTTGTCACACCGACAGAACCCACGGTACAGGCCTCAAATATCAGCTTCCCGAGAGTCTCAGCAGCCTCTTTCCTGGTCAGGTGGACCCCTGGTAACGGCGAGGGCAGCATTGTCGTGGTGAGGTTGCAAAGCACCGCCAGGACCGACCCGCTTGATGGTGATGACTACACCGGCAACCCGGACATTACCGTGGCGCCTGAATTGCCGGCCAGTTCGCAAAACTTCGTGGTCTACAAGGGATCTGGCAGTTCCGTCCTGATCACCGGTTTGCAACTGGATACAACTTATACGGTAGCCGTTTACGACTATGCGGGCAGTGGTTCCGGGGTCGATTACCTGCTTGGCCCCGCCGAAAGCAGCCAGCTGACGACCAGTTTACCGGTACACAACATGGACTATGGAATCGACTGTGGCAATTGCCATAACCACGGCAGTTTCATGTCACACAATACCGAACAGGAGGATGTCTGCGAGACCTGCCATAACCCCGCGGGTTCGGCATCTTCCAAGGTCGAATTTGCCCTGCACCTGACACCCAACAAGAACCCGGGTGTGGATTACGTTGATTGTGGTGCATGTCATGAATTGCATAATCCCGGCGGAGCAAACACGACCATGGGTTACAACCCGATCACCGAAGAAACCAAGCCCAACAAGAGTTTTTTCAGGGCCAACGTGGAAAAATATGTGCCCACGGCGACACCGGGCGCTGGCTTCTTGCATAACGATGTGTACGACCCTGTCGATTATGTCAATGCGCAGACACCGGAACGCGCGGTCGAGGGTGGAGACGATAATACGGCCAGGGGTACCTGCCAGGTTTGCCATTCAATGACAAATTACCACCGTAGTTCAAATACGGCCAGTTCAGACCAGTGTCATGATGGCGAACAGAACAACAGCTGTGGCGGCCAGGAAACCCATTGTGCCCGCTGCCACCAGCATAACAACAAATTTATCGGTGTCGGTGGTACACAGACCTGCATGGAATGCCACGCCAGCGTCCAGGGCAACCGGCCGATTATCACCACAAAGTTCTCACGCCTGAGCCACCATGTCAGTGGCACGCTGGATGAGACCGATTGTGAAGTCTGCCACGACCAGGGAAGCCATACGGGCGGAAAAGTCATCCTCTGGAATACGGATGATCATGGACTGACCAGTTATCCACAACCAACTGCCGGCAAGACCACCACCGATACCGGTGAAGGCGAGGCATTTGCGGGCAACTGCCTGAGTTGTCACGATGGCGGTGGCGCCGCTGCAGAGTCTTCACCACTCTCACCCTTCAATGGCAGCGGTGCCCCGCCGGTCATCGATGTAAATATCTGGAACAATTCGGCCCACAACAGGGATTCCGCGACATACCCGTCGTCACCGGTGACCTGTGTCGGTAATGGCGTTAATG
>JAOUCZ010000198.1 GCA_029859505.1 Lysobacterales bacterium | reverse complement strand
CGCCGGAAGAAACTTTCCTACCAGGGTTTACTGGGGAGATACACACCTGCATACGAGCAACTCACTCGACGCCCGGGCGTTTGGAGCGATCGTAAGTCCCGAAGACGCTTACCTGCTTGCGCGGGGAGATGAAATCACAAGCTCACATGGAGAGAGAATCAAGCTCTCCCGACCGTTGGACTGGTTGGTGATTGCGGATCATTCAGATGCCATGGGGGCAATGAAAGAGATAATTGCCGGCAACCCAAATCTCCTGCGGGACCCGGTGGTAAGAGACTGGCACGATCGTCTTGCCCAGGGTGGTGAAGTAGCGTTGGCGGCAACGATGAATGTCATTGAAACCTTTGCAGGTCTTACCGGAGACAAAATACCCGAGGTATTGATCGACAGGGATTTCGTAGGTTCAGTTTGGGATGAGTATCTCAAAATCGCCGAGCAGTATAACGACCCTGGCCGCTTCACAACGTTGATCGGCTATGAATGGACATCCACCGAGGGTGGAAATAATCTGCACCGCAATGTCATTTACCGTGATGGCGAGAACTTGGCCCGCCAGATGTTGCCATACACAGCTGCAGAAAGCTTCAATCCCGAGGATTTATGGAAGTGGATGGAGTCGTTCGAAAATAAGACGGGGGGACGGGTTTTTGCGTTGGCCCATAACGGCAACGTTTCAAACGGTATTATGTTTCCGGTGGAAACAAACCCGGCAACGGGCAAACGACTGAGTGCTGAATACGCCCAGATACGGGCTCGTTGGGAGCCCATTTACGAGGTTACCCAGATTAAGGGTGATGGCGAGTCACACCCATATCTCTCGCCGACCGACGAGTTTGCGGGTTACGACGTATTGTGGGACAAGAGTAACCTGGGCCCGGTCAGGAAAGAGCCGGAAATGTATCAATATGAGTACGCCAGGGAAGCCTTGAAAAACGGCCTCAAACTCGATGAAAAGCTTGGTGTGAACCCATATGAGTTTGGCATGGTGGGCTCGACGGATTCGCACACCGGTTTGCCAACGGCCGAGGAGGAAAACTTTTTTGGTAAACATTCCGGAAAAGAGCCGGAGGCAGAAAGGTGGAGCCATCCCGTTGGCCAGTTTGGCGATGTTACATTTTATGGCTGGACACAGGTTTCTTCAGGTTATGCAGCGGTCTGGGCCACTGATAATACACGTGAAGCGCTTTGGGACGCGATGAAACGCAAGGAAGTTTATGCCAGCACCGGGCCCAGGATGACGGTGCGGTTCTGGGGTGGTTGGGAGTTCAAGGCATCAGATGCAGCCAGTCGATTGCCAGCAGAAACTGGTTATTCAAAAGGCGTACCTATGGGAGGTAATCTGAGCAAGGCACCATCCGGCAAGGCACCAACATTTCTTGTAGCTGCACTCAAGGACCCCTATAGCGGAAACCTTGATCGTATCCAGATCATCAAGGGCTGGCTGGACAACAAGGGCAATACGCACGAGAAGGTGTATGACGTAGTCTGGTCCGATTCCGGTCAGAGGAAACCCGGAAGTGACGGTAAACTTCCCCTGGTTGGCAATACTGTTGATGTCGAGAACGCTACCTGGTCCAACACGATCGGTGACCCAGAACTTATCACCGTTTGGACGGATCCCGATTTTGATCCGGGTCTGCGAGCTTTCTATTACGCGAAGGTGATCGAAATCCCAACACCTCGTTGGACCGCCTATGACCAGAAGCGTTTTGGTATCAAGATGTCCGATGAGGTTCCTATGACAACTCAGGAACGGGCTTACACTTCTCCCATCTGGTATACACCCTGAATCAGGAGTATGGAACGGTCTGAAATACCCGGGAACCGGTCTTGCAACGGACCGGTTCCCGGGTGGTGTTAAAGTGAATATAGCGTTTGTTTTAACTATACTCCTCAAATTGGCCATCGCACCACCTGAGTAAGATACTGGTCCATTGAGAACCCCACCAGTGATGCAACTGGCGACCTGATATTATAAAAGACAGTCAAGTAGTGGGGTCATATCATGCAGGATCAAAAACAATTTCCATAAGAACAGCCATAACATTGGGTATCGGGTCAATGGTCGGAGTAGGAATATTTGCGTTGATGGGGAAAGCTGCAGCAATCGATCTTATAAAGTTTGGTACAAGGCTTTGGAGTACGGGAAAAGAAAGCTCCGCCACGAGGGCGGAGCCATGGTTACGGTAATTGCTTGCAAATTGATTATGTAGCCGGTTTGAGTGCCTCGCAAAGTGCCTGATAGTCTTCATCGAAACTGTCCCAATGCCTTGTAAAGTGCAGAGGAATTGGAGGCCAAAAGCTGTTGTCTAGTAGCACGCGTCCGACATTACGAAAAATGACACCATATCCCGGTAATGTGATCATGAGCTAAACTCCAGTTTCCATCGAGTCACTATTGAATGGTTCTCCGAGCCAATGTCGATTCATCACCTGCCCGGGGATTCCTACTACGAAGTAGGAATCATCATCCCTGTTAACAATCTTCGCCGGCCAGGCACTATGATAGAACTCCCATGTTGGATTCCCATCCTTATCATAGTGAGTGATCCAGAACCCACTGAATACAAGTGTAATTTCAGTTTCAAATTCACCGCAGTCATTAAAATCCTCGGTCAACTGAAAAGGATCTCCAAGTTCGTCAACCCAATTGAACTTTAGCGTTGGTTTCCCCTTGGCGTGGTCGGGTGGGTCGCTCCAGGCACTTGAATCGAATATTAGAAAAACAGTACTGATTGTTAAGAGAATGGCAAGTTTAAGTAATTTCATTGCGATCTCCTCATATTAGGGTCTGATGCGTTAATGTTATTTGAAATCAAGCTTGCGTCCCTGCAAATATGCGGCCTGAACCGCTATAGGATCGGGAGGTTATTGGATTCTTATTTGCAGACTTTTATGGATAATCTGATGATATAATGGCGATCAAAATCTCAATTTTGAGTATAGGCAATCAATTGAGTGTTTGACGAAATGAGTCTCAACCGCATCGGTTGTTTGTTGCATCCTGACTGCGCTATCCCCAGTGACCAACCTGTAACCGAAAACCGTATTGTGGAGGAGTGCGCGCGTTCTGGGGGGAACGGGTCAGCTCGCTATGGCCCTGGTCTCTCGATGCACCCCTCCCATGCGCAAAAGAGCCGCCAGTGATTGACGGCTCTGATTTGGGAAAATGATCGAAGCCTTTATGGACAGTCTAGTTGCGGCCCTTTGAACACTCTTATAGTGAAACAATCAGAGTCGCAATTTTTTCCATATATATTGCTGAAGTGGCTGAGCATAATAAGAGAGGGAGATATTCATCAGATAAAACGTCTGATGAACATCTCCCACCTAATTTCTATTGTGTTATGTAAAGATTTATCTATCTCTATTCTGTTAATTCAGCTAAATATTCGGGGTCAATTTGAGAATGATGTTCGTGAACCAATTTCCATTTACCCTTTGTTTTAACAAATAATAAAGTAATTAGATTATTGACTGTAACTGGAACTGGTTCATAATCTGGTTCATCTCCCTTAAGCAACAAGTCAAAATCTGAGATAAAGGTTAAATTAGCTACATTCCCATAATATACAGCAATGTTCAAAGTTCCCTCTATATAGGCAAATTTTGTAACTCCTCCTTCTACTAAAGCTTCACCAAATAACAGGCGTTCACCAGCTTCATTACCCGCACTATCGAAAGACCGTCCTCCATTGAACTCAACAAACTTGTCTCCATAAGCATGAAAGGAGATAAGTTGATCCATATATGGGCCATCTGCTCCATGTCCGGCTCCCATCGTTATACTTTTTGCAATGGCCATAAAAGTCTCTGCGACTTCTGCTTGTGCTTGTGGATAAGTTTGGTCAGTTACAGAATTTGCGACAGCGTTTGTAGTCGAAATACATAACACGAAAAACGAAACCAGTAATAATCTAATTGCTTTCATAAGCAAATCTCCTCACAAAGTTTAGGTTCCTTCCCCCCCCAGCAGAATGCTGTAGGTAATGTAAGCATAGGCGATGAACTGAGTGATTGCCGGAATGAGTCTCAATCGCATCGGTTGTTTATTGCTCCCTGACTGCACTGCCCCAGTGACCAACCTGTAGCCGAAAACCGAATTGTGGAGAATACATGCGCAACCTGGGGGGACTGGGTCGCGCCTCCATCACCCTGTTCTTTCGATAGACCCCTACCTATGACTGCTGCACGCATGAAAGCGGACGCTGCCTTCACTTGGTGGCTAAGGGCGGCAGGCGGCCAATAGCTGCCCAATTCTGCACGAGTCAACTAGCAAATTTACTGGCGGAGGTGTATATTTATCTATGTGGTACCTACCGCTATTTCCTCGGTGGATTATTAACAACTATTTGCTCGCAAGAAGCGACTAACCTCTCGACCAATAGCGATTACAATAGCTTTCAATTTCTTAAACTTCTGAATCCAAAAAATTTAGGGAGATCATCATGGCTATTAAACTGCGTTGCACACTTCCAATTCTGGTATCAATTATTTTATTAGGGACTATTGGAATCGCACAAGCGGCAGCCCCCCCCGTGAGTGCTATGGCCAAGATCGGTCCAGGAGTTCTCGAACAAATCCGGGACAAGGGTTCGGCCGACGTAATGATTGCGCTCGAGCATTCTCAGCAGATCAATCCATCCCAGTACAAACTCGGAAGAGCTCCGGACATGGCGGCTGAGAGAAGCCGGATTGCACGCATGCGCAGCAACATTTCATTCGACCTCGCTTTTTATGCATATGAAGAACGAAAGTCCTATCGCGCTGTTCCGGCACTGGCGGGGCGAATCAAGTCTGAGGCAGCGCTCTCAGCACTGGCTCACAACCCGCACGTGATCAAAATCGACCTGGAAGAAGGCTTCTCAGGCCTCCTTGAGAACAGCATCCCTGTTATTGCGGCAGACCTCAGACATGCCGTGGGCAATACGGGAAATGGCGTTGTCGTCGCGGTAATTGACAGTGGTCTCGACACCGACCACGACAACCTCTCAGATGACTTGATACTTGAAGTCTGTTTTGCCGACGATGATGGCGTAATCGACGGCAATGGCAAGTGTCCAAACGGCAGTGACCGTCAATCTGGAGCCGGGGCTGCGGAAGATGACGCGGGGCATGGAACGCATGTCACCGGAATTGTCACTTCAAACGGGACGCTGGGCTCGGTCGGCGCCGCCCCAGATGCAGGCATCATCGCGATTAAAGTTACCTGGGGCCCCTCATTTGCTGGCGTGGCTAGCTATTATTCGGAAATTGTCGCCGCATTCGATTACGTCATTAACAACCCTCAACTGGGTGTTCAGGTGATCAACATGAGTGTGGGCGGCGGCGGTTATGCGGGTGATTGTGATAATGACGGGGCCAGTAACATAGCGATGGCAGCGGCCATCAACACGCTACGTGCCAACGGTGTCACAACCTTTGTGTCTGCCGGAAATGATGGCTCAAGCGTAAACATGACGACGCCCGCCTGTCTAAGCAATGTGATCTCGGTGGGTGCTTCCGACAACAACGATGTCGCGGCAGGCTTCACCAATAGCAACGCATCAACAGACATTTTTGCACCAGGTGTTGATGTTTTGTCTTCGGCAATGGGGAATGGCACAACTTTTGCTTCGGGCACCAGCATGTCGTCACCGCATGCGGCAGGCTGTGCAGCGTTGCTGATCGAAGCAGGCGACGCCACGACCCCAGACGAGATCGAGACCTTGCTCGAGAGCTCACCCTTCACCGTGACGGTGGCTGGTAATGGACTCACCTTTCCAAGAATCGACTGCAGTACGTTTGTCAACATACCGCCCGTCTGTGATGCAAACGGTCCCTACACGGCAGAGTGTGGTCTGATTACAACCCTTGATGGAACGGGTTCATCTGATCCGAATGGCGATGTGCTGACCTATCTGTGGGATGGGCCATTCACAGATGCCCCAACCAACGGCTCAACGCCATCGGTTGTCTTCCCGACACCAACTGGGGAAAAGAACATTTCACTGACGGTAAATGATGGACTCGAAAGCAGCCAGTGCAGCGCGCAGATCACGGTTCAGGATACTACAGCACCGTCTATAACCGCACCCGCAGACGTATTCGAGGAATGTGCTGCACCGGAAGGTACCGCAGTTGCGTTAGGCACACCTACAGCGTCAGATACCTGTGATCCAGCTCCATTCGTCACTAACAACGCTCCCGATCTGTTCACGCTTGGTGATACGACTGTCACCTGGAGCGCAACCGACGATGACGGCAATCAGGCAAGTGCTGAGCAGATGGTTACGGTTATCGACACCACTCCACCGGAGATTTTCTGTAATGCCGTGGACATCACTCCAGTTGATGCGCCGATTTCATTTACCGCGTCGGCAAGCGACCAGTGCCAGGGACCTCTGACTGCTGAAATTACTGACTACGATTGCTACACGTACACCAAGAAAGGCAAGCTCGTCAAAAAGACCAACTCCTGCGTTGTCTCTTTTTCTGGTGATCAAATCACCATCCTGGATTCCGGTGGCGTTTCTGACATGATTGCATGGACAGTGACAGCGACGGATGACAATGGCAACAGCACCACCCAGAACTGTTCCCTGAATGTGATAAATCCTGGTAATTAGAAAGCGTCTAGGGAAGGCCCGTTCCACTGAAAAACCCAGCACTATGCTGGGTTTCTCATGTCTCGCCAGAGACCGCTATTGGGCAAACCTAGACCGGTTACACCTTGAGATGCCGTTTGCTGGCTCGCGCATGTTGCGCGATCTGCTTGCCCTGGCCGACATCGGGTTTGGTCGTAAACATGTGGCAACGCTGATGAAGCGCATGGGCAACTTCTGCCTCGGCCAGACGCGCTCCAACAAAATCGAGCAACTCTGAGATCGACCTGTGTTGACTTGAAGGCTCAACCATGATTGAGCGTCCATGCAACCTGGATTACATCAGACCGACCGAGCTCCCATTACTGTCTCATATCCCTTGTTCCTTCAAGCGTTGCCGC
>JAOUCZ010000398.1 GCA_029859505.1 Lysobacterales bacterium | reverse complement strand
CACCCCTGGCGGGATGGCTTTGTTATTTGGTGGAGGCGGCGGGAATCGAACCCGCGTCCGCAAGTGATCTGCTTTCGGCTCTACATGCTTATCCGTCCTATTGTTTTAATTGAAGGCTACCCGGTCGGCAGGGAAAACAATCAACGATCCTGGATAAGTTTTAACAGGTCCACACCAGGCGTGCTTCACCGCGATCCCGTTTAGGGTGACTCCCGGGCTCCGACGCATACGGGCATGCTTCGGGCGGAAGGCACTAAGCTAGGTTTTTAAGCTGCTAGTGCGTAGTTGTCGTCGTTGGCAACTAAAAGTTTGCAATCAGTTTAACGAGTTATTTGCAGCTCGGCATGCACCTAGAGTTTCACGACCCACGTCGAAGCCAGGTCGCCCCCGGGTAAAATCTATCAGTCAATAATAGGAACGCTATTCTACCGATAAGTTGCAACGATGTCTGCTGTTACTTCATTGCAGCGCAGTGACCGGCAAACGCCAGTCACTGCTCTAAAGAAGCGTACTTATTCCACTGTCGCTTTTTCTACTGCAATTGCGACAGCTTCGGTGTAGGTGATCACGACCAGGTCACCAACCTCGGCTTTTTTAAGATTCTCAGGATCCCGGGCAACGTATTCCTTAATTTCACCTGACGGGCCTTTAAGCTTGAAAGTATTGGCTTCGAGGTTGATCTCTTCAACAGTGGCCGTTATTACCGTCGCATCAATGGCTGCCATTCCAGGCATTTCGCCTTTTTCTGAGCGGCCTGCGGCTGCGATTCCACCGGCACCCGGCGCGCTACCATCATTGGCAAACACTTCAATTGACAGGCTTTGTTCGTATTCGGCCGTAACGATGTCGCCTACGCTAACCTGGTCCAGATTACGGGCTTCTTCGCTGGCAACAAAACTTGTAGTGTTGCCTTCCGGTCCACGTAAAGTGACTTCCCGGGTTTCGTGGTTGATCGCTTCTACCACGGCGGTTACCGTAACGGTCTGGCTGCTGTAAAGGGACGGTTTGTCCGTTTCCGGCGCAGACTCGTCTGACCAGCAAGGGGTGGCAAACAGCAGCAAGGCTGTCAGTAAGGCCAGGGACTTACACATGTGAATTCTCCATTGGTGTAGTGATTAAATAAAAAAGTGCCGGGCATTGTAATTCTTTTCGTGCGAATTACCCAAATTCTTAATTTGATATTTTCCCTGCTTTCTGATTGGCGTGGCGCTGCTAACGCGTATTATGCGGGGAAAAAAGTCAAGAAAAAAGTAAAGAAAAAAGTAAAGACACCCATCATTGAATATGTCGTGTTTGAACCCAATGTTTTGATCAATGACTTCGACGGTTTGACGGTCGCGGTTACGCATGCGTCACCATTGCGGTTTGACGCCATGTGGGTCGCATATGGGTCAGCCGGCCGATGAAAGATTTCCATAGCTTTTGTATATCGATATGATCTAAATTTTCGATTTCCGTCTATTGCAAACATGCGGTTTAATGTCTTACGTGTAACCATGCTATAAATCGATAGGAGAATTTTAATGCGTAAACAGACGATATTCCTGATTGCCGCTTTCGCGGTGACAGCGATACTGATGGCGCCATCAAACACTGCTTTCGCTCAAGGTGAGCCAAAGTCAAACCAGTTCTGGTGGCCTGAAAAGATAAACCTCAACCCCCTTCGGCAGCACGCTGCGGAGTCTGACCCGATGGGCGCTGACTTCAATTATGCCGAGGCGTTCAACAGTCTTGACCTCGAAGCGGTCAAGCAGGATATAGAGACGTTGATGAAAACCTCACAGGACTGGTGGCCGGCAGACTATGGTCACTATGGACCGTTTTTCATCCGTATGGCCTGGCACAGCGCGGGCACCTATCGCGTGTCTGATGGTCGCGGCGGTGCCGGTGGTGGTCAGCAACGTTTTGAGCCGCTCAACAGCTGGCCTGACAATGCCAACCTTGACAAGGCCCGACGTTTGCTCTGGCCTATCAAGCAGAAATACGGCCGGTCTATTTCATGGGCTGACCTGATGGTACTGACGGGCAATGTTGCGCTTGAATCCATGGGTTTCAAAACCTTCGGCTTTGCCTGCGGACGAGAGGATGACTGGGA
>JAOUCZ010000197.1 GCA_029859505.1 Lysobacterales bacterium | reverse complement strand
GCCAGCAGGATAGACACCCGTTTTGCCGGACCGTTTATCCTGGCCGAAGTAGTAAAAAGCTGTTTTTGTGGCGCACCATTCGATCTGGAGGCCACACCGAACTTCAAAAAACGTATAGAAGAAGCCAGTTTTAACTGGCCACCCGTTACACCGATCAACTTTCCCGCCAAGGACTGGTGATGAGTCTATTTAACGAACTCAAACGCCGCAACGTCTTCCGGGTAGGTTTTGCATACGCCGTGGTCGGCTGGCTGGTGGCCCAGGTTGCAGACCTGGCGCTGGAAAGTTTCGGTGCACCGGACTGGGTGATGAAAACCCTGCTCTTCCTGGTGTTGATAGGTTTTATATTGGCGTTGTTTATAGCCTGGGCCTATGAAATGACACCCGAGGGTATTAAGCGCGCTGAAGATGTTGATCCCAATGCATCCATCACACATCAGACCGGACGCAAGCTGGACCGCCTGGTAATCGTCGTTTTATTGCTCGCCGTTAGTCTGCTGGTATTCGATCGGTATCGCGACAAGCCGGTGAGAACCCCATCAATACCGGAAACTGTCAACACTGAACAGGTATCGGAAACGGCTACAGAGATGACCGGCGTGAAGAACACGAACGGCAATGCAGCGGAGATTTCTGACGAACCTTCGGTAGCTGTCCTGCCTTTCGTCAATATGAGTTCAGATCCCGAACAGGAATATTTCTCCGATGGTATTTCAGAAGAAATACTCAATGTCCTAACCCGTATTCCCAACTTGAAGGTTGCCGCACGCACATCATCGTTTCAATTCAAGGGCAGAAGCCTCGATATCGAGGACATTGGCCGGCGACTGCAAGTCAATCATCTGCTGGAAGGTAGTGTACGGAAGTCAGGAAACACCCTTCGGATTACAGCACAACTGGTCGAAACAGATACGGGATTCCACCTTTGGTCGGAAACTTATGACCGGACCCTGGAAGATGTTTTTGCCATCCAGGATGAAATTGCCGCAGCGATCGCTGGGCAGTTACAAACCTTGTTTGCCGGTGAAGTTGGTACGGTAAGTACGCCGGTGAATATGGAAGCTTATGAGCTCTATTTGCGGGGCCGTGGACGGGTGGCAACACGGATACCGGCAGAAATTTTTGAAGGCATGAACTACCTCAAAAAGGCGCTTGAAATCGAACCTGGATATCCATCCGCCATAGCGACGCTCGCAAAGGCCTACGTCATACTGCCGTTTTTTTCTACCGCACCGGTAAAAGAGTCTCGTGAGCAGGCTCGTGAGTTTGCACTGAAAGCACTGGAAATTGACCCCGAAAATGTTGAAGCGCTTTCCGTGCTGGGTATCGTTTCTAACGAATTTGATATTGATCCGGACAAATCCATTGAACTGCTCGAGAAGGCGGTAAACCTGAACCCGGGAAGTGTTGTTGCAAATAATTTTCTCGGTGATGTGTACTTTCGTATCGCTGACTTTGAAATGGCACTCATTTACGAATTACGGGCCGCTGAATTAGATCCTTTGGGGCCGATTCATTTATCTGACCTAGCAGGCATCAGCCTGGTAAAGGGTGACTACCAGGCTTCACTGAACTTGGTAAACCGGGCACTGGAATTGGATCCTACGGCTCTTCACGCGCTCTTGTATAAGGTTCTGGCGTACTATTTTTTGGGTGACGTTGAGCAATTGAAAGGTGCCATGCAGATAGTTGAATCCTTGCCTGATGTCGAACCCGGCCGCTTGGAAGCTGCCCGAAACCTTCAGAATCTGGCGGAAGGCAACAAAGAATGGGCAGAGCTTAGCCTGAAGAAAAATGTCCTGCTCGCCCATGAAGGGGAAATGGGATACACATATGTCGCAAGACAAGCTGTCCAGATCGGTGATTTTGACGTCGCCGGACAAATGTTAATGAAAGCGCTTGAAGTAAAGGACGGCAGGTGGATTTACCCGCTCTTCGTTCGACTGCCGGAACAGGCGCCGGACAGTGAACCGTGGCAGGAATTCTGGCGTCAACCGGGTCCAAAGAAGGTCGCTGAAATGCGGCGTGCTAACGGTTTAGATCCGCAAACACCCTCGTTTGGCAGCGGGATGAAACAATGAACCTGTTCAACGAATTAAAACGCCGTAACGTCTTCCGGGTAGGTATCGCCTATGCAGTGGTGGCCTGGCTGGTGATGCAATTTGCCGACGTGGTGCTGAATAACATCACGGCACCCGGTTGGGTATTCCAGGCGATTATGCTGTTACTCGCTATCGGATTTCCTATAGTTCTGGTTTTTGCCTGGGCTTTTGAAATGACGCCCGAAGGTCTGAAGAAAGAAAAGGATATCGACCGTAGCCAGTCGATCGCACCCCGGACCGGACGCAAACTGGACCGTACCATCATCGTCTTCATGGCTTTGGCATTGGCTTATTTCATCTACGACAAGTTCTCCAATGAGGTACCGCAGGACAGTGCTATTGAATCCGTTCAAACAGTGCCCGCTAACGAAACCGACAGTGAAAACAGGTCACCAGGTACCCCCGTGGAACGGAGTCAGGATGATAAGTCGGTTGCGGTGTTGCCTTTTGCTTTTCGCAGCACCGATCCGGAAGACCAATTCTTCGCTGAGGGCATGCATGATGATCTGCTCACGCAACTGGCCAAGATCGGCTCATTAAAAGTTATTTCACGCACCTCTGTGATGGAATACAAAGACACCACCAAGAAAATCCCGCAGATCGCAGAAGAGCTCGGTGTTTCTACAATCGTTGAAGGCGGTGTGCAGCGCTCAGGTTCGCGTATCCGTTTCAATGCCCAGTTGATCGATGCCCAAACCGATGAGCACCTGTGGGCGGAAACCTATAACCGCGAACTGACTGCGGAAAACCTGTTTGATATCCAGGCGGAAATAGCCCGTGCCATTGCACAGGCTTTGCATGCCACATTGAGCCTTGAGGAGGAAGCAAACATAAGCCGGGTATTGACCACTAACCTGGAAGCCTGGGAATCCTACCAGCAAGCCATACGCTTGAGCCAAACGCAGGGCATAGCCTCAATGAAAATGGGCAGTACCGAGGTCGATCATGCCATTGAACTTGATCCGGGCTTCGCAGCGGCCTGGAGCCTGAAGGCTACCATATTGCTCCAGCAATATTGGTTTTATGACACCGATCCAGCCACACGCGATGCGGCCCGGGATGCCATTGAAAACGGTCGCAAGATTGATCCGACACTGCCGGAACTTGACATCGCTGAAGGCTATTATTACTACTGGGGCTATCGTGATTATGCAACCGCGTTGCCGTTTATGCAGAGGGCTTCCGCTGCACTCCCCAATAACGCCCGCGCACACCAGGCCCGGGCGTTTGTCCTGCGCAGAATGGGTGAATGGGAGAGTGCATTGACTGCCTTGCGCCGGGCCGCGGAACTCGATCCAAGGAACGTCAGAAACGTAGTTGATATTGGAGAGACACTTATCCGTCTGCGTCGTTATGAAGAAGCGTCGCAAATTCTTACCACGGCACAGGCACGTGATCCTGACAATCCGTCAACTCTTTGGCGACTCGGCGAACTTCATTTGCAAGCATCCGGTGATATCAACAGTTACTCAAAGCTGAACCACTTCGCCGCGACACTTGTTCCTAATGCCCAGCTAAGAAGCTGGCGGTCATCTTTATACCTGGATGACTATGAGGCCGCGTTGCTGGATGTGGCTAACTGGCAGGAAGGTTTTCTGGACACCAGGGATTACCGCGTCACAAGGCCCATGTTAACCGGATTGACCTATCTCTATGCTGGCAACATTGAGAGTGCAACACCATTACTGCGCGATGCCAAGCTGGAATTTGAAACCTTATTAGAGGGCGACCCGGACAGCTATACCATTAACCACTCCCTGTGCTTCATCACGGGCGGACTGGGCGAGTTGGCCAATGCCCGAAAATACTGTCAACAAACCCTGCAAACGGCACCAGCAGATGCCTTCTTTGAAGGTTACCTCGAATTTGAGGCCGCTGCTGGTCTGGCACTGGCGGGTGATGCACAATCTGCGGCCGAGCGATTAAGAGCCATGCTGAACAACGATGTTGGCCCGACCACCTACCAGGTCATATATCACCCGGCCTTTGACGGTATCCGCGACGATCCCGCTTATATCAGTTTACTGAAAGAATATGGACCAGAAAAATAGATCATGAGCTTTTTCAACGAATTAAAACGCCGTAATGTTTTCCGTGTGGGCATCGCCTATGCGGTCGCTGCGTGGGTGCTGTTACAGGTGGTCGACCTGGTTTTAGAGAACATTGCCGCCCCCGAATGGGTGATGAAGGTATTTATGCTGGGTGTCGCTGTGGGCTTCCCCGTGGCTGTCATCATCGCCTGGGCCTATGAAGTGACACCCGAAGGGATCAAACGGGAATCCCAGATCGACCGCACACAGTCGATCGTTCACACAACGGGTCGTAAACTGGATCGCATAATCATCGGCTTTTTGGCTGTGGCCGTGGTTTTTTTGCTGGTTGATCCTTTTGGATACCGAAGTACCACAGAGCCTGCCGTTGTTGATGAAGCTGTAACGGTTTCAGAGGTCGTGTCATCTGGGCCCGCAACTGTTGATACTGGTGACGACACCCAAAACGACGCAGTAACCCCGGCTGAGGCATCGGTAGCGGTGCTGCCGTTCGTGAATATGAGCTCCGATCCGGAGCAGGAATATTTCTCTGATGGTATTTCCGAGGAAATCCTCAATGTGCTCACCCGCATCCCCAATCTGAAGGTCGCGGCAAGGACTTCGTCTTTCCAGTTCAAAGGTAAAAACCTTGATGTCGCTGAAATTGGAAAGCAATTAAGAGTCAATCATGTACTCGAAGGTAGCGTACGAAAATCCGGCGCCACGCTGCGTATCACAACGCAGTTGATTGAAGCGGAAACCGGTTTCCATTTATGGTCCCAGACCTTCGACAGAAAACTCGAGGACGTTTTTGCCATTCAGGATGAAATTGCTTCCGCTATTGCCACCGAACTGGAGACCCGTCTGACCACCGGGCAAAACACTGCGAGCACCCCGATTGATTTGGATGCTTACAGCATGTACCTAAAAGCCCGTGGACTGGTAGCCGCACGCTCGGGACCCAAACTGCTCGAAGCTATCAACATACTAAAAGCCGCCATTGAGCTCGAGGCTGAATACGCACCAGCCATGGCAATACTAGCTAAAGCCTACGCCGTGCTACCCTGGTTTTCAGATGCAATACCAGTAGGAGAAGCTCGCGAACAGGCCCGTCAATGGGCCAACAAAGCCCTCGATATTGATTCCAACAACGCCGAGGCGCTATCAACCCTTGGTATTGTCTTCAGTGAATCTGATATGAATTGGGCAGGTGCCACGGAATTACTCGACAGGGCGTTAAAAGCCAACCCGGGTAGTGTCGCAGCCAACAACTTCCGCGGTGACCTTGCCACACGAACAGGTGATTTTGAAAATGCCTTGAAATACGAGTCACGTGCCGCTGAACTTGACCCGCTGGGCCCCGTACAACTGACGGATCTCGCAAATGTATACTTGCTTAAAGGCGATTATCAGGAAGTCATCAGCCTGTCCAACCGCGCACTGGAATTAGACCAGACTTTCTTTTCTGCATACAGACATCTCATGGATGCCTACTTTGCTCTTGGTGATATCGGCCAACTGGAAAGCATTTCCCGAAACCTTGAGAACCTGCCAGGAACCCCAACCGATGTAAAAGAAGTTGTACCTCTCATGATCGGTATCGGCAAAGGAAATGAGCAACAGGCTCAAGCACACCTGCAACGCCAGATTCAAATGGCAAAATCGGGTGAGCTATGGGCTTCAGGCGTCGCTTATTCCGCGGTATTACTTAAAGATTTTGATTTGGCCGGTGAACTGTTACTGCAGGCGTACCGGGAAAAAGACGGCACGTGGAGCTTCCCCAGCCATATCAGGCTACCCGAACAGGCACCGGACAGCGAAGCATGGCAGGAATTCTGGAGTAAACCCGGTGTAACTGAACTGGTAGAAATCCGTCGCAGCCATGGTTTCAACCCTGTGGCACCAGGATTTGGCAGCGGGATGAAACAATGAATCTGTTCAACGAGCTAAAACGCCGAAACGTTTTCCGTATGGGTATCGCTTATGTAGTCGTCGCCTGGGTACTGCTGCAGGCGATTGATTTTGCCCTTGACCTGATATCCGCACCCAACTGGGTGTTACAGGTGTTTTTCATTGCTGCACTTGTGGGTCTTCCCATCGTGTTGATAGTTTCCTGGGTGTTTGAAATGACACCCGAGGGTATCAAGCTCGAGTCTGAAATAGACCGAAACGAATCAGTAACCCAGAGTACCGGGCAAAAACTGGACCGCACGATTATTACTTTTCTCGCTTTCGCGGTGGTCTTGTTACTTGCCGAGCGGTTTATCATGACGGAAAGCGATCCGGTTTCTGCGACTGCAACCGAAGTGGTGGCGGAACAACCCGAAGCCCCCAGCCAGGCTGCAGACAACGCTGTACGTTCAGTGGCAGTGCTGCCGTTTGTTAACATGTCTTCCGATCCGGAACAGGAATATTTCTCTGACGGCCTGTCCGAAGAGCTTTTAAATCGCCTTGCGCAAAATGAAAATTTACGTGTAGCTGCCCGCACCTCGTCCTTTCAGTTCAAAGGACAAAATCAGGACATCGGTGAAATCGGTCGTCAGCTGAAAGTTGATCATGTACTGGAAGGCAGTGTGCGTAAGTCGTCCAACCGTCTGCGCATCACTGTACAGTTGATCAGGGTAGATAGTGGTTACCACCTCTGGTCAGAAACCTATGAGCGTGAAATGGATGATGTTTTTGCCATCCAGGATGATATCTCGCTGGCAATATCCAAGGCACTGGAAGTAGAACTGGGTACTGCAACGCCCGTGAGCAATAACAAGCCCACTGAAAACCTTGAAGCTTATCAATTGTATTTGCAGGCTCGATACTTTCTGGCAAAACGTGGCGGGGATAATATCCTCAAGTCTATCGAACTGTTCAAGCAAGCCACCATTTTAGATGAAAGCTTCTCCGAAGCATGGTCCGGTATGTCTATGCCTATGGTTTGGCC
>JAOUCZ010000196.1 GCA_029859505.1 Lysobacterales bacterium | reverse complement strand
CTGACCGATGTTTCCGGCAAGCAAATCCTGATATTCCGGCAGTTTTTCAATTTTTAACGTTTTATCTTCGTAATCGGCATAAGCATCAGCAAGATGCTTAAACAGACGCAGGTGCAAACCAACCCGGTGTGTCAGCGGGTACTTCGGATCAGTGACGACATCCGCATTCTTGCGTGAGCGGTCCTGCCCGGGGTTGGGGCTTTCACTGAGATACGACAGGCAGCTTGTAGCATCCCCGATTTCAAGATGACTCAAACCGCGATACGCCGTATTGGATTCCTCGAGTTTCATACTGATATGGGTATCCTCTTCCATAGCCAGCAGTGCAAATGCCGCAATTTCCAGGCCGCGCGGATGCGATACCAGGGTGTAGGAAAGGCGCTTATTGCCACCCGGTTTGTAATCACCATCATCCCGCTTATCGGTCTCGGGCGTATTGGCTTCATGCATGTCCAGGCTGAAATCAACCTGCTCTTTTCTAACCAGCGCAATGATGGCGTAGGCCAGTTGCTCGGTGCGTGTTCCATCCGGTTTTCCCGGATAGGTGCGGTTCAGGTTTCGTGACTCCTTGCCGTTTTTCAGTATGTATCCACCCGGGTTTTTGTACTGATCCGGATCTGCACTGTCCTGATCCACATAGTCTGTCCGCCTGTCACCATAAGTCAGGTATCTTTCACCGCTGCGTGACTCGATCAAATGCCGCGGTTCGATATGGTTTCGGGTGTCCTTTACCGATTGTGCGCTGCGATTGGTATAAGGGATGACTATCAACTTGCCCTCGGTGACAACACTGTTTTCCAGCGCGACGAGGGCCGCAACGGATCCCGCCATTTCATTGCCATGGGTTCCGCCAATCAGCAAACCGGTTGCACCCGGTTTGCCGCTATCCAGAATATAAACATCTGTATCCAGGTTGGTATCTTTGAGCGGTGGAAAATACTCAGACCATTTCCGCTGAGCGGTTACACCGTCTCCAGGCCGGATATCCAAGTCAATATTTCCGCTCCAGGCACTGGCTGACAACAGAAGACAGGTCAGGGACACAGCCATCAAGCTGTACCAATGTACTCCAGGCCGCTTCATTCTGTTGATTCTCCACTCCTCATCTATGGATGGCAAGGGGATCATCCCAACTCATAATGGCCAAGTTGAAGTGCTCAAGAATATTAAGTGTGGCGAGAATACGCGGCCCGCCTACAGGGCTACCCGGGACACTGAGGTCATAACCACGGTAGCTGCCATTGATGGGCTCTTTCGACAACGCTCTATAAGCCTTCAGATCGGATTTTCGGGTCCAGCCATCGTTTTTCCGCATAAATCGATCGAGGTTGTTCGCCAACTCACCTTTATAAAAGGTATCAATACCCTTCTTCGCAATGATCCTTAATGTCTTCGCCAGCGCCGGATTACGGAATGTCGCACCCGCCGCCCAGGGCATGCCATCATCCAGGAATCCAGGCGTTTTTTCAGACAGGATTTCCCACCGGTCCATATTTACCTTGCTAAAGGTTTCAGTGACTTCAAAACTCTCTTCAGCGAGGCGAATTGCTGGTGCGGCAAGCACTGAAAGGGGCAGATTCGCCAGTTCAAGCGCCTTACCGATTCCAGCGGGTACACCCGCCACACAATAGCCCTTGGGCGTATATCTGACTTTTCCGAGGTCGCCTGCCTTGTTCAGGTTTTTATAGTTGGCCATTGCCGGTGCTGTACTGCGAAAATCAATCGCAACCTCACGCCCGTCCGCCATCACCGCATCCATGTACCCTTCCCCACCCAATCCGGAAGCATAGGGCTCTACAACACCCAGTGCCAGGCTCACTGCAATAGCCGCGTCCAAGGCTTTCCCGCCTTTTTCGAGGATTTCAGCACCGGCTGCAGCAGCCAGCGGATGAGCTGCCGTGACCATCCCTTCTTTTGACTGCAAAATGGGTGCAACTGTCACGGCGTGGATCGCTTGCGTTGCAAGCAAACAGAAGACAGCGATAATTAGCGACGAGATACTACGGTTCATACGTAACATTCCCTGACGGGGTCAGAGTAAAGTGCCAGGGTCGTTACTCAGGCTCTTTACTCTGACCCCAATTTTTCAATCGTTTATTGTTCGACGACGCCCCATTCCGTTAGCACCATTTGCAATGGCTCTGTGGTCTCGCGAACAGAATTGGCGGGCAGTATCTCCAGGTCGGTTCCTTCAACCAACCGGGTGAAAAGACCATCGTAATTGCCGCCTTCAACGACGATCAGCTTATCTGCCATCGGCACGGCCTCGACGATAAACATGTCAGTCAGGGTACCGCGACGTCCTTTACCACCGATATGCATGACCAGTACTTTCATACCCTTGGCTTTTGCGACATCAGCAACGGACTTCATCCGCGTAATTTCTGCATCCTTGTCAATACCTGCTTCGCCCAGCCCTTTCGAGCTACCTGCAACAACAGTGATAAGGACTTTTTCCTCCTGAAAACCATCCGCCTCAAGAAGCTTTTCGAGCCGGGCGTTAACCCCGAGTTTCTTGAGCACAACCTTGACCATCATCGCATCGGGACTCTGACCAAAGGGTGTCAATACAACTTCTGAAGCCATGGACACACTGCTGAAAACTGTAAATAGGGAACAGGCTAAGATTACCTGAAATACTCTGTTTTTCATGGCACTTCCTTTTATGGTAAACATCTAAAGCAAAATTCGACGTTCTTTCTAAAGTTGAAAGGAGTGTAAATACCATTCACACCTGTGGACAGCAAATTCATGCAGATGCACTGACTCTCCTGAGTCAGGATTTTACTGGGAGCAAGCCTACATTCTCCAATGACCTTTTGTGTCTACCCTATAGCACAAGTCTATGTGCCATCTGATTAAATGAAAGATATAATTCGCTCATCAGAAACATTCTGTTCATACCTCAAAGGACACACCATGAAAAAATTATGCCTGATTTTGCTGGTACCAGTACTGCTCAGTGCCTGTTCTGAACCCGTGTCAGAAACTGTTGAAGTTGTTGCGGAGCCCGTTGGTCTGGCCTACCCCGTCACCGACAAGGTCGACCACGTTGATAATTACCACGGCACCGATGTCGCCGATTCTTTCCGCTGGCTTGAAGATGACGTACGCGAGAGTGAAGCGGTCAGCAGCTGGGTCGACGCCCAGAATGAGGTGACTTTTGCCTATCTCGACACCATCAAGGAAAGAGGCGCCATCAATTCGCGCATGAAAGAGCTATGGGATTACGAGCGTTATTCCCTTCCCGAGAAGGAGGGTGGCCGTTATTTCTACAGCTACAACAACGGCCTGCAAAATCAGGATATTGTCTACACCCAGACCGATCTCGACGCTGAGCCAGAGCTGTTGATCGACCCGAACAGCTGGTCAGAGGACGGCACGGTTGCGCTGGGCGCTTACTACCCCAGCCCTGATGGCAAGCACGTTGCTTACATGGTTCAGGACGGCGGATCGGACTGGCGCATGGGGAAAGTGATGGAAGTCGAGAGCAGCGAGGTATTGAGCGACCAGCTGGACTGGCTCAAATTTACCGGCCTTTCATGGGCAGGTGACAGTTCCGGTTTCTATTACAGCCGGTACCCGGCTACAAAAGAAGAAGAAAAATTCCAGTCCTTGAACAAGAACATGACGGTATTCTTTCACCAATTGGGAACTACCCAGGATCAGGACCGAGTCGTTTACGCCAACCCCAAACAGCCGGATTGGCGTCCGAATGGCCAGGTCACCGAGGACGGGAAACACCTGGTCATCACCGTGGCAATCGGCACCGACGACCGTTACAGCATCCTGCATCAGGACCTCAATGAGCCGGATGCCGAGCCTGTGATGATCATCGAGGGATTCGAATACGATTACACACTGGCAGGCAGCATAGGAGACGACCTTTATTTCCGCACCAACGACGGTGCACCATGTAATCGCCTGATCGCCATCAACTCCAAGCAACCCGTACGGGATCACTGGCGTGAAGTCATCGCCGAGACAGAAGATGTTCTGGATGATGTAAACCTGGTCGGTGGAAAAATAATCACCACCTATATGCAGGATGCCAAAACCGTGGTGAAAGTGATGGACACCGATGGCAAGCAAACCGGGGTTGTCGATTTGCCTGGGATCGGATCCGCCTACGGATTCGAAGGCAAGTTCAACGACGATGAAACCTTTTTCGCATTCACAAGCTTCAACAGCCCAACCGCGATCAGCAAGCTGAACATATCGAGCGGTGAAGTCACTGCTTTCAAAACACCGGAAGTTGCAATGAACCCGGATGACTACATCGTCAAGCAGGTGTTCTATACCTCAAAAGACGGAACCCGCGTACCCATGTTCATTGCACATCGTAAAGACGTGGTACCTGATGGCAACACCCCGACCATGCTCTATGGCTACGGTGGCTTCAATATATCAATGACACCCCGTTACTCTACCGTGCGCCTGACCTGGATGGATATGGGCGGTGTCTATGCGGTGGCCAACCTGCGCGGCGGTGGCGAATACGGCGAAGAATGGCACCAGGCCGGAACCAAACTCAACAAGCAAAATGTATTCGACGACTTCATTGCCGCCGCCGAATACCTTATAGCAGAGGGTTATACCAACCCTGATAAACTCGCGATCTTCGGTGGTAGCAACGGCGGTCTGCTGGTTGGTGCGGTAGCAAACCAGAGGCCGGATTTGTTCGGCGCTGCAATTCCAGCAGTCGGCGTAATGGACATGCTGCGTTTTCACAACTTTACTGCCGGGCAGTTCTGGACCGATGACTTTGGTTCATCAGACAACCCGGAAGAGTTCGAAGCATTACTGAAATACTCTCCCTATCACAACATCAAGGAAGGCACCGACTATCCGGCCATCCTGGTGACAACCGCTGATACGGATGACCGCGTGGTGCCCGGACACAGCTTCAAATATGCCGCTGCATTGCAGGAAGCCCAGGCCGGTGACGATCCCGTTCTAATCAGAATCGAGACCCGCGCCGGTCACGGTGCAGGCGTGCCAACTGATAAAGTCATAGAAGGTTATTCGGATAGCTGGGCATTTCTGTTGGAAAACCTCGAAATGGAGCTTCCGGAGGGCTTTGGCGAATAAGCCGGGTAAAAGCAACAAAACGGGGTCAGAGTACAGTATCAGGATAGTTACTCTGACCCCACAGACTTAGAATTTTCGTTCGATGGGTGCATTGATAGGGCCGGAGGGCCTGATTGGGCAATTTCACCTCGGAGCGATTTCAACGGTATTAACCGGCTTGCTGCCGAGAGCGATGCGGGAACTGGCAAACCAGCTTCTATATAAGGGAGCACAAGTCTATGTTCCATAAGAACAGTTAATCAACCCAATGCAAAACATCGCGAATCACGGACCAGCGTGGTTGCCTCATGGCATCATCGTGCCCCAGAATCCAGTGCCGGTAAGCACTATCAGTGATCCGAAGTGATGTGGCCAGAGTAAGCCAGTCGTTGATAAAAACCTTGAACGCATCATCTCCATGCGGCAGCACCAGCACAAAAGGCGCACGCTTCAATGAACTACCGGGAACAACTACGGTAAAGCCCGGATAGACCATTGTCCAAGCCGATGCAGCCTCAGCCGACATGATGAGTGCGTCAATACCCTCCATTTCATCCCGCAGGAATGGTCGCGGCGAATCCACACTACTGAATTCCAACTCAGGAAATAAGGACTTGAGGTTTCTTCTTAGCGATGGTGAGTTCAAGACAGCAAATGACTTCCCGCCTTCCTCACGTATTAATTTAAGCGAATCAAACTCCTGTCGCCGGTGGTCTTTGACTAGCACACCAAGTGTAGCATCGGCGTATGGTTGGCTGATCGTGTACTCGCGGGCGAGCTGCGCATCCATCATGAGTCCGGAGGTATAAAGGTCGATTTGACCACTATTCAGTGCCTGTTGAATCTGCCCACGCTCCAGCTTGATCATTTCAAGTCCGACACCCAGATCCGCAGCAAGTTGATGGACCAGTTCCATGTCGAACCCCACCAGGTCTCCGTTAGAGTTTTGGAACACCCATGGCAAAGAATCGGGGGAGTAGCCCACCTTGATCCAACCCGCCTTCTCTATCCGTTCCAAGCGCTGAGAATTCGCAGTTGAAACGAGATCAGCCTGGTATTGCCCAACCTGTGTCTTAACAGGAGTGATGACCAGTTCCTTTGCAACAAAGTCGCTGTAACCCTTGTATTCGTAGTTTACAAAGTGGTTGAAAATACTTGCCTGGCCTTTGAGTAACAGCGGTGTTCCAAATACGCCGATAATGACCAGGATAGCAAGGAACATGGGCAGGAACTTTATCCGCCGCTTGATCAGAAACATCGTCAACACGGTCAGCACAACCAGGTTCATTACTGACACTGCGGTAAAGAAAAAATTGGTGATGACATTGGCCACCAAAAACAACTGGAACAGGTCAGCCGGCAAGCGAAACATGTCGAGCATAAAAGGCAATGCAATATTGGTTCCGCCAAACGCCACAAACAAACCAACCGAGGCAAACTGCGGATACTGTCCAACGGTTAATTCACTGCCGGCATACCATCCTGCAAAGGGAATAAAGCTCAAGGCAAGCAACATGGCGATAGAAGGAAAATTGTAAGTGGTCGGAATCAACACATCGACCGCAGCGTCGGTTTCCTCATCGGCAATATTGTGTAGTGCCATTAACTCCTTGATCCGTTCGATCAACATGGGTACCACTACCAGCACACTACCCGTTACAAACGCCGTTATAAATGGAATACGGAAGGTTTTGAAGATTTCCCTATAGCGCACCGGGGTCAATGCAATGAGCAGGCCCGGCAGCAACAAAAAAAAGAAAATAGCCCATAGAAGCAAAAAGGTAGCAACATATACCTGAAGCTTGTCAAATGCCGTGATATCAAGCGTTCCGGCTGCATTGGCACTGATTGCGAAAATGCCGAAGGGTGCCAGTTTCACCACGAAACGGGTGATGTTTATCAACGCATCGTCCAGCGAAGCAAGGAGTTCCAACAAAGGTGCTTTGCGATCGGAGATCATGACCGCCACGCCCAACATGATGCTGAACAAAACCACTG
>JAOUCZ010000195.1 GCA_029859505.1 Lysobacterales bacterium | reverse complement strand
CTGAACGCGAGTTGCGCGTGCTGGACAAAGGCCTGCAGGTCTCCATGTTGGTTGACGCCTGGCCGGGGGAAATATTTGCCGGTGAAGTTATTCGCATCAGCCCTGTGATTGACACAAATACTGGAACTTTCCGTGTAACCGCTCAGATATACGATCACGGCCAAATGCTGAAGCCCGGTTTGTTCGGCCGGATAGAGATTCAGTACGACATGCATGCAAATGTACCGGTTGTCCCACGCAGCGCGATCATTACAGAAGACGAATTGAGCCATGTATTCGTCATCAATGACGAAGGTATTGCCAATCGCCGTGCAATTGAACTGGGTTTTGAGTCCAATGGCCTGGTCGAGGTGACCGAGGGCCTTGAAAAAGGTGAGACAGTCGTTACCGCCGGCAAAGGAAGCTTAAGTGATGAATCACGTGTGGAGGTGGTGGGCAATAACCCGGATTCCAACACATGAGTTCTGAGCACATCAGATCAGCCGGTGCGATGAAACTGATCGAGATTGCGACACGCAGACGCGTTGCCATATCAATGCTCGCTGTCACCCTTGTTCTATTCGGACTCATTGCTCTGAAAGACCTCAACGTCAACCTCCTGCCCGATCTGTCCTACCCGACATTGACTGTTCGTACCGAGTACCAGGGCGCAGCGCCCGAAGAAATTGAAACACTGTTAACACGCCCCGTTGAAGAGGCGGTTGGCGTGGTAAAGAACGTACTCAGTGTGAAATCCGTATCCCGTGCCGGCCAATCTGATGTGATTCTCGAATTCGCTTGGGGTACTAACATGGACCGTGCTGGTCTGGACGTACGCGAGAAACTCGAAGTTTTGCAATTACCGCTGGAAGCAAGCCGTCCATTATTGTTGCGATTCAACCCCGCAACCGACCCCATCATGCGATTCGCTTTGACCTCCTCCAACTCGGACGAAGCCTCACTCAAGGCCTTGCGTCGTTTTGCCGAAGAGGAAATCAAAAAACTTATTGAACCGGTTGAAGGTGCCGCTGCAGTCAAGATCAGTGGTGGCCTTGAGGATGAGATCCAGATTGAGATTGATCAGCGGAAGATGGCACAACTCAATCTGTCGCTGGGTGCATTGAGCCAACGTCTGGCGGCCGAAAACGTCAATGTTTCAGCCGGCCGACTGGAAGAAGGAACCCAGCGTTACCTGGTTCGTACGATAAACCAGTTCGCCACCGTAGAAGAATTTGGTGACCTGATCGTCAAGCCGGGCACGACCCGTCCAATTTATCTACGCGATATCGCCACGGTACGTGCGGGTTTCAGTGAACGGGAGGCCATCATTCGAATGAACGGCAAAGAAGCCGTAGAGATCGCAATTTACAAGGAGGGTGATGCCAATACCGTCAGTGTGGCCAAGGGTATCAAGGCACGAATCCAGGAGTTGTCAGAAGAACTACCGCAGAACATGAAGATAGACAACGTGGACGATCAGTCCATTTTCATTGACCGTGCCATCAGCGAAGTGGTCAAGGCGGCCATTATCGGCGGACTTTTGGCGGTTCTGGTTATTTACGTTTTCCTGAACAATGTCTGGTTCACTTTTACCGTTGCACTTTCCATACCGGTTTCAATTATTGCCACCTTTTTCCTGATGGGTCAGGCCGGAATTTCACTCAATATCATGTCACTGGGCGGCATTGCCCTGGCCACCGGTCTCCTCGTAGACAACGCTATCGTGGTACTTGAAAACATTTCACGTCACCGGACCTCAGGCGAGACTTTGGTCAGCGCGGCAATCAAGGGTGCCAGCGAAGTTGGAGGGGCCGTCATCGCAGCAACATTAACGACGATAGCAGTATTCCTGCCGTTGGCCTTTGTCGAAGGTATTGCCGGACAGTTGTTCCGGGACCAGGCCCTCACAGTGACCTTCGCTTTGGCTATCTCACTGGGGGTAGCCATGACCCTGATACCAATGATGGCTTCAGTTCGAGGCCAGCAATTATCCAATTCGAATGGTATGCGCAAGCGGGTGGGAACCTGGTTTGCTGCGGTTTATGCGCACTTGCTCGACCGGGCCCTTTCACACCGTTTATTAACCCTGTTTGCAGCAACGATTCTGTTAGTGCTCGCTATAGTGCTGTTACAACGACTCGGAACAGAACTGGTACCGCAACTCGAACAGGGCCGCTTCGATGTCATGCTTGAAGCGGCACCGGGTACACCGCTTGAGGAAACCGACAGAATTGAAAGTGAACTGCAGCAATTGGCTACTTCAGACCCGGGCGTGAGTTACGTTTACGGAGTCGCGGGCTCAGGCAATCGGATTGACGCCAACCCGACAGAGAGTGGAGAAAACATTGCCCGGATGCTGGTCGTCATGAAGACGGACACCAGCATGGGTGATCAGCAACGGCTTATCACTAAACTCAGAACCCAGGGCCGGAATATCGCCGGACTGCAGGCAAATTTCTCATCGCCTGAGTTACTCAGTTTTGACAAACCACTGGAAATCGAAATTCAAGGCTATGACCTGGATTCCCTGCGCCTGGCCAGCGACGAGGTCTTAAGACGATTGAGACAGTCCAGGACCTTCGCCGATGTCGTGTCCAGCCTGGAACGCGGACATCCGGAAATTCAGATATTTTTCGACCAGGAGCGCGCCGCTGCACTTGGGCTTACCGTGAAACAGATATCTGACCGGGTGGTTGGAAAGATCCGTGGAGATGTGGCCACCCGGTTTAGCTGGCGTGACCGTAAAGTCGATGTTCTGGTACGTGTTTCCGAGAACGAACGGCAGTCCATCTCAGCAGTTCGCGAATTGATCATCAATCCCGAAAGTGAGTCCCCGGTGCCATTGTCTTCGGTCGCCGAAATACGGGTCGCTGAAGGTCCGGCTGAAATCCGTCGTGGCAATCAGGAACGTTTGGCCCTGATCCAGGCCAACCTCGCTTATGGAGATCTTGGCAGTGCGGTCAGTGAGGTTGAATCACTATTGGCCGGCATGAAGCTGCCCTATGGCCTGAAAATGTTTATCAAGGGGCAAAGCGAGGAGATGACGGCCTCGTTCCAATCCTTGCTGTTTGCGCTGGGATTGGCGGTAATCCTGGTTTACCTGGTGATGGCCGCACAGTTTGAGTCCCTGCTGCATCCTTTCGTTATCTTGTTTTCCATTCCCCTGGCCGCCGTTGGTGTTGCGCTGGCCCTGTGGCTGACCGACACGAGACTCAGTGTCATTGTATTTATCGGCTTGATCATGCTCGCCGGTATCGTGGTCAACAACGCTATTGTATTACTCGACCTGATCAACCAGTTACGGGATCGCGGCATGGAACGTATGGCAGCCATCAGGGAAGGTGCGAAACTGCGGTTACGTCCAATCATGATGACCACGCTGACCACAGTATTGGGTTTATTACCCATGGCACTGGGGCTCGGCCAGGGCGCTGAAATGCGGACACCCATGGCCATCACAGTCATCGGAGGGCTCCTGACATCGACATTCCTTACACTTCTCGTGGTCCCGGTGATGTATTCACTATTGGACCGCCGCCGTGATAAACCACTTGCTGATCGCACCGGCATAACGGAAGCGGAGACCTAGGCCATGGTACCTGCCCGCTTTGCAATGGACCGGCCCGTAACTATCGTTATGATTTTCGTTTCGATGATCGCTATAGGCTTAATCTCCAGCCGACTATTACCACTTGAGTATTTTCCAGGTGTTGATGTTCCATTTATCGTCCTCGATATGCCATACCAGGGCTCGACACCGGATGAAGTGGAACGGGAAATCACCCGCCCGGCCGAGGAAGTGATTGCTACATTGAGTGGGATCAAACGCCTGGAATCCACTTCTTCATCTAACGGATCAAGGCTCGAAGTTCAGTTTGATTGGGGCGCTGATGTCGCCGTCAAGTCGGTTGAGGCCAGGGAGAGAATGGAAGCGATTCGCGACCAGCTACCTGCCGACCTGCGCCGGATTAATGTTTTAAAATTTAACTTTACCGACCAGCCGGTGCTGACCTTACGTATCTCCAGCGAGCGTGACCTCTCCATTGCCTATGACATGCTGATTCGTAACCTGGTGCGGCCACTGGAGAGAGTTCCGGGTGTCGCACGTGTGGATTTCCAGGGCATTGAGCCACGTGAGATTCGCATTGAATTGATTGCTGACCGGGTAATTTCCCATGGCATCGACCTGAACCAGCTGCAGGCCCAACTAAGACAGGTCAATTTTTCAGACTCAGCCGGTTTGATCCGCGATGGTGAAACCCGTTACCGGGTGAACCCCAGGGGTGAATTCCGTTCCATCGATGAAATCAAGGAACTGGTCATATCAGAGGATGGATTGCGACTGGCTGATATAGCCGAGGTCAAATACGATTCCAGGCGTCGCACATACGCCCGGCACCTGGACCGTAAATACGCCATTGGCATCAGTATATTCAAGGAAAGCGGTGCCAACCTGGTTGATGTGGGCAGGCGCGCACTGGCGGAAGTTGATCGAATCGGCGAAACCCCCGAAATGCAGGGCATCAACGTGTTCTTTCTCGAAAATCAGTCTGATGGCGTAACTGACTCTCTCAGTGAGTTACTCAAAGCCGGTGTTCTTGGTGCTTTTCTTTCGTTGTTTGTGCTTTACTTTTTTCTTCGTAGCGTGTCGACCACCCTGATGGTTTCACTTGCCATTCCGGTGGCAATTACAATCACCCTGGGTGTGATGTATTTTTTAGACATTTCATTGAACATTCTGTCAATGATGGGCCTGATGCTTGCAGTTGGCATGCTCGTAGATAATGCGGTTGTAGTCAGCGAGAGCATTCACACCGAGCACGAAAAAACGCCTGATGACCCAAAGGGTTCAGCTCTGCGCGGTGTCAGTGCGGTTGGGCTGGCGGTGGCTGCCGGAACCTTGACCAGTGCGGCGGTTTTCCTGCCCATTATTTTTGGTGAGCAGGACCAGATTTCTATTTTTCTGACCCATGTGGCAACCGCCATTGTCGTTTCATTGATCATATCCCTGTTTATCGCACAGACGATCATTCCACTTGCGGCCTCACGACTGGACCGGCCTGCAAGCAAGAAACAGAATGCCACGATTGATTTTTTACGTGATCAATACATCCGCCTTCTGAGCTGGAATATGCGCCATCGCTGGCTTGCAGCAACCATGGTAATCCTGACCCTTGTTTCAGCGGCGATTCCCATGACGACTGTTGAGACGGATATGTTTCCCCAGGACTCAACCCGAAGGTTGTACATGCCTTATCACCTGGATGGACATTACCCGCTGGCTAAAATTAAAGAATCGGTGGACCGGATTGAGGAATACCTCTACACGAATCAGGAGCGATTCGAGATAAGGGCCGTTTATTCCTACTATTCCGAGATGGCAGAAAACACCGCTTCAACCATCCTGTTGACAGACGACGAGAACTCAAAACGTTCATCTCAGGAAATTTCCAATGAAATTCTTGAGGGCATGCCAAAAATTGCTATTGGCAGGCCAAGTTTCGAATTTCAACGTGCCGGTGGTGGTGAAAAACTCACTGTTACACTAACCGGCACCTCGAGCGAAGTTTTACGGGAACTGTCAGAAGACGCGGTACGCTTTCTTGCTACCGTCGACGGTTTGACCGGTGTGGTCTCCGAAGCCGCAGCAGGTGACCAGGAGGTCCAGGTAAGGGTAAACCGTGAAAGGGCCAACCAGCTTGGTTTTTCCACCAATGAAGTTGCGCAGGTCGTGGCCATTGCCATTCGCGGCATTGATTTGCGTGAGTTCAAGGGTGAAGAAAGTGAGATTCCCGTGCGCCTGCAGTTCCGTGAGCAGGATCGCCAGGAATTGAATGATCTGCGCGATATCAAGCTACGAAATTCAGAAGGCGTGCCCATACCTCTGATGTCGATGGTCGATTTCATCGAATCCACCGGCCCCACCGAGATACGCCGCCTGGATCGCCGAACCGGCCTGTCAATCACAGCACAACTGGATGGGATCACATCGGAGAAAGCGACCGAACTAATCAGGGAAAAGCTGGACCTGATGGAAATGCCCAGCGGTTATGACTGGCATTTCGGTGGAGGGTTCACAGGTGACAAGGAAGCCATGCAGAAGATGTTATTCAACATCCTGCTGGCCATTGCAATCATCTACATCGTGCTTGCAGCCCAGTTTGAATCACTGATTTACCCATTGGGTATGATCTGCACCATCATGTTCTCTGTCATCGGTGTTTACTGGTTTTTCCTGATAACCGGAACAACATTCACATTGATGGCAATGATCGGCATTCTGATACTGATAGGTGTGGTGGTGAACAACGGAATCGTGCTGATTGATCATGTCAACCAGCTTCGTCTGCAAGGCCTCTCCCGTGACGATGCACTACTCAAGGCATGTAGAGAACGGATGCGCCCCATACTCATGACGGTCGGGACCACCGTACTGGGCCTGACCCCATTGTGTATCGGAACCACTCAGATCGGAGGAAATGGCCCGCCCTACTTCCCAATGGCAAGGGCTATCGTGGGTGGTCTTTTGTTCTCTACTTTTGCCAGCCTGGTGTTGTTACCTACGATTTACACCTGGCTTGATGTGATTCGTCATTGGCCGCGTCAGCTATTCTCATGGCTTGCCCGTCTCATCAGGCGACGGCCCGTTTCTGCAAAATAACTGCGTATCGTCCCATCCCGGTCGTTTAGCAGCTTGCACATTTTTTTTAAGCTGATAACTTTGGCGCTCGGGTTTCGATCAGGGCTGGTATGTTCACCGCTTCTCAGCACAAAAAAACACTGCACTAACAAACCCGGTAATCAACCTTGTAGATCAACAGCACCAGGCAATGACAGCAGAGTATGAATAATGGGTAAACTCAATTTCAAGAACATCCTCATTCAACGCGGTATTTCTCCAGAAGAGCGCCGCGGTGTTTTGGAGGATCTATTCGTTTTCGGCAAGGATAATCAAACGCCTTATCTTGTCCGCATGAGTATCCTGATGATTCTCTCAACCATCATTGCGAGTGCGGGGTTATTATCGGATTCGGCTGCTGTGGTCATTGGTGCGATGCTGGTTGCTCCGATGATGAATCCGGTCATGGCTGCCGCGGGTTCAGTG